>CANEXL010000026.1 GCA_947443745.1 Microbacteriaceae bacterium | reverse complement strand
TCAGGATGTCGGCCACGGCCCTTTTTTCGTCGAGCTGGGTGTAGCCGAGCGCGTGAGCCACAGCCATGCCCTCGAGCACGACATCCTCAACGAGTTGGCGCACCGACGGAGACTCGGTCATCGCGCGCGAGGGCAAACCGGTGGTGGCCGCGATGGCATTGACACCGTTCACAACGACCTTCTTCCACACCTCGGCTTCAATATCGTGCGAGACGGATGCCTTCCAGCCGGCCTCGGCCCACAGCGCTGCGACCTTCTCGGCCGCCGCTTGATTGGAGCTGACTGATGTTGAGCTGACGGATTCGGAGTGGGCTCCGCTCGCGTCGGCTGCGCCTTTCTCAGGTGCCGCGATGGGGGTGCCGCGATGTGTTCCAAAAACGGTCGCCGCGGTGGAGTGGTGATACACGTGGCCGGGCGCAATAATCGTGCCGCCCTGATACGTCACGCCCTGCACAATCTGTGGCGAACGCGAACCCGCGCCTCCGGTCGGCCCTGCTGGGTTGAGTGGAAAAGCCGCCGCGATAATCTCGGCCGCGCCGATCCCGTTTTGCAGGGTGACGATGATTGTGTTCGGCCCGACGAGGGGGACGAAAGAGCTGACCGCGGCGGCTGTGTCATAGGACTTCACGAGCACCAGCACGATGTCGCAGATCCCAATGGATGCCAGGCCTCCAGTCGGGGCAGCTGTCTCATCCGCGCCGGCTTCCGCCGTGACATCCGCACCATCGGCTAAAACCGCACTCGTCGCGGCCTCCGTCACCCCCTCGAGGATCGCTCTCGCGGCATAGTGGCTTGACGCAGATCCATCCCGATCCACCGTTAGTCCGCGTTCGTTCAGCGCGGCGACGGCCCTCGGATTCTTGCCGACGAAGACCACGTCGTGGCCGGCTTCCATGAGCCCGCCGCCGAAGATGCTGGCCATCGCACCCGTGCCGATGATGCCAATGCGCATGGAGCCCCTCACGAAGATTTGCTTCTATTCTCCCGCACGCCACGTCATCCCAAAAAGGCAGATTTCATCGCTGAGGTCCCGAAGTGATAAATCCGGCATCCCAGTAAACTGAAGGCATGACCGACGCACGCGCCCAGCTCATCCGTTACATCGCCTCTGACGCCGTTTTTCACGGTGACTTTACGCTCACCAGCGGTAAGAAGGCCACCTATTACGTTGACCTGCGCAAGGTCAGCCTCGACCACCGGGTTGCCCCGCTGATCGGTCAAGTCATGCTCGATGTGCTCGCCCAGATTCCCAATGTTGATGCCGTCGGCGGCCTCACCATGGGCGCGGACCCCATCGCTTCCGCCGTCCTTCACCAGGGCGCCGCGCGCGGCCTCACGTATGACGCCTTTGTTGTGCGCAAGGAGCCCAAGGATCACGGCCGCGGCCGTCAGGTTGAGGGACCCGAGGTTTCAGGCAAGCGCGTCGTCGTGCTCGAAGACACCTCCACCACCGGCGGATCTCCTCTGGCCGCCATCGAAGCCCTGGAGAAGGCCGGCGCAATTGTCGTCGGAGTTGCCGTCGTCGTCGACCGCGGCACCGAAGCTAAGGCACGCATCGAAGCCGCCGGCTACCCTTACTTCTCGGCCATCGGCCTGGAAGACCTCGGCCTCAGCCCTCAATAATGTGCAACCGACGGCGACCTCTGGCAAGCCGCATCGGTTGTCGCCGCAGTGCTCACAGCTGCCGGTGTTTTACGGAATGAGCAGTACCTTGCCGGTGGTGAGGCGAGCCGCCAAATCGTCGTGCGCCTTCGCGGCCTCTGCCAGCGGATACGTAGCCCCCACGCGCACGTTCAGCGTGCCGGCCTCGATTGCCGCAAAGAGTTCGTCCGAGCGCCAGCGACGTTCCTCGGCCGTCTGAAGGTAGTTGCCCATTGACGGACGGATGACCGACAGCGAACCACCGGATGCCAACCGAGAAAGATCAAAGGGTGGCACCGGCCCAGAGGCCATGCCGAAGAGAGCCAACAACCCCCGCACGCGCAGGCTGGCCAGTGACTTATCAAAGGTGTCTTTGCCGACACCGTCGTAGACAACATCCACGCCGACACCCTTGGTGAGGTCGCGCACGGTCGCATCGAACTCCTCATAATAGATGACATGGTCACTGCCAGCCTGGCGCGAGAGCTCGGCTTTTTCGGGGGTCGAGACAGTTGTGATGACGCGGGCACCGCGGGCCTTTGCGAGCTGGGTGAGGAGCAAGCCGACACCGCCCGCCCCCGCGTGAATCAGCGCGGTGTGGCCCTTGGCCAGTGGGAAGACGGAGGTCGCGAGGTAATGCGCGGTCATCCCTTGCAGGGGAATTGCGGCGGCCGTGGTGTCATCCACCCCATCCGGAATGGGAAGAAGATGTTCGGTATCGACCACGGCAAACTCGGCGTAGGTTTTGGTGGCTTCGGCGAAGGCAACGCGGTCGCCCACGGAAACGTCCGTGACGGAATCACCCAAAGCAACGACGACGCCGGAACCCTCGGTACCTGGAGTGTGGGGGAGCGCAACCGGGTACAGACCCTGGCGACGGTAGATGTCGACGAAGTTCACACCAATAGCGGAGAGCTTCACGAGGACCTGGCCGGGGCCTGCAGCGGGGGTCGGAGAATCGACGAAGCGCAAGACGGAGGCATCCCCATGTTCGGTCATGACGACGGATGCCGAAGTGGCCGATGGGCTCGATGTTGCCGATGAGGTCGAAACGGGCGATGCTGTCGATGCAGGGTTGGTCGGGGTCACAACTTCTCCAATGGTCGGTCCTTACAGTCTGTAACCTAAATGGGTGACTGAGAACCCCCAAAATCTGCCCAGTGATGCAGGCGCTCCAGCAGATGCTCCGGTAGATGCTCCAGCATCCGCCCCTTCGCCCACCCACGAGCTGAGCACGTCGGGCGTAGGGCCGTGGATCGGCGAGCTTCCTACGGAGGAGTGGTACGACGCCGAATTGCTGGCGACGGGGGATACCCGCAACGTCATCGACCGCTACCGCTACTGGCGCATGGATGCGATTGTGGCCGATCTGGATACGAAGCGGCATCCGTTTCATGTTGCCATTGAGAACTGGCAGCACGACATGAACATTGGCTCAATCGTGCGCAGTGCCAACGCGTTTGCCGCCGACACCGTGCACATTGTGGGCCGCCGCCGCTGGAACAAGCGAGGTGCCATGGTGACCGATCGCTACCAGCATGTCGTTCATCACGAGACCGTCGAAGACCTCGTGGCCTGGGCCAAGACCGAGGGTTTGCCTATTCTCGCCATCGATAACGTTCCCGGATGCGTCAAAATCGAAACCTTCGATTTTCCCGCCGCGTGCGTGCTGCTCTTCGGTCAGGAGGGTCCGGGGCTCTCGCCCGAAGCCATCGCTGCCGCCGAAGCCGTCATCGAGATCACTCAGTTCGGATCGACGCGTTCCATCAACGCCTCCGCTGCCGCCGCCGTCACGATGCACTCCTGGGTCATGCAGCACGTCGACTTCTCCAAGTAGCTGCTACAGCAACGCCAGAATCGCCTCGGGCGGGCGAGCGCGGCCTACAGCAACGCCAGAATCGCCTCGGCTGACATGGCCCGCCCGAAGAGATAGCCCTGTGAAAAGTCCGCACCTGCTTCAATGACGAGGGCATGCTGGGTTTCCGTCTCGATGCCCTCCGCTGTCACCGAAACTCCGAGGCTCTTCGCAAGCCGTGTTATCGATGACACGATCACTTCTGCGACGCGGTCACTCGAAATGTCTGAGATGAATTGCTGTCCAATCTTTACGTTGTTCGTGGTGAAAGTGCGCAGGTGGGTCAAGGTGCTGTAGCCCGTTCCGAAGTCATCCAAGGAAACTCGCATCCCTATCTTCTGAAGGTTGTTGAGGTTAATCTGCGGGACCGGCCCCCCGTCGAAAACAGCGCTCTCTGTTACTTCCAAAATGACAGACTCAGGTCGCGTCCCTTTGCTGTGAAGGATGGCCTCGGCGCGGTCGGCAAAGTCCGGCTCCATTAACTGTCTTGCTGAAACATTGATGCTGACCGTCATTGGGTGGTCAGGTTTCGCGATCGCCCAGTCGGCCTGAGCGCGGCAGGCCGTCTCCAGGACCCAGTTGCCGATGTCGATGATGAGCCCGCTTTCTTCGGCGAGTGTGATGGCCGTGAAGGCATCGATGTAGCCCAGCGTGGGGTGGGTCCAGCGAAAGAGAGCTTCGACTCCGGTCATGACGCCATCACTATTTCGGATAATGGGTTGATAGGCCAGAACAATTTGATCGGAACCGATAGCCGCTGTCAGATCAACCGTAAGGAGTATGCGGGCACGCTCGTCGTCATCCATGTGCTCATCAAAGATCTGATGCGTGCCCCCTCCGATGCGTTTAGCCCGGTACATGGCCGTGTCGGCTTTGTCGATGAGGTCTTGATCTACCGAAAGCCCGGGCTCCGAGATGGCAATGCCGATACTGGCAGTGACCGCGAGAATGTGATGATTCAAAACGAAGGGCAGCCCGAAAGCCTTTTTAAGGCGCGATGCCATGCGCTCCAAGTCGTCGTCGATTTTGATGTGGTGGCAGAGGATGACGAACTCGTCACCGGAGACGCGAGCCAGGGTGTCTCCCTGGCGCAACAACCTCGAGAGGCGTTGCGCGATGGCGATCAGTAACTCGTCACCGACCGCGTGGCCATGCGAATCATTCACAATCTTGAAATGGTCGATATCGAGAAAGATGGCGGCTGTTCGCCAATTACGTTGGAGTCCAACGTCGCCGGATATTTTGGCCCGTAGCTTCAGAAAGGCCCTGTTGGGGAGCCCCGTTAGGGCATCGTGGGTGGCATTCAGTTCGTGCCTACTTGATTCGAGAGCAATCTGAATCTTGCTCCGGGCATTGAACAGGTAGGCGGCGGTCACATCGGCAAGTGTTTGAGCTGTCTCTCGCTCCGCTGCTGTGAGGGAGGCTGGCACTCTCTTGTAGAGGTCTAGTGCGCCCAAACAATGATTCCCATACCGCAATGGAAATGCGTAGGTGGCCTTGAGCCCTGCTAGGCGCATGGGCCGTGCAAGTCTTGGGTACGCCGTGTCTTGCGAAATGTCGGGAACGCTCACCTCAGCCTCGGCAGCGAACGCACTAAACGAAGGGCCTGCCCCCATCTCGATTTGAGTTTCCTCCATTTGTTTCACCTGATGGCTCGATGCTGCTAGCAGTTGGGGAGCGCTTAAGGCGTCCATGAGAATAACGCCGGCGCCGTCGATGGGAAGGATGTCGCAGATTCTGCGTACGAGTTCATCGACCATCGCTTGCACGGGAATGTCCGACGCCATTGTCAGGGCAAAGTCGGTCAAGACCGACGAGAAATTTCCGGCTTGAGTCATGCGGGGCATCCATTTCGGGGCATCAGGTGACCTCGCCGCGCTCGAGAGGGCGGTTGTCGAGCCCGTGGGGTGTTTTTTCCCAACTGAAGGGCATGAGGATGAGTTGCACGAATGCTCTCCACGCGGCGAAAGAATGGAGAAACCAGTAGACCGGATTCAGGAGGGCATGGGCCGCCAAGCGCCAACCTTGGCGGCGCCACCCGGCATACGCAGCTAAGGAAATAACGCAGAGGTTCCCGACGACGGCGTTCCAGACGGCCGCCGTGGCAAAAACTGGAGGCAGGTCGAACTCCGAAAACCGCACTCCCATGTAGGTCAAGATGGTGAATCCCCAGACCAAGGGATAGGAAAGAAAGAGAAGCGGGGTCGAGGCGATGAGAGCAAAAGACGAGAAAGCGCCCCGCCAACCCGCGGACTTCAGAAAGCGAACCGGGAAACGGGCGTCCACGAGGGCCGTCACCATGTACCCCTTAATCCACCGGGTCCGCTGGCGAATCCACGCCGGTACCTCGGAGCACGCTTCCTCCCAGGTCGTGGAGTCAATTGTCGTAATTCTGAATTTGGCCACGGCCGCGCGCATTCCGAGGTCCGCATCCTCAGTGACGTTATAAGGGTCCCAACCGCCGAGTTGCCGCAGGAGGGATGTTCGAAAATGGTTGGAAGTACCGCCAAGCGGTATGGGCAACTGAAGTGCCTCCATCCCCGGCAGCATGCCGTCGAACCACGTCGAATACTCGAGAGTGAACATGCGGGTAAGCACATTCTGACGAGAATTGAAGTAGTTGAGGGAGGCCTGCACGCAGACCAACGGTTTCGTCGTGGGGTCCAGGGCCGTCGCCTCGTCGGCGGCGAGAAAAGCCGCGTAGGCGACGCGCAGTTGGTTGGGGTCTGGGCGATCTTCGGCATCGAAGATAACGAGAAAATCTCCCTGGGCAAACATGAGTGCGAAGTTGCAGGCCCTCGGTTTGGTCATGGGTGATCCCGCAGGAACAATCAGGAGGTCCACATACTCGGGTGGGCGGGCATCCTTGCACGCCTGAATCGTGGAGACGTCGTCCTCCTCCATGATGAGCAGAACCTGAAGTTTGGCGGTGGGCCAATCGAGTTGACCAATGTGGTGAATTACTTTCGTCACAACATTCGCCTCATGAAAAACGGGAACCAGGATTGTGTACAGTGGCAGGTCCGGTTCGGGGGCTGGCGAATCCAACCATTCGCCACTCTCGCCGTTGTCGAGACCGTTGCTCCCCGCGGCCTCAACGGCAAGAGCTCGGGTTACGACCTCGCTGTCATGGCGGCTGAAGGCACCAACCACCGAGGTTAGTGTTCGAAAGCTCACGGCAATGAGAAAAAGAATGTTGGTCACGATGAGCAGGGTGACAACCGTGGGGGTTCGTTCGAAAATAAAACCGGCAACGAGTGCAGTTGCGAGCATGATCGCAACTCCTTTTTGCCACAGCCGCAACCCAGACTTAGCTGAACGGTCTGGTGCGTTGTCGGCAAGCGCTTCGGCAGCATTGAACAGGAGTCGTGATCGGCAGTACCTCATCACGGTTTGCGTAATGTCCCAATTCGTGGTGACCTTCATGACGATGTATTTCGCGTCGAAACGTGATCGAATTTCCTCGAGAGAAGTCGGCGTCAAGGGGGTCGACGTCACGATTGTCAAGACGTCACCGTCGCGGTGGAAGGGTATCCACTCGGCCTCCACTAGGTCGGCCGGGTCAAAATCGTCAAGGATGCCGTCGTCGGGAGCTTCGTCGATGAGGTTGATGAAGGGGACCCCCATCTGCGTCGCCAGTCCGCCGAAGAAATCGAGCCGGCTGATGGCGCCATCCAGAATAAGGATCTTCCCCACTCGGCCGCCTGTCAGACGTTGCGCTTCCAAGGCGTTCTGCACGTCCAACTCTGTGACATGGCCAGAACTCACGAGAACTTGCCCGATGGGCTTTTGCGGTTCCCGTGGCATGGCGCGTCGAGTCATCGGCTACCTTGGAGCGAGCTCGTGAGCTCGTAGATTCGAATCGGTCCGGATTCATAGACGAGGGCGAACCGCGACAGGAATCCCGGATCATTTTTCACTGCCTTCCACACCAGGTCCGCGGGGTTTTCTGTATTGACGTAAACCCAGGTGACATACTCGGCCGGTGACAATACGGCACGATCAAAACTTGAGCCAGTGAAACGCGCGTAGACCTGAATCAGGGGCACGTCCAGTTGCATCAAAACGGGGTTAGCCCCTTCGTCGATCAGAACGTCCCCACCTTTGACGTGGGCAGCCAGCCATGCCGTAGCTGCCGAGGAATCCGACCCGCTCTGCGTCGTCGAAATACCTTCCCGAATGACATCAATGCGTGCCAAAGGGGCCGCATAGGACCAAGCGGTGAAGCCGGCAGTGGTGGCGAGCGCGATTGCCGCCAAGGCCCACCCGACAGGCATCGAACGGCTGAAAACATAGGCGACAAGGGCGCCGACCAGGAGGGCGACGAGAGGTGTGAGTCCCGCGGCGAAACGAATATTGAAGAGTCCGGGCGGCAGAGAATGACCATTTCGAATCGCGGTCTGCCCAAGATAGAGACTGAGAATGGCGAACGGATAAATGAAGCCGGGCATCCAAATAATCAGGGATGTCGTCGAAAGCCCCCGTGACAAAAAGACGACGATGGCACCCACGCCCGCGAGGACGAGGAGGGGAATCCCCATGAAGCCAACAACGCTCCAGTCGTAGGTTTCGAGCGAGAGAGCAAGGTTGCCCTGCGTCGGGAGGAGGCCGGCAACGGCTAGGGCTTGCTGCTGGGCGGCAGCCGAGTAGATGCCTTTGGCGAACTCGAGGGGGGACCCAAAAACAATCCAGTTGAATGACAGCCACCAGATGACGGCAGCGGCGGGCACCGCAAGGTAGAAACCCACCAACACCAGCGTGTGTTTGGCTGATCGCCAGCGCCGCCATGAGGCAATGATGACAAACAGGACGCCCACGAAGACGAAGGCCCAGCCCTCATACCGGGTCACCACAGCGGCGCCGGAAGGAATGCCGGCCATAATAGCGAGTTGTCCAGGGGAATACGTTGGCCGAGCAAAAATCCATCCGGAGAGCCCGGCAATGGCGGCAAGGAGGCAGGCGATGAGCACTGGTTCAGTCAGGGCTACCGTGTAGAGGTACAAGATTGAGGGGTTGAAAACGAAAACAGCGACGGTTACCCAGCGCGCTGCCGAAGGAAAACCCACGCGTGCGGTGATGCGCCAGAGGGCCGCTGCCGAGACTGCTAGACAGCCCGTGCCCAGAATTGCCGCTGCCAGCCCTGTATGCCACAGCATGTAGGAGGCGACGAGCGGGAGGAGGAGGAGGTGCGGAAAAGGAAGCCAGACCGTGCCTATTTGCGCGAATCCAGGCTCCTTGGAGTCGAAAATGCGTCGGGCAATTGTGAGGTGCGACTGGGCGTCGGAATAGAGCAATAGCCAGTCCTGATGAAACATGAAAGCCGAGCTAATGACGCCCACAACGAGGGCAAGTCCGGCAACCATGATGGTCCCGCGAATGCGTTGTCCCGCTTGAGGGGGGGAGTCCTCTACAACGTCACTGTCGACCACAGGGACTGTCAAGGGAGCCCCTGCTTCACGAAGCAATGCCGGACTTTATGCGCTGTTTCCGCTTGCGGATAGCAATCAAGCGAAAAACAATGACAAGAACAAGAACGCTCGCCGCGATGTAGATCCATATTGGAATGGGGACATCTGACGTGACTTGGTCCTGAGGAACGAGCGACGACGTATTCAGGGCAAGATCTGGCTGCCCAGGTTCAGCCACGAGCAGATCGCCGGTCAGTACGAAGAACCCGAAGGGGGCAGCGTTGGCGGCGGTTGCAAGACGCGTCTCGAGGGAACCCGTGGAGGTTGTTGCGTCGGTTGCTCCGAGCATGAGAAGGTCTCGCCCCCGCGTCGTAAAGGCTTCGAGGGCGGCAAATGGCCCCTCGACAGTCACGGAGAAAGCGGTGCCAGAACTATCAACAGATCGCCACGGCGCAAAACGAAGGGGAGCGGCGAGAGCGTCAGAGTCTGCCGGCGTTGCACCAATGACAACCCCGGGATAGCTCGCGTTGATGAAGGTGGGAAAATCCACCAGAGTCACACTGAGTTGCGGCACAGAGGCTTGCTGGAGCGCTGAGACCAATTGGGCTGCCTGCTCGAGCATTGCGGGGGTGACAACTCCAGTGCCGAAAGCCACGGGGAGGCGTGTGCCCAGAGTCTGGGGGAAGCGCTCGAATCCAGGCGTGAGGCTCTGCCCGGGGAACCCGGTAACGATACTTGCCGCCCCGTTGATGTCGAGCTCAGCGGGAAATGCCGTTGCCGCACAGAAGTCACCGGGGGGCAGGGCGTCGAGGCGAACCGCGAGTGTGTTGTCGCGCTTGACGAGGCTCGAATCAATTGTGAGATCAACAATCCATTTATCTGAATTGGCGATGATCTGAGAGTTGACGATTTGGTCATTCCACAGAACTGAGATGTTCACAACGCCTCCGGCGGGAGTGGGTGTGGTACCTCCTTCCAAGTGCAGGGAATAAGCCCTCATCGGTCCGCCAAATCGCGACTGACTGAGCGTTGTGGAATAGGTCATGCGGCCTATGCCCGCGAGGACTGGCTGGGCTGCGCCGAGGTCGGCAAGGCTGAAACTGAGTTGCGTTACGGCATTTCCTGTTTGGATCAGGTCGGTGACGGCGTTCGAGCCGGCAAGGCCAAGCCTCGTTGAGCCGAGTGCCGCTGCTGCCTTGGGGAGGTCTGTGGCTGGCCCGGAAAGTGTCATCGTCGCGGGGGCGTCTCTGGCGATGTCGGCGTGAACCGTCTTGTCGTTGTTTGCCTCGATAATCACAGTGCGTGCGCCTGCTCCCGTTTTGGGGACAAAACCCTCGAGCGTCGCAGCGCGAATGACGGTGTTGCGGTCGAATCGTGACGAAAGGCTACCCACGGCAACCAGCACGGCTTCATTCACGAGAGGCTTGGCGCTATCTGCGCTCACGACCGTTATTGAGGTGACACTCGGCGTGAAGAAACCTGCCACCGTAGTCGGGGCATCTTCCTTGCCAGTCGCGACGATTGCGATGTCCGTGAGCGTCGCGATCGATGCGGTGTCGGCACTACAGACATCACCGGAGGGTGGGTCGATTTGGTTGGTGAGAGTGACGGTGATGCTTGAGTTACGCAACAGGTCAGGAGTCAGGGGGAGGCTGATGGTTCCCCCCGCCCGGAGAGAAATGCTGGTCGTGGCTGATCCGACAGCAATCACGGCCGTACCGCTTCCGATGGTCCCGCCAGTAACTTGACCGGTGAGTAACACCGGCGTCAGCCCGGGAGGTATTTGAAGTGTGGTGTCCCCTCGGCCGGCTTGGCCTACGGCCGTAAGCGTTGAGGGAAATTTTAATGTTTCTTGCGCCTCTTCAGCGTAAGCAGGGGCACCCAGCCCAATACTTGCGCCAAAACTCAGAAACAGGCTCACCAAGACGAAACCTGATGCGCTTCTGCGCGCGACAATCTTGCGCCAACGATAGGAATCATTCCTATGCATGTCTTTACCCCGGTGTATCTTCCCCAAGGCCGAATGTAACACGCGCAGCATCCGTCGCTTCCTCGTCCACATTCACAGCGGCCGTCAGAGCGGATTAAGTGCAGATGATTGCACCGAGCAAGGCGAGTAGCCACCTCTTCCGCGGTCACCATGCACTCCTGGGTCATGCAGCACGTCGACTTCTCCGCGTAACACGGCCTCTTGATAGAATGAGGTACTGGTAGCGCGTTTCTCTCGCTTGCCGCACTTTTTCTGTAAGGGGAATGTCATGCCAGCAATCGTCCTCATCGGCGCCCAGTGGGGCGACGAAGGCAAGGGTAAGGCCACCGATCTTCTGGCCGACCGCATCGACTATGTCGTCAAGTTCAACGGCGGAAACAACGCCGGGCACACCGTTGTCGTCGGCAACGAAAAGTACGCGTTGCACCTGCTGCCGTCGGGCATCCTGACCCCGGGCGTTACCCCCATCATTGCCAACGGCGTTGTTGTCGATATCGAAGTTCTTTTTAGCGAACTGGATGCCCTCTCTTCCCGCGGCATCGACGTCTCGCGTCTGCGCGTGAGCGCCAACGCGCACGTCATCACGCAGTACCACCGCACACTCGACAAGGTCACCGAGCGCTTCCTCGGCAAGCGCCAGATCGGCACGACCGGTCGCGGAATCGGCCCGGCGTACGCCGACAAGATCAACCGCGTCGGAATTCGCATCCAAGACATCTTCGACGAGGGAATCCTTCGCCAAAAGGTCGAAAGTGCCCTCGACATCAAGAACCACTTGCTGGTCAAGATCTACAACCGTCGCGGCATTGACGCCGATGCAGTGGTCGAGGAACTTCTTTCCTACGCCGATCGCCTGCGGCCCATGGTCGCCGATACCGCGCTCGAGCTCAATAACGCTCTGGATGCTGGCAAGGTTGTGCTCTTCGAAGGTGGCCAGGCCACCATGCTCGACGTCGACCACGGAACGTATCCGTTCGTCACCTCGTCGTCGGCGACAAGTGGCGGAGCGGCAACAGGTTCTGGCATTGGACCCAACCGTATCGAACGCGTCATCGCTGTCATCAAGGCGTACACGACCCGCGTGGGCTCCGGCCCCTTCCCCACCGAACTCTTCGACGAGTCCGGGGAATTCTTGCGGGCCGCCGGTTTTGAGTTCGGAACGACCACCGGTCGTCCCCGCCGCTGCGGCTGGTACGACGCGCCCATCGCGCGCTACACCTCGCGCATCAACGGGGTCACCGATTTCGTCATGACCAAGCTCGACGTGTTGACCGGCCTCGCCGAGATTCCCGTGTGCGTCGCGTATGACGTGGATGGCGTTCGCGTCGAAGAGATGCCCGTCTCGCAGAGTGACTTCCACCACGCCAAGCCGATCTACGAGATGTTCCCCGGCTGGACCGAAGACATCACGGGCGTGCGTAACTTCGCCGACCTGCCAGCCACCGCGCAGAGCTACGTTCGGGCGCTCGAGGCCATGAGCGGCGCGCGCATTTCGGCGATTGGCGTGGGCCCCGGCCGCGACGCCATCGTCGTCCTCCACGACCTCGTTTAGATTTGTTTCCCCCTCCTCGCGGCTAAACTGAGCCAGTTATGGCATCCACTTCCCCCGCATCTTCCGCGCCTCCGACGAACTCCACCGCTGCCCCCGCCGCGGGCTCGTCACTGAGGGTCGCCCTGCAGTTCGTGGGCATGGCACTCGCGTGGGGCGCCAGTTTCCTCTTCATGAAGGTCTCGCTCGAGGGCATGTCGTGGGGGCAGATTGCCTGGGCGCGCATCCTGATTGGTGCCATCACCATGTTGGTCATCGTGCTTGTCATGCGCGAGCGGATGCCCCGCGACCTGAAACTTTGGGCCCACCTCGCGGTTGCCGGTGTGACCGGCGTCGCCCTGCCATTCCTCTTGTGGGCGTGGGCCGAGCAGTACATTTCGTCAGCCCTGGCCAGTATCTTCAACGGAATTACGCCGATCACCACCGCGCTCATGGTCACCTTCGCGTTCCACGTGGAGAAGCTCTCGCGTAACCAGATTCTCGGGATCGCAATCGGCCTGGGCGGGGTATTCGTCATCATCGGCCCTTGGAATGGCGGGCTGTTCGGCGGTAGCCTCTGGGGCCAAGTGGCCGCCATCCTGGCGACCATTTGCTACGGATTCACGGGCGGCTATCTGCGCAAATATGTCACTCCCCGAGGAATCTCGGCACCCATGGTGGCGTTCGGGCAGGTGGGTAGCGCCGCGATCCTGATGCTCATCCTGAGTCCGGTTCTCATCACGGGGCCTCTTGCGCTGAATGGGTGGATCATCCTGAGCATGTTGGCTCTCGGTATTTTTGGCACGGGGATCGCCTTCCTCTGGAACATTAACGTCATGCGAGCGTGGGGCCCGACGCGCAACTCCACCGTCACCTATCTGACGCCCATCATTGGTGTCGCGCTCGGCGTGCTGATCCTCGGCGAGACCCTCTCGTGGAATGAACCCGTCGGCGCGGCCATCGCTATCGTCGGAATTCTCGTGATGCGGCAGCGTGCCAGTCTGCGCCGTCCGCGGTAATCTTGCTCTATGGCTGCCGACAACGCGACTCCGAGTATCGATCCTGCTGTGATGGCCGAGCTCACGAGCATCCGTCAAAGCATCGACAACATCGATGCCGCGTTGATTAACATGCTGGCTGAGCGCTTCAAGTTCACGCAGCAGGTCGGCCGCCTCAAGGCGACGCACGATCTTCCCGCCTCAGATCCCGCACGGGAGTCCCGCCAAGTCGCGCGCCTGCGTGCTCTCGCCGAGGAAGCAAATCTCGACCCCGCCTTCGCGGAGAAGTGGTTCAACTTCGTCGTCGCTGAAGTCATTCATCACCATGAGAAGCTGGCTGCCGACTCGGAGTAACACCTCCAGCAGAGACCTGTCTTCGTTGCCCGTGTTGCCGCTGGGGCGAGCCGTTGGCCTTGTCCGCCATCCGGCAGGGCAAACCGGGGGCCTCCTCTCCTGCAGTGCTGGGCATCGCTGGAAATTTCCACAGTTGTGATGGCGGGACCTCGGCATCCGCGTTATGTCCCGCAGGCTCGACCCATGTCATCACGGAGAGATTCCGCCGCCCCATTGCCCGTCTCGCTTCGCGGTCAACCTTATGTTGCTCGAGCAGGTCTTGAGTTGGGGATCACACCCGCTCGTCTGCGTGCAGCCGATCTTGAACACATTTTCCACGGCGTGATTGTCCCTCGGGGATGGGGAAGGGACGTTTCTTCACTCGCGCAGGCCTACGCGACGAAGATGTCTTTAGGTCACTGCTTCAGTCATTCGACCGCGGCCGTTCTCTCGGGGATGCGGCTCCCCCTGGCGATGCGAGAGCGGAGTGAACTTCACGTAACCACGGGGCCATCGCAACGTGCGCCTCGAGGGCATTTCATCCGCGGACACACTGGGTCCCCCGACACGTTTATGCTCGGCAATCTTCGCGTTACGACACCAGTTGCAACATTGCGCCAGCTCGGATCCATGATGAGTCTGGAAGATCTGGTAATTGTTTCCGATGGGCTTCTCTCACGCAAGGCGCCCCGAGCGACGATGACAGAATTAATCGCTGCGGTTGACGGTTGGCACGGCCAGCGTGGCTTCCGACAGCTTCAGGCCGCCATGGTTTTGGTGAGGGAGCGCACAGATTCCGCAAGGGAAACCATGCTGCGCCTCCTCATTGTGGGGGCAGGGATGCCGGAGCCCATGATCAATGTCCCCATTCGGAGTCGCGCCGGTCGCGTCGTTGCTCACGCAGATTTGGCCTATCCCGAGCACAATCTCGTTCTCGAGTACGACGGCGATCAACATCGCACTGACCGAGCCCAGTACTACATCGACATCGGTCGGCTTGAGCGGATTACGAGGGAAGGGTGGAGGGTGATCCGCATCAATCTCACACACATGGCGAGCCCGAGTGTCCTGGCCTCTCTCATCCGCGAGGCATTAGCGGATGCCGCGCACCAGGGACGATGAACAGGACCCGAGCCGACCCGTCACGTTTCGTGGCTTCAGCAGGCACATCGTGCGTCGAGGGGTCACGTTTCGCGGCCTGAGGAGGGTTGCAGGCAGCGAAACGTGACGACTCAGTGAAGGTGAGGGGTCGGCGCCCCGCGAAAGGTGACGACTCGGCGAAGGTTCGGGGTCGGCACGCCGCGAAAGGTGACCACTCGGCAGTGGGCGGTTGGCGAGGCGTGCGTCGGCACCTTGAGGCCAAGTGAATCCGCTCAAACCCCAGGTACGACGCGCCAAAGGGCATAAAAGGCCCGCCGCCAGGCGGACATTCTTAAACAGAGCGGCGGAACCACTTGGGCTGGCAACGACTCTCGGCTGTGAAAGTTCAAGGGTCGCGAGGTGCTGGAGGTGCTGGAGGTGCTGGAGGTGCTGGAGGTGCTGGAGGTGCTGGAGGTGCTGGAGGGGCTGGATGTGCTGGAGCGGCAGGGAGCCGGGGTGCATGCAATCGAAGAACGACTTGCCGAAGAAGGAGGACTCCCCGAAGGGAATCCGCGTTCTACGTGCCGAGTCTTGACCCGAATACCGAAGTGCTGGCGACCCGGCCAGCCCAAAAACCTCGCGGCTACCCGAAGTACTTCGGCAGGGTCTCGTTGCTGCGCTCGCGGATCTCGGAGACCGGGATCACGAACTGGCCCTGCACGTCGAGAACTGCTTCGTCGCCGCGCTGATCGGTGACACCGATGCGCAGAACGGGGTAGTTGCGCGCGTTGCAGAGGCCGACGAAGCGCACGTCGTCTTCTCGGTCAACCGAGACGAGGACGCGGGCGGTGGATTCGGAGAAGAGTGCTGCGGTCGCATCCACGCCATCGCGTTCGATGATGTCATTGAGCCACACGCGGGCACCGACGCCGAAACGCATGACGCTCTCGGCGAGGGCCTGAGCGAGTCCGCCATCGGAGAGGTCGTGAGCCGACAGGACGAGACTCTCGATTGCGGCACCCTGCAAGAGTGACGCCAGATCCATCTCGGTCGAGAGGTCGAGCACGGGAGGGAGGCCGCCGAGGTGGTCGTGAATGGTGCCGGCCCAGGCCGACCCATCCAGCTCATCGCGGGTGTAGCCCAGCAGGTAAATGTTGTTACCCTCGTCTTGCCAGGCGCTGGGGATACGGCGGGCGACGTCGTCGATGATGCCCAGCACGCCGACCACGGGGGTCGGGAAGATGGGCTGATCGCCGGTCTGGTTGTAGAAGGAAACGTTGCCGCCGGTGACGGGGATCTCGAGCTCGAGGCATCCGTCAGCCAAGCCCTCAACGGCCTGCTTGAACTGCCACATGACCTCGGGGTTCTCCGGGGATCCGAAGTTGAGGCAGTCGGTGACGGCCACAGGAACAGCACCGGAGACCGCGACGTTACGGAACGCCTCGGCCAGAGCAAGCTGCGCGCCGGCGTAGGGGTCGAGCTGGCAGTAGCGACCGTTGGCATCCGTGGCAATGGCGAAGCCCAGCCCAGATTCCTCGTCGACGCGAATCATGCCGGCGTCATCCGGGAAGCTCAGAGCCGTGTTGCCCATGACGAAATAGTCATACTGATCGGTGATGAAACTCTTGTCGGCCAGGTTGGGGCTGGCCACCAGACGGATGACCTGCTCGCGCAACTCCTCGCCGGTCGTGGCACGCGGCAGGCCTGAAGCCGAATCGGCCTGCAGCTTGTCGAGCCACAGGGGGTAGGCAACGGGACGCTCGTACACGGGACCATCGACGGCCACGGTGCTGGGGTCAACGTTGACAATCTCTTCGCCGAAGTGGTGAATGATCAGGCGGCCGGTGTCGGTAACCTCACCGAGCACGCTGGTTTCCACATCCCACTTGGCAACAACAGCGAGGAACGCGTCGAGCTTTCCGGGCTCCACGACCGCCATCATGCGCTCCTGGCTCTCCGACATCAAGATCTCTTCGGCCGTCAACGTGGGGTCGCGCAGCAGAACCTCTTCGAGGTGCACGATCATTCCGCCGTCACCGTTGGCGGCAAGCTCGCTGGTCGCACAGGAAATGCCGGCGGCACCGAGGTCTTGGATTCCCTCAACCAGGCCCAAACGGTAAAGCTCGAGGCAGCACTCAATGAGCACCTTCTCGGCGAAGGGGTCTCCTACCTGCACCGCGGGACGCTTAGTGGGGCCGGCCGCGTCGAAGGAGTCCGATGCCAAAATGGATGCTCCACCGATGCCATCGCCACCGGTGCGCGCACCGAACAGAACAATCTTGTTGCCGACGCCCGAGGCGTTGGCGAGGTGCAGATCTTCGTGGCGCAGCACGCCGACCGAGAGCGCGTTGACCAGCGGGTTGCCCTGGTAGACGGAGTCGAAGTACGTCTCGCCCCCGATGTTGGGCAGGCCGAGACAGTTTCCGTAGAAGCTGATTCCGCCGACGACACCGTTCACCACGCGAGCGGTATCGGGGTGGTCGATGGCACCAAAACGCAGCTGATCCATGATGGCCACGGGGCGGGCGCCCATCGAAATGATGTCGCGCACGATTCCACCCACACCGGTGGCCGCGCCCTGAAAAGGTTCGATGTAGCTGGGGTGGTTGTGGCTTTCCACTTTGAAGGTGACGGCCCAGCCCTCGCCAACATCCACGACACCGGCGTTCTCGCCCATGCCGACCATGAGCTTCTCCTTCATCTTCGCCGTAACCTTCTGGCCGAACTGACGAAGGTACATCTTGCTGGACTTATACGAGCAGTGCTCGCTCCACATCACCGAGTACATGGCGAGCTCACCGCTGGTGGGGCGACGGCCGAGAATCTCGCGAATCTGCGCGTACTCATCGGGCTTCAGACCCAACGCCGCATAGGGCTGCTCCTTGTCGGGAGTAGCAATGGCGTTCTCAACGGTGTCGGCGACGTGGGTGCTCACGCGTCGGTCCCTTCTCTTTGTTGATAAAAACTGCGGTGACAAAAATTGCGGATGCTAAAAACTACTTGCCACCGGGAGGCCCGGCTGTCAGCAAGATGGTGAAGATCAAAACGATGGCGACGACAATGGCGATGACCAACAGGGCGGGGTGGTTCAAGAACCAGCGCACGAAACGGTCGAACCAATGGTTGTCGCGGGGGTCTTCCGATGCTGTCAAACGCCACGCTCCGGCAAGAGCACCGCGACGTTCCTGAATGATTTCAAACGGAATAGTGGCGTAGGGAACAATCGCGGTGACCACGGCGAGGAGGCCGACGCCAAAGTGCCAGCGCTGGTTGATGCCGACCAGAATCGCGGTTGCACCATAAGAGATGAAGACGAATCCGTGCACGCCGCCAATGGTCGTGAGCAGCGTCGCGTCGATGCCTGCGGTGGCCTTCAGGATGAGCCCAGTGATGAGCATTGTCCAGGTCACGGCTTCGGCGATGGCAAGGATGCGGTACAGCTTGCGGGGCGTGAAGCCGATGGCCGATGCCGAAGTTGCGGGCAACGGATGCGCCGAAGATTTTTCCGAATCGGCTGAAGCCGGGGATGTATTGGTCAAGAAGTCACCGCCCTTGTCGTAAGTCTTAATCGAACCGGGTTTACGCGTGAGCGAGGAGGGTGCTCTGAATAACGGAGGTGAAGAACTTCAGCCCGTCGAGTCCGGAGCGCATGGCCACGGCAGTGTTCGGGCCAAAGCCGGGTTCAACCGCGTGCTCCGGATGCGGCATCAAACCGACAACGTTGCCGCGTTCGTTGGAGACACCAGCGATGTCGTTCATCGATCCGTTGGGGTTGAGCCCCGCGTACCGGAAGGTGACCTGCCCGTTGCCTTCGATGCGTTTGATGGTTTCAGCATCCGCAATGTAAAGGCCATCGGCATTTTTGAGGGGGATGATGATCTCTTCACCGAGCGTGAACTGGGTGGTCCAGGCGGTGGTGTTATTTTCGACGCGCAGCTTCTGGTCGCGACGAATGAAGTGCTGGTGCGCGTTGCGGGTGTGCGCGCCGGGGAGCAGGCGGGCCTCGGCCAGCATCTGGAAACCGTTGCAGATACCGAGGACGGGAACACCCTTGTTGGCGGCATCAATGACCTCGGCCATGATGGGCGCGTGGCTCGCGATGGAACCCGCACGCAGATAGTCACCGTAGCTAAAACCGCCGGGGAGCACGATGGCATCCACATTCTGGATGTCGTGGTCACCATGCCACAAAGCGACAGGCTCGGCGCCAGCAAGACGCACGGCACGCTGGGCATCGCGCTCGTCGAGCGAGCCCGGGAAGGTGATGACGCCGATGCGCATTACGCGCCTAGCTCGGTGATGCTGACGACGTCTTCGATGACGGCGTTTGACAGAATCTCGTCGGCAACGACCTTGACCGCGGCCAAAATCTCGGGGGTGACGGGGCCATCGACGGTGAGTTCGAAGCGCTTGCCCATGCGTACGCCCGAGAAGTCGGTGTAACCAAGACGGGTCAGTGCACCAGCGACAGCCTTGCCCTGGGGGTCAAGAATTTCGGCTTTAGGCATAACCTCGACGACGATAATGGGCATGAGTTACTCCAGCGAGTTCGCGAGCGACAGGGGATTCTCCCATTGTACCGGCCTTGTGCAGCCCCTGATTCC
>CANEXL010000025.1 GCA_947443745.1 Microbacteriaceae bacterium | reverse complement strand
GGTCAAGGTGGTGGGCTCGCTTGATGAAGCCATTGCCCACATCCGCCGTTATTCGACCCATCACACGGAGTCGATTGTGACGAACGACGTTGGAAATGCTGAAAAGTTCTTGGCTCAAGTCGACTCGGCGGTCGTGATGGTGAACGCCTCGACACGGTTTACCGACGGCGGAGAATTCGGATTCGGTGCTGAAGTGGGTATTTCGACCCAAAAACTGCATGCCCGCGGTCCCATGGGGCTCGCGGAACTTACCAGTACCAAGTGGTTGGTACGCGGTTCAGGACAAATCCGAGGGTAGACTTGGGTAAGAAATTTACTCGTCCTGTGGAGATGTTATGAACGCGCTAATCGTCCTTGCCGCTACTGAAACCGGCGCTCATGTCGAACTTCCGTTTCCGGCATATGTCTTCGCGATCATTGCCGCTGTTCTATTTTTGGCGCTCGGACTTGTCACCTGGAGCTACCGCGATGTTGCTTCTCGCCACAGCCAAAAATGGGCCGACGCTGACAGTGCCAACGGGCACCACTAGTCCGACTGCTTCATGACTGATTCCACGCGGCGTCGACGCGTCGGCGTCATGGGGGGAACTTTCGACCCCATTCACAATGGTCACCTCGTGGCCGCTAACGAAGTCGCCCATCAATTCAATCTCGACGAAGTCGTTTTCGTTCCCACGGGCAAACCGTGGCAAAAAGACGCTGTTGCCTCGGCAGAGCATCGTTATTTAATGACGGTGATTGCCACGGCGTCAAACCCCCGTTTCACGGTGAGCCGCATTGATATTGATCGTGAAGGCACGACCTATACCGTAGACACGTTGCGACAACTTCGCACTGAACGTCCGGATGTCGACCTGTTCTTTATCACTGGCGCCGATGCGGTCGCCCAGATACTCAGTTGGAAAGACGTCGAGGACGTTTTCACCTTGGCGCACTTCGTTGCTGTCTCCCGTCCCGGTCATGCCCTCTCTATTTCAGGATTGCCGCCGCACAACGTAAGCTTGCTTGAGGTTCCGGCACTGGCAATATCGTCAACGGACGTGCGGAATCGGCTAAACGGGGAGTCTCCCGTCTGGTACTTAGTTCCCGAGGGTGTTGTTCAATACACTTCAAAACACCAGTTATATCGGAGTCAGTTTTGAGCGAAGGCAATCAGCCTGAAGTAGTTCTCAACGAGTTTGGCGAACTTTCGCGCAAATCTCGTCGCGAGCTCATCGCATTTGGTGTTGATCCTGACACCGCCGTCATCGAACACATTCGAACGCAGTCAATTCCCGTTGTTCTCGATTCAGCGCCAGTTTCGCCACCCGCGCCGGTTGCGACTCCTGCACTGACGGTGCCACCAGCTACTCCGGCAGCTCCTGTCGTTCCGCCCGCTCCTGCTGCACCAGCCGCTCCTCCCGCCCCCACTGCTCCAGCCGCTCCTCCCGCCCCGGCTGCTCCAGCCGTGCCTCCCGCCCCGGCGCCTGTTTCTTTCTCTCAGCTGCTTCAAGGAGATAACGACGTTCGCAGTGCGGCCCCGGTCATGCCGGTACCGGTCACGCCTGTTCCTGTCATGCCTGTTCCGGTCGCAGCACCTCCTGTAATGCCGCCTCCTACGATGGCGTCACCGGCGACAGCCGCATCTCCACAGGCCGCTCCCACCACGGAGGCTTCCGTTTTTTCGCCGTCATTGTCGCGGCGAGACATGCGTAACCTCCGGGAGCGCTCTGAGACCACCTCAGAGATTCCGATTATTTTTGATCGTGCCGACGACGAAACCTATGACTCGTTGCCGCAAGAAGTCGTGGTTGCGGAGGAGATCCTTCCACCAGCGCCGTCAGGTGATGTGGTCGATGCTGTCGTCGTGATTGACGATGAAACAGAGCCGTCGAGTGAAAATGCCCCGCAGACGATAGCCGAGGCGACGGCAGTGACGGCCATTTCTGACGCGATTGCCTCACGACGACGCTCCGCAAATCGGGGCGACATCTCGATCGACCGTCACGAAGACTCGGGGGAGATCAGCGGAGGCTTCGAGCAGTTCTCCATTAGCACCATGAGTACGCAGTCGACGGGGGTCATCCCCACCACCGGTTCCGCGTTGATTTTGCCCACGCTTCCCGAGCATTCGCCGGGGGCGATGGCGTCCTTCAGCCATACCGGAGAAATTTATCTGACGGGGTCGATCGCTCTCCCCAGCAGCATGGGCCACTATGGCGCAGATTTTTTGAGTTTAGATACCTCAGAAATTGACGTCATCTCTGAAGATGACGACATTGCGTCCAATCAAGATTTGGCGCCGATACGGGCCAGTAGCGCCGTGAGCGCCTACAGCACCAGCAACACCGTGGTGACGGTTCCCAGCAAGTTCAAGGATCGTCTCCCACTCGTTTTGGCAATTACGGCTGCCGGATTGGCCGTAGGAGTCGTTGCACTTTTCATCACCGGATACGTCCTAGGAGTCTTCTAACTATGCCCGCTACCGATCATTCACGATCACTTCTTGCCATTGCTGCGCAAGCGGCTGATGACAAGGGGGGAATTGACCAGATCGCACTTGATGTGTCCGGTCCCCTTCCCCTCACCGATATTTTCATCATCATCACCGGGCGCAATGAGCGCAACGTTGTTGCTATTGCGGGCGAGATTGAGGATCGCCTCATCGCCTCCGGAACGAAGCCCCTCCGACGTGAGGGTCGCGCCGAGGGCAGATGGGTTCTCTTGGACTTCGGCGATCTCATTGTGCACGTCTTCCATGAAGAAGAGCGCATGTACTACGACCTTGAGCGTCTGTGGAAGGACTGCCCTGTCGTTCCCATCGCGTTGAAGGAGATTCCTGCACCAAACGCGGAGATCGCATCCGGTTCAGGGGCCTAACTGGTCCGTGTGGTGTCTTCAGATGTAGTAATCTGAACAGGTTGATATCGCTTCGGTGGTAGATACGGGTCTGTGGCGCAGCTGGTAGCGCACCTGCATGGCATGCAGGGGGTCAGGGGTTCGAGTCCCCTCAGATCCACAAAATTAATCCTCGATGCGGGGATTTTTTTGTGCCCTTGGAAGGTGCTGGTTTTCGCGATTCCACTGGCTGGTAGCATGAAATTGTGAATGAGACCCTGCCTCCGTGTCCCGTATGTTCAAGTGAATACACCTATGAAATGGGTGCCTTGCTTGTCTGCCCGGAGTGCGCTCACGAGTGGACGACGACCGAGGCTGAGGCCGAAGCCGAGGCAAACTCGGGTGTCATCAAGGACTCGGTCGGAAACATCCTGAATGACGGCGATACCGTAACCGTCACAAAAGACCTCAAAGTCAAGGGCTTCCCACAGTCAATCAAGGTGGGCACAAAGGTGCGCAATATTCGTCTTGTCGAGGCGACGGACGGTCATGACATTGATTGCAAAGTCGACGGTTTTGGCCAAATGCAGCTCAAGTCGAGCGTGGTCAAGAAAGTCCTCTAGTTTTTAAAATATGGCTCTGGTTTACCGGGAGTCAAGCCTCGCGTCATGTGTCGACGTCAGACTGAGACTCAACTGTTTGTATGTTCGAGGAGGGCCTGTTGGACCAGTTCGGCCCACAGCTAACCCTTCGGGCGGGCGAGCGAGCAACGGCTCCACGCACGCTCCTTGATATTTTTCGGGAGACGGCCATCGGGTTCCCCATGGCATCCGCGGTTGAAGATGGTGACGGCTCTCTCAGCTACCAGGAGCTCTGGATTGCGGTTTCTGCGGTTAGTAGCGATCTGGCGAGCCAAGGTGTCGTTCGGGGAGATCGCGTCGGCATTCGCATCCCCTCCGGAACGCGCACGCTGTACATCTCCATCCTTGCCGTTTTGTCGATGGGGGCCTGTTACGTCCCAGTCGATGTGGATGACCCTGATGAGCGTGCCGAACTCGTCTTTTCTGAAGCAAACGTCGTAGGCGTTATCGGCGGGGACGGCCGACTTCAACCGCGGTCTGTGCTTCAACTTCGAAACGTTGATTTTCCGACCCGTGTCATGGTCCCTCGATTGACCGATGACGCTTGGATTATTTTTACGTCTGGATCTACGGGCGTTCCTAAAGGTGTCGCTGTTACCCACCGTGCGGCGGCTGCTTTCGTAGACGCTGAAGCTCGCCTCTTTCTGCAATCTGAGCCCATCGGTCCGGGGGACCGCGTGCTGGCCGGTTTGTCGGTGGCTTTTGACGCATCCTGTGAAGAAATGTGGCTCGCGTGGCGGTATGCCGCCTGTTTGGTCCCGGCTCCGCGTTCACTCGTGCGTTCGGGTGCAGACCTTGGGCCTTGGCTCATTGCCCACGACATCACGATTGTTTCGACCGTGCCGACTCTCGCCGGTTTATGGCCTGCGGAATCCCTTGAGGCCGTTCGCCTCCTCATCTTTGGTGGCGAAGCTTGTCCTCCCGACTTGGTCGCTCGTCTCGCCGTGGCCGGACGTGAGGTCTGGAACACCTACGGTCCCACCGAAGCCACGGTCGTTTCGTGTGGCACTCTTGTCGATGGTTCAGGGAGTATTCGGATTGGCCTGCCTCTGGATGGTTGGGACTTGGCGGTTGTCGACGCCGATGGTCACGAGGTAGCAGAAGGCGAGGTCGGTGAGCTCATCATTTCCGGCGTCGGCTTGGCACGATACCTTGACCCCGAAAAAGACGCCGAGAAGTTTGCGCCAATGCCCACTTTGGGGTGGAGCCGGGCGTATCGATCGGGGGACCTCGTCAGGTACGAAGCCCAGGGTCTGATTTTTCAAGGGAGGGCTGATGACCAAGTAAAGCTTGGTGGTCGCCGAATCGAACTCGGAGAAATCGACGCGGCCCTCATCGCCTTGGAGGGCGTCGGATCGGGGGCTGCGGTTGTCCACATCTCTGCATCGGGAAACCACGTTCTGGTTGGTTACATTGCTCTGTCAGATCCCGAGATTGAGTTTGACCTCGTTTCTGCTCTGGCCACGCTAAGGACTGCGTTGCCGGCGGCCCTCGTGCCAATCCTCTGCGTTGTTGAGGCTATTCCCACGCGCACATCGGGCAAGGTCAATCGAGCTGCCTTGCCCTGGCCTCTTCCCTCGACGCCGGCAGACAACGAAGCTTTCGGAATGTCTCCCACAGAACTCTGGCTCGCCGAGAGTTTCACGGCCATCTTGGGAAGCACAGCTCGAAGTTCGCAGGATGACTTCTTTGCCTTGGGCGGTGGGTCACTTTCCGCAGCACAACTGGTGTCGGTGATTCGCACTCGATTCGCCGAAACACGCGTGGCGGATATTTACGATCACCCGCGCATTGGTTCCCTGGCGGCAGAGTTGGACTCCCGCACCCCTCCCGAAGAGACCCATCGGGAACCCGTTTTCCCGATGTCACGCACGTCGCAAGTGGTTCAAACCCTCCTGGGATTCCCCATTTATGCGATCGTTGCGGCACGGTGGTTGACCTACATTCTTGTCGCCAATAACGTTTTGGGCCTCTTTGCGCCGTCTGGAGAGTCACTCACGTGGGCGCCGACTCACTCGTGGTGGTGGGTGATTATCGCCGCCGTCATATTCGTCTCACCCTTGGGCAGAATGACGCTAGCCGTGATTGTGGCTCGCATTGTGCTGTTTGGCCTGGTCGAAGGAAACTACGCTCGGGGGGCATCCGTTCATCTCCGTGTCTGGTTCGTCGAACGCTTCGTTGAGGCCTCTGGTGCGGCCAGTCTCGCCGGGGCGCCGTGGGTCCGGCTTTACGCGCGAGCCCTTGGTGCGTCAATTGCCCCCGGGGTTGATCTTCATTCGCTGCCGCCAGTGACGGGCCTGTTGACCATCGGAACAGGTTCGTCCATCGAGCCGGAAGTTGATCTTTCAGGTTATTGGATTGAGGGAAATACGTTCACCCTCGGATCGATTGTGGTTGGAGCAGACGTGACGGTCGGCGCTCGAAGTACGTTATTGCCAGGAAGTCGAATCGGCAAAGCGGCAGAAATTCTTGCCGGATCTGCTGTGTTCGGAAAAATCCCGGCCGGCCAGCAATGGGCTGGTTCTCCAGCGCGGCGGATGGGAAAATCGCGCCACGATTGGCCTGTCGGGCGCCCCCTACGTGGGGTCAAGTGGCTGTATGCCTATGGTTTTCTGGCGATGGTCCTGGGCGCCGTGCCGCTCATGTCGATTTCCCCTGCATTGGGCTTGGCCCTGTTGGCAGCAGCGAGAACAAACTCCCTCGGGGAAGCCCTTGCCATCACGGCTCTGACCATGCCGCTCTACGTCGCCTTATCCGGTCTCCTTTTTGCCGTCTTAACGATCACCGCCGTGCGCCTGCTGGCCCTCGGCATCAAGCCCGGAGTGTTTCCCGTACGCAGCTCGTCTGGCCTTCGCGTGTGGGCGACCGAGAAGATGCTCGATTCGGCTCGAACGCTTCTCTTTCCCGTGTACGCAAGCTTGTTCACGCCCATCTGGTTGCGGCTTCTGGGAGCGCGCGTAGGACGAAACGTTGAGGCCTCGACCGTCTTGCTCCTTCCCACAATGACGAGCATCGGACATGATGCCTTTCTGGCCGATGACACCCTCATTGCCTCTTACGAACTGGGTCACGGTTGGATGCGCATTGCGCGCGCAAAAATTGGTCGCAAGGGCTTTCTAGGCAACTCTGCAATGACGGCCCCGGGTCGCGCCGTTCCCAAGAACGGTCTCGTTGCTGTGTTGTCTTCTACTCCCAAAAAGGCAAAAATTGGAACGTCATGGCTCGGCAATCCTCCGGTGAGATTGCGCCGTGCCGTTGCGGAGTTTGATGAAACGCGAACATTTGAACCGTCAGGCTGGCTGAAATTCGCAAGGTTCCTGTGGGAGCTGGGACGTTTCGTGCCCGTTATCATTTCTGCCCTCATCGGGCTACTCACCTTTGCGTCACTGGAATGGATCCTCGGCCAGACAAGCTTCTCTTCGGTCGTCGTCGTCGCCCCCGTCATCCTCCTTGCGTCGGCTACCGCTGCCGCTGCCGTGACCACAATTGCGAAGTGGAGTCTCGTTGGCAGAATTCGTGTCTCGGAGCATCCGCTGTGGTCATCCTTTGTCTGGCGAAATGAAGTTGCGGATACCTTCGTGGAAATGGTGGCGGCGCCATGGTTTGCCAACACCGCCATCGGAACGCCGGTCTTAGCCCTGTGGCTTCGCACACTGGGGGCAAAAATCGGCCGGGGCGTCTGGTGTGAAACGTACTGGTTACCAGAAGCCGACTTGGTGACGGTGGGCGATGGCGCCGTCATCAACCGTGGTTGCGTTGTGCAGACCCATCTTTTTCACGACAGAGTGATGCAACTGGACACCGTGGTGGTGGCAGCGGGGGGCACGCTCGGGCCGCACAGCGTTATTTTGCCCGCCGCCTCCATTGAAGCGCACGCTGTTGTCGGTCCTGCTTCCTTGGTGTTGCGCGGAGAGACTGTTCCCGGGGGCAGTCAATGGTCAGGTAATCCCATTGCGTCCTGGACCGCGCGTCGGCTATGACGGCAGATATGTCCTACAGTTACGACGTGGACTCGTATACGCCGGAGAGCGGCAATTTTGTCGTTGCCGTGACGCACTACGACCTCGAACTCGACTACCGTCTCTCGAGCAACCGATTGCAGGCCATCGCCACGCTGATCGTGGTCGCACACGTGACCTTGAGTAAGTTTTCGCTCGATCTTTTCGGGCTGGTAGCGACGAAAGTCATCGTAGACGGTGCTCGCGTCGCCCGGTTTGCCCAGTCCAAAAACAAACTAAAGATTGAGACGGTCACGCCAATTCAGGCAGGCCAACAATTCTCCGTCGTGATTAAATACGGCGGCAACCCGGCACCGATGTCAACGGCGTGGGGCGAACTGGGCTGGGAAGAGCTGACCGAGGGGGTTCTCGTCGCGGGCCAGCCGCACGGAGCGTCAACGTGGTTCCCCTGTAGCGATCATCCTCGAAATAAAGCGTCGTACCGGTTTACGATAACCACGGATTCTCCGTTCCACGTTGTAGCTAACGGCACGTTGGTTTCCCGCACCGTAAAGGCCAGCCGAACCCGCTGGGTCTACGATTCTCCGCATCCGATGCCCGCCTATCTGGCGACCGTGCAGATTGGGCACTACCGCCCACAGCAACTTCCGCAGGGCAGGGTGCCTCTGCATTCGTTCATTCCTGATGACATTCAGGATCAATTCGTCGCAGACTTTTCGTGTCAGCGAGACATGATGGACGTTTTCGAGAAGCTCTTTGGTGACTATCCGTTCGAGGCGTACACCGTGGTGGTTGCCGATGACGACCTTGAAATTCCTCTTGAGTCGTTGGGGATTTCAGTGTTCGGACGAAATCACGTGGACGGCAGCAAAGGGTCCAATCGGCTTGTTGCGCACGAAATGGCGCACTCGTGGTTCGGGAACAGCCTGACCGTATCTTCGTGGAAAGATATTTGGTTGCAGGAGGGTTTTGCCTGCTACGCCGAGTGGCTGTGGTCAGAGAATTCTGGCGGAAAATCTGCCGCCGAATGGGCTGAGAATTTTTGGTTGGGTCTGAAGGATTTGCCGCAGGACCTGAAAGTTGGGGAGCCGGGACCCGAGCTCATGTTTGACGACAGGGTCTACAAGCGCGGGGCTGTGACAGTTCATGCCGTTCGGTTGCTTCTTGGGGATGAAAAGTTTTTTGACATGCTTCGAGCCTGGACCTCTGACAACAAATTCGGTTCGGTGACGACGCAAGATCTTCTCCGCCACGTGAGTGCATATTCGGATTCAGATTCAGATTCAGATTCAGATCCAGAGTCGGCTTCCGACGTCGATGAGGTCGTGAAGAGTCTTTTCGATGCCTGGCTTTTCAGCGCCGCCTTGCCACCGTTCCCTCTCGTGCCGGATGTCCGACCGGCGGTGACGTCGACGGAGTCGCGAAAGTCTGGTGGTTCGGCTCTCAAAAGGGTGATTCAGCGCCGATCGGCCACCAAGAAAAAGTGACCTGAGCGCCCTCAGTGTGAGCAACGGCGCACACACGTTGTTCCGTCACGCGCGACATCGTGACGGTCGGTGCTTCGTCCCCGCGCAGGGTGTCCCAGTGCAGAGTGTCGGGCCACGTCGTGAGGGAGACGCGGGATCCAGAAATGTCGCAGGCCAAGAGGTCGGGTGCGATCGTGAGACCGGTGCCGGACGCCTTGAGGAGAGCCTCCTTTGCCGTCCAGAGAATCGTGCGTTGAAAAGCGGATTCTGATGGCTCCAGGCCGGCTAAGGTCAGCCGTTCCTGGGGGTGAAATGCGACGCCATCGATGTCAATACTCGCCATGCGCGCGACGCTTTCCAGATCAATTCCTAATGGCCCGTTGGCAGTGAGGGCCAAGGCCGTCAGGCCTTCGCTCCGAGTCAAACTGATCACGGGAAAAGGGGGTGACCCTGGAGGAGGTGCGTGCGGGTATTTTTCGGAGTCCCACTCCACGACCGGGACTCCGTGGTCAGTCGAGCCGCATTGGGGGCACAGCGAAGTAATGCGAACAGCATCCGTGCCGCAGTGCATTTCATGGGCAACGACATCACGCAAAAAAGTGCGGTCTCGGCTAACGCTGCTTTCCTGGCCACGCAAGAAGACTTTGACGGATGCGGGATTATGGCTGGTCACGAGCGTGATGTGAGAGGGGTGAAAAATAGTGCGGTAAAGACGGGAGACATCCCTTAGAGCCAATTTCTCTTTTTGAAAATGAGATACAGGGTTCCCGCAAATCCGAGCATCAAAGCGATGGCGTACGGATAACCGTAGGTCCACTGCAACTCGGGCATGACGTCAAAGTTCATCCCGTAGATGCCGGCCACGAGGGTCGGAGCAAAGATGATGGCGGCCCAGGAGGATATTTTCTTTACCTCTTCGCCTTGAGCAAGACTTACTTCGGAGAGTCGCTTCATTTCGTCGTTTTGCCGTTGGCCCACTTGGGTGAGGTGCACGGTCAACGCGTTCTGAAGAATCTGGCGAAAAGAATCAGCGTGTTGCACGATTGATTCGGCGTGGTCGCTTACGTCACGCAAGTTGCGTTGCAACTCAATGTTCACGAGGTACTTCTCGGCACCGCGCTCGAGGGACTCAAACATGACGTCCAACGGTTTTGTGGCTCGTTGAAACTCGAGAACTTCGCGGGAGAGGGCATAAATACGACGCGACACATCCGCGTTATTTTCGAAAAGATCGTCTTCAATTTCGTCGATGTCATTCTCGAGGCCCAACACAACGGGCAGGTACTCGTCGACGACCTGATCGAGAAGCGCATAGAGAACGGCCTCCGGACCCAAGGATAAGAGTGACGGATTGGCTTCGAGCCGTTGGCGAACCTTGGCGACATCGGGAGACTCCGCGTGGCGCACGGTAATCACAAAGTCAGGACCGACAAAAATGTGAAGCTCGCCAAATTCAACGACCTCTGTTTCGTCGATGTAGCGGGCGGGGCGGAGAACGACGAAGAGACAGTCCCCATAGCGCTCGATTTTGGCCCGCTGGTGGCCGACAAGCGCATCCTCGATCGCGAGATGATGTAGCCCAAATTCTTCCGCGACAGAAGCAAGCTCCGCGGGGGAGGGGCGATACAACCCCATCCACCCCATGCCCTTGTGCTCTTTCATGGCTTCAAACGTCAACTCAAGGCTGACGGGCGTCGCCACACGAATACCATCGCGGTAGACAGCGTTGTCAATCAGAGGCATGAGGATTCCTTGCGGGGTTAGAGTGCGAAGAAGAGGGCGAGAATGAGGGCCACATAGACCGCGACAAAGACGGTTGGGGTGACGTACTTCACGACTTTCAGCAACGGAGCGGATTGCATAATGCGACTCGCCAACAGGCTGGTGGCTTGAGAGGCGGTGAGGTCTTCAATAATGGTGAGTCCCTCGTTGGCTGCTGATATTTGCGCGACCGCCCCCAGAATTCCAGAGGCCAGCAAGATTCCCACCGCAGCAAGTCGAGTGGCGAGGCTCGCTTCGGCCAGCCCCAGCGCCATGAACCCAATCGTGGCCGTCAGGAGCAGCGTGGGAGCCAGCTGGGAGGCAATGATGTGCCATCGTGCCTTGCTCCACAGTGAAATGAGGTCGAGCTCGTTCATGGGGACTCCCTTGGGGGTGACGACGCAACACTGTGCATCTCTTGCCTCCCATTGTGGCTCATTATGGGAATACCGCGGCGCTGACACGGGTTCACTTTTGTGAGCCGCACGATTGCGGGTTCGGATGACAGTGGTTTTAGAGAATAGGCACGAGCGACAGGCATGACACAGAACATAGAATTTGGCCTCGATACCTTTGGTGATGTCACCGTCGACAGTGACGGGGCGATGCTGTCGCATGCTCAGGTTCTGCGGAACGTTGTTGACGAAGGCGTTCTCGCCGACGAGGTGGGTCTTTCGTTCTTTGGAATCGGTGAGCACCACCGTCAAGATTTTGCTGTCTCAGCGCCTGAGGTTGTCTTGAGCGCCATTGCTGCTCGCACCCAAAACATTCATCTTGGCTCTGCCGTGACGGTTTTGTCATCTGACGACCCCATCCGCGTTTTTCAACGATTTTCATCACTGGATGCCATTTCACAAGGCCGCGCCGAAATTATCGTGGGGCGCGGATCCTTCACAGAATCATTCCCTTTGTTCGGTTTTGCCCTCAATGACTACGAGCAGTTGTTCGAAGAAAAACTCGACCTTTTGAGCCACGTTTTGACGGGGGAGCCCGTGACGTGGTCGGGAAACATTCGACCGCCGCTGAAGGACCAGGCCATCTTCCCTCCGACGGAGTCGGGCACCATCAAGACGTGGATTGGTGTCGGCGGGAGCCCACAATCTGTCGTCCGTGCCGCTCATTATGGCCTGCCCCTCATGCTGGCCATCATCGGCGGAGACCCCATTCGTTTTCGGCCCTATGTTGATCTCTTTCATAGTTCTCTCGAAAAAATGGGAAAGACGGTCTTACCCGTCGGGCAGCATTCGCCAGGTTTCATCGGGGCCACAGACGAAGCCGCACGCGATATTGCATGGCCGCACTATCGGGACATGCATGCTCGAATCGGTGCTCAACGCGGATGGCCACCCCTCACGCGCGGACAGTTTGACATGGAAGCATCCCCATCAGGAGCCTTATTTGTCGGCTCGGTGGAAACGGTTGCGCAGAAGTTGGCGCGTTCCATCGGCGGATTGGGCATCCAACGTTTTGATCTCAAGTACAGCATGGGGACACTGAGCCACGAACATCTGATGGAGTGCATTCGCCTCTATGGAACCGAGGTAGTCCCTCGTGTGCGAGAGATTCTCGCGCAAGAACAATAGGAGAGACTGCCCCTCGACAAAATACCCTAGGGGGTATAGTCTTTGCGTGTAGGAAGAAGATTTCTCCTGCAGGAAGTATGGCATGACACGCTCAGTAAAGACCGTCATTATTGGCGGTGTTGCGGGAGGCATGTCTGCTGCAACACGATTGCGGCGGCTAGATGAAACGGCAGAGATTGTCGTGTTGGAACGCAGCGGTTATGTTTCCTTCGCCAACTGCGGACTGCCATATCACCTCGGCGGCATCATTGAGGAGCGATTGGCACTTCTGCTGCAGACGCCGCAGTCTCTCGGCTCACGGTTCGGGCTCGACGTTCGGGTCAATAATGAGGTCATCGGCATTGATTCTGTCGCGAAGACTGTCACAATCATCGATCTTGCCGCTGGTTCAGAATACGTTGAGTCTTACGATTTCTTGGTTTTGTCGCCGGGAGCGAGTCCCGTTATTCCTCACGTTGAGGGCGCTGACCGCGCTCTTGTCTTGCGCGACGTTGAAGACGTTGACCGTGCAATGAATGCTCTGAGCGGCACGCCACAGACGGCGGTCGTTATGGGGGCGGGGTATATCGGCATCGAAGTTGCCGAGAACCTCCACCTTCGTGGTTTGAGTGTGACGATTGTGCAACGTGGAGCACAGGTACTTTCTGCTCTTGACTCTGAAATGGCCGGCTTCATGCAAGAGAAGCTCGTGAACGACGGAATTACGGTTCTCCTTGAATCCCAGGTCGCCAGAATTCTGGATGACAGCATCGTGCTCGCCTCGGGCGAGGAAATTTCTGCGGATATCGTCTTTTCGGCCATCGGCGTCGTTCCCGAGACGTCCCTAGCGCGCGAGGCCGGCCTCACCATTGGGGCCCATGGCGGAATCTTGGTTGATGAATTTCAGCGCACGAGTGACGGAAGCATCTTTGCCGTTGGGGACGCCGTTGAGAAAGTCGATGCCATTTCTGGTGAGTCGCGTTTGGCAACACTTGCGGGGCTCGCCAATCGGCATGGTCATGCCGCTGCCAATGTCATCGCGGGCCAGCACGTCGTCGCTGCGTCGGCAGCGTTAGGAACCGCCATTGTGTCGTTCGGAAACGTTACGGCGGCCAGTACCGGCTGGACAGAGAAGGCATTGCGGGCACGGAAGCGAGAGATTCGGGTCATCCACTCTCATCCGGCGAACCATGCTGGGTATTACCCCGGTGCCGAGACAATGCATCTGAAACTCATTGTTGATCCAGCGACTGATCTCATCTTGGGCGCCCAAGGCGTTGGTGGTGCCGGGGTTGATAAACGGATGGATGTGATCGTGACGGCCATGTTTGCCGGTCTGACCGCGAGCAGCCTGGCCCAGCTGGAGTTGTCGTACGCGCCGCAACACGGGTCCGCTAAGGATCCCATCAATATGCTCGGATACGTCAACCGAAACATCGCGGAGGGTCTCACCTCGACAGTGCAATGGCATGAAGTGCAGAGTCTTCAGGCGAGTGGAAGTGTGCTCATCGACGTGCGGACCGAAGCTGAGCACGACGCGGGACACATTCCTGGGGGAATGTGTATTCCCGTGGACACCCTTCGGGAACACATTGCCAGCCTCGAAGGCAAACACGTCATTGTTCACTGCCAAGTAGGGCAACGTGGGCACACCGCCGCACGACTGCTGGCTCAACATGGCATCGACGTTTCCAACCTTGATGGCGGCTATCTCACATGGAAAACCGCAACGCAAACCTTTCTTTCACAACCAACAACAGCAAAGGGAAAATAATGAAGACCATCACCACGACCGAACTTGCCGTCCTTGACAGCGTCACCATCATTGACGTTCGCGAAGACGATGAATTTGCTGCCGGTCATGCCCCCGGCGCGAAAAACATTCCGTTGAGTACGTTTGCGGAGCACTTTGAAGAAATTTCTAAAGACAGCACCGTTTACGTCATCTGCCAGGCAGGTGGCCGTAGCGCCCGCGCGTGTGATTACCTTGAGGGCCAAGGCTATGACGCGGTCAATGTTGAGGGTGGCACAGGCGATTGGATCGCTAGTGGACTTCCCGTCGAGCGCTAGAAATGACGGACATAACGAAGGCTGAGCAGGAGAAGAAAATTCTCAATCGTCTCAAGCGCGCCCAGGGGCAGTTGACGGCGGTCATTTCCGCGGTGGAGGCTGGGAAGGATTGCCGAAGCGTCGTGACGCAGCTTTCGGCGGTGACCAGCGCTCTTGATAAGGCGGGGTTTGCCATCATCGCCCACGCAATGCAGGAGTGCCTGACAGAATCCGGTGATGACCGCGACGAATCCAAGCCGACAGTTTCGGAGTTGGAGAAGCTCTTCATGTCGCTCGCCTAGCTCTTCTGACAGACTCGAGTAATGAGTCAAAAGGGAGCAGTTTCTCCGCTCACTGCGCGGAGAAACCGGACGCGTCGCGTCGTGGGGATAGTGGGTCTGATTGGCTTGTTCGTGTTGCTCATCTGGCCGACGATCGCTGGCTTCAGCACGTCAATTCCAGAAGCAGCGTTACCAACGACGGGGAACTCTTTTTCTGTTGTCGTTGCCGAGCCCACCGTGACATTCGATCCGGTTGCGACGTATGCGTCAGAAGCACTTCACAAAATGGACCTCGAGCAGAAAATCCGTTCTCTCTTGGTCTTGCATTACCCCGGCACGGATGCCGCCACCCTGCAGTCCTTCATGGCGACCTACGGTGCTGGTGGGTTCATCCTCATGGGGAGCAACATTCCGGCCAGCCCCGACGAACTCGCGTCTTTGACGTCAGTTCTCTCGAGTGACCCGGAGTTGCCCGCGATCGTTGCCATTGACGAGGAGGGCGGCGACGTTACGCGGTTACCGTACGACGGTTTTGCCGGGGCGAACACTCTTCGCAGTGAGGACCCTGCGGCTACGCTCGCCGCCTTCCAAGGGCGTGCAGCTCTTCTGAAATCCGTGGGAGTGAATCTCAACTTCGGCATCGTTGCCGACGTCACTGCCAATCCACAATCGTTTATTTTTAGTCGCACCTTGGGTGACACTCCTGATTCGGCGGCCGCGCGGGTTGCGGCTGCTGTCGACGGGGAGCAATCGGTTGTGGCGAGCACGCTGAAGCATTTTCCCGGGCATGGCAGCACCTCTGGCGATTCACACGTGAGCATTCCGACGTCGGGCATGACCGAGCAGGATTGGCGTCTCAGCGATGCTGTTCCCTTTGCTGCAGGGATTGATGCGGGCGCACCCCTCGTGATGTTTGGTCACCTTGCCTACACCGCGGTTGATTCACTTCCCGCCTCGTTGTCTCCTGCCTGGCACACGCTCTTGCGCGACGAGCTCGGCTTTACGGGAATCACCATCACCGACGACATGACCATGTTGCAAGGGTCAGGCCTTCCAGAATTTAGTGACCCTGTTCAGAACGCGATTTCTGCCGTCGCGGCGGGCAACGATTTGCTGCTCTACGTATTGGCTGCTGACCCCAGCATTGATGGTGTCGATCCCAACGCAATCGTTGCGGGCTTGATGGCAGCGGTGACCAACGGGAGTATTTCTGTCGGTCAGATCGACGCCTCCGCCTTGCGCGTGCTCACCCTGCGGCGCTCTTTTGCCACCGACGCGCTGACGTGGCACCCGCCCTGTGCCGCTCCCTGCCGGGCACTCGTCGATGCGGTACCTACTAATGCTCAGTAAAACATTCCTTTGAGTTTCTCTTTCAGGGAATGAAACGTGCATTCACGCGTTGCAACAGGAGGAGCCTTGGGCTCCGCACTTGTGGGAATGTTCGAATTACCCAATAAAACTCTCGAAACCGAAGGAATACATCATGACTGTTACAGCAGAAAGCATTGCCGGATACAAAGCCGGAACGTGGACCATTGACCCCACCCACTCGACCGTTGGCTTCAGCGTTCGCCACCTTGTCATTAGCAAGGTTAAGGGCACCTTCGAGAAGTTTGACGCAACCTTCGTGACAGGCGAGAGCCCCCTCGACACCCAAGTGACGGCAACGGCTCAGGTCACTAGCGTGAACACCAACGAGGAGAACCGCGATGGGCACCTGCGCACCAATGATTTCTTCGACGCTGAGACGCACCCCACCATTTCATTCGTTTCAACGGGTGTGAAGGCCAAGGACGCTGCCGCCGGCGAGTTCATCGTCACGGGCGACATCACCATCAAGGGCATTACGAAGTCGGTCGATTTTGACCTCGAGTTCGGTGGCTTTGCAACCGACCCTTACGGCAACTACAAGGTTGCGGCAACGGCGACGGGTACCATCAACCGCGAAGACTTTGGTCTGACCTGGAATGCTGCCCTCGAATCTGGCGGAGTCCTCGTTGGCGACAAGGTCACCATCACGATCGACCTTCAGGCTGCTCTTCAGGCCTAGCTTTCATAACCTGCCTTGCGCAGGCGGGTGACTCCCAAAGAGTCGCTCATGACGGGGCTCTACCTTTGCGGGTAGGGTCCCGTTTTTTATTGCAATGAGATTTATTGTGACGAGTCGTCGGAGGAAGTCGTGATTTCGTTGCGCACCAGGCGAAGGGTTTCCATCAGAAAGCCAATGAGAACCCAGTTATGCAGAGACGGCTTAATGACCGTAATGGGGGATGTTAACGCCGGGATTTCTGAGGTTGCGGGATGGGGGGTCTTGATGGCTGGTAACCCCGCATTACGAACGAGGAGGCGGAGGTCGTGACCGGCACGGTTGAATTCTTCGGCGATAGCGTGAATGCTCTTCTCCGCGATAACGGAATCGTCGTAATGATCGCGCACCGCTCGGGAGAGTCCCATGGTTCGGGTAACTAACACGGCCAACGTGTCCATCAGCATGACGTCATTTTCGATCGTGAGGGTGTGCTTGTTGCGACGGGCATTGAAGCGCAGGCTTTCCTGCGCCCGCACCACGGTGGCCCGTGCGGCGTTGTACTCCCCGCGGAGAGCCCGTGAGCGCAGGTAGATGTCGTTGAGCACCGTGTAGCTGGTGGGCCGTGTCAGCACAGCAGAGATGTCTTCGAGAATCTGAGCGACGTTCACGCCCAGCTCAGAAACGGCTCGGTTGGCGGGCTCCAAGGCGACCGGCGGAACAATCAGAGCGTTGATGATGATGCCCACGGCGGCACCCAGAATTGTTTCGAGAATGCGGTTGAAGGCGTATTGGGGTGTCACGGTTCCCAGTGCCAAGACGAGCATCGCGCTGAGGGCAATTTGACTGCCGGTAGCGGGCGTGAGTTTGAGGCTCCACGCGATGAGAATGGCGGCGACGATGGCCACCAAGACGATCCAGCCGTTCGGGCCAAACGCCAGTGTCGCGCCAAAAGCGATGGCGACCCCCAGAACCGTTCCGACGCTACGTTCGAGGGCTTTTCCGAGTGATTGGTTGATGCTGGGTTGCACCACGATGAGCGCCGCAATTGCAGCAAAGACGGGTTGGTGCTCTCCGAAAACGAGGATGGCAGTGAACCACGCCACCAGGGCTGCCATGGCCGTCTTGGCGACCTGGAGAAACGGGGTGCGTTTCTTCGATTGAAGGGTTGATACGAGGCTCACGCTCTAACCGTAGCGAGGCCGTGATGACCTCGGGCCCCTATTCGCCTCGTGGCGGGCGAAACTGGCCCCAAAGTTCTCGTAAATCCCACGCATTCGATGCTTCGATAGAAATTCCTCGATCGCCGGTGCGCCGAGTGCGACCCCTGATGACCATTAGTCGGGTTCCGAAAAGCACGGGGCCGGTGGCCTCCTGAGCTTCTTCGAAAAACGTTGAGTCGGAACACCCGGTGCCATCATCGAGACTGATGAAGACAACGCGCTTGCCGCTTTTCATCGGGGGCGTCTGGGTGGCAACGCGAATTCCCGCGACAAGCACCTCCGTTTTGTTCCACAGACCGAGGAGCTCATTGGCGGGCGTCACCCCGAGTTCGTCGAGGAGGGGGCGATAGCTTTCTAAAATGTGTGCCGTGGCATCCATGTTAAGAATGCTCAATTCAGCCTGGACGCGCTCATCAGAGGTGAGATCAGCATTACCGCGGGGAATGAGGTGGCGGTCGTCAATCGTGAAATCGAGTTGATTCTCGGGGGAGTGCCCTCGACGATTGGCGGCGGTGAGCTGGCGCACGCGTGCGATGACATCACCACGAGTGGGGGGTGGTGCATCGCTGGTCAGCCCCGAACTAAAGATACTGACAGCCGCTATCTCGTCGAGGGCTCCCACGAGAGCCAAGCGCTGAAAGAGCGAGCGACTCGGCTTGGCGCGCTCGAAGAAATCCGTCAGTGAATCAAAAGGTTGTCCCAGCAGTATGCGGCTCAACTCGTTCTGATTGATCCCCTGCACATCTCTCAAGGAAAGTCGGATGCCGAGCGATTCCCCAGGGCTCGTTGCGGGGGTGGGCTCGTCAGGTGAAAGAATGTCGGCACCCGCAGCGGCAACACGCTCCACGCGGTAACAATCGTCGCTCCGGTTCACGTCGAGCGCCAAGATGGGAACGCCCATGCGCCTCACCTCGGCAAGCAAGAGTCGTCGGGGATACATTCCGGGATCGTGCGTGAGAATGCCAGCGAGGAACTCCGCCGGGTAATGCGTCTTCAACCATGCGCTCTGATAGGTCGGCAGAGCGAAGGCGGCCCCGTGGGCTTTGCAGAAGCCAAAGGACCCGAAGCCTTTCAACACCAGCCAGATGCGCTGAATGTCCGCATCGGTGAAGAGTCGTTTGCCGGTCGTGGGATCTTTGTTCGCCGCGGTGCGGGTGCGAAAGTTTGCCTCGATGGAGTCGGTGTTCTTTTCCATGCTGCGCCGCAGCTCGTCTGCCTCGGCGAGGGTGACTCCCATGCACTCATGCAGCATGCGCAAAATGTGTTCGTGATAAATCACCACCCCGTAGCTGTCGCCCAAAAAATAGCGAAAACGTGGATGCAAATAGTTGGGCATGGTGAAGCCATGCTTGGCATCGAGGAACGGGGCCACCATGTTGCCCTTCATGGGGCCGGGGCGAAACAACGAAATATCGGCGATGAGGTCGTTATATTCCGTTGGCTGCATCTTTCCGATGAGTTCGCGTTGACCGGGGCTCTCGATTTGAAACATGCCGAGCGTATGGGCTGTTCGAATGGCCTCAAAAGTAGCTTCATCGTCATGGGGGATGGAATCCACATCGAGGTGACCATCTGGATTGATGTAGGGCGCATCCAGCGGAAGATTGCCGGCAAGAGCCACGCGAGAACCGTGCAGACGCCTGATTTCGCTCACAGTGTACGCGATGGTGGATTGCATGCGCACCCCCAGCACATCTAGTTTGAGGAGCCCCACGTCGTCAATGTCATCTTTATCGAACTGGCTCATCGGCAGACCCATGCCGCTGGGTTGCACCGGGGTGAGGTTATACAAATCGTTGTTGCCGAGAATAACGCCACACGGATGCATCGAGACGTGCCGGGGGAGTCGATC
>CANEXL010000024.1 GCA_947443745.1 Microbacteriaceae bacterium | reverse complement strand
CTTCAGTATCAACAACTGATTTAGAAATTGGGATTCGGCATGGGCAGCACCTTCATTAATGGCCGTATCTTCACGGGCAACCCCCAGAGCCCTTGGGCAGAATCCCTGTCGGTCGATGAAGGCGTTATCACCAGCCTCGGCGGTGAACCCCGCCCCGGCGACACCATTATCGACGCTCGCGGTCGCCTGATTCTTCCGTCTTTCGGCGACGGTCACGCCCACCCGCTCTTTGGCGGTTACGAATTTTTGGGCCCCGTCCTCAAGGGAAAGGCAACGCTCGCGGAGCTCTTGGCCTCCGTCAAGGAATTTGCCGACGCGAACCCCGACCTCCCTTGGATTGTCGGCGGTTCCTACGAGTCGTGGATGGCCCCCGGGGGCAACTTCGACGCGCGCTGGCTCGATGATGTCGTGCCTGACCGCCCCGTCGTTTTGCGCGCCACGGATTACCACACGGTCTGGTGCAACACCGCGGCCCTGAACGCCGCCGGTATCACGACGGAAACCCCCGACCCCGAGCTCGGCTGGATCGTGCGCCGCCCCGATGGTTCCCCCATGGGAACCCTGCGCGAGTGGGACGCCGTTGACCTCGTCATGGAAAAAGCGCCCGATCGCTCCCTCGCCGAAAAGTTGCACGCCCTCGAGCTCGCGTCTGCCGAGTTTGCGCGCACCGGCATAACGTGGGTTCAGGATGCCTGGGTCGACCCCGGCATGGCCGAGGCCTACATCGCTTCCGCCGAGCAGGGAAAGCTCTCCATTCGCTACAACCTGGGGCTCCGGGCCGAACCACGCCGTTGGCGCGAACAGCTGGAGTGGTTTGTGGCCACGCGCGCTTCCGTCGCCGGTATTGACCACCTCACCTGCAACACGATCAAGTTCTTCGCCGATGGCGTGATTGAGGGGCATACGGCATCCGTTCGCGAGGGCTACACCGACGACCCGCACAACCACGGCATGCCGTGTTGGGACTGGGACGAACTCGCGGCGTGCGTCACCGCCATTGATGCCCTGGGATTCCAACCCCACATCCATGCCATTGGTGACGAAGGGCTGAACGAGTCCCTGAACGCCATTGAGGCCGCCCAGAAGACCAACGGCAGCCAGACCAATGCGCGTCCCGTCATTACCCATGTGCAAATGCTCGACCCCCGCGACATCCCTCGCTTCGCCGCACTCGGTATCGTTGCCAACTTCGAGCCTCTGTGGGCCTGCAACGACTCGCTGCAGAGCGAGATGACGGCCCCGCACATCGGCCACGAACGTGAGATGTGGCAGTACCCCATGAAGTCGATTCTGGATTCGGGGGCACCAATTTCCATGGGATCCGACTGGCCCGTCACGGATCAGAACCCGCTCGCCTGCATGGAAGTTGCCATTACGCGCCTAGAGCCCGGCCACCCCAATGGCGTCGTCTGGAACCCCAGCGAACGCCTCACCGTTCACGAAGCCGTTGTTGCCTATACCGACGGATGCGCGTTCCAAGCCTTCGGTGAAACCACGTGGGGAACGCTGGAAGTTGGCAAGGCGGCCGACATCATCCTGGTCTCTGCAAACATCTTCGACATCGCTCCCACCGAAATTCACTCCGTTTTCGTCGACGCCACCTGGTGCGACGGCCTCCAAATATTCAGCCGCAATGGAGCGGTCTGAATCACCACAGAAATAGAGGAAACCCATGAGTAGTTCCCCCGCACAAGTTGAAAAACGCTCTGTCGACTGGATCCCCCACAACGAAAGATTTGGTAAGGCCCGTTCACTGGGCAACGTGTGGTTCGTCGGTAACGTCAACCTCACCGCCATGGCCACCGGTGTCGTCGCCCTTTCCATCGGCGCCAACCTTATCTGGACGGTCATTGCCATCGTCTTAGGTTCGCTGTTTGGAACCTTCTTCATGGCGTTCCACTCCGCTCAAGGCCCCCAAATGGGTCTCCCCCAGCTCGTGCAATCGCGTGCGCAGTTTGGCTACGTCGGCGCTGCCGTGACGGTGTGGATCTTCGCCCTCATTAACTACTGGGCCTATAACACGTCGGATGCCATTCTCTCCGGCGCCGCCATCAATGCCTTGATCCCTGCGGTTCCCAGCAATGTCGGCTTCATCATTGCGGCAGTCGTTGCGACAGTGGTTGCCGTGTTTGGCTACTCGCAGATTCACTGGATCAACAAGGTTCTGTTGTGGCCCACGCTCATCGTGTTGGCTCTGCTGACCGTGGCCGTGTTCCTGCGCGGATCGATGCCCGAAGGCGCCTTCGACCTCACCAACTTCCAGCTCGCTCCATTCATGACGGTCTTTGTGATTATTGCCGGCTTCCAACTCGGTTGGGCACCGTACGTGAGCGACTACTCGCGCTACCTCCCCTCCAACGTGGGCGTGCGTTCGACGTTTATGTGGACCTTCTTCCCCAGCGCTCTCAGTGGTATCTGGGTCTTCGGTCTGGGCGCCTTGGCATCCGGTCCCGATGGATCCTTCGCCCCCGTCCAAGCATTCCAGGCTCTCGGTGACGCTGTCTTCCCCGGATTCGGTTTTGTCGCTGTGGCCCTGCTGCTCATCGGTCTGCTGGCCGTCATGTGCATCAATGCCTACGGTGGGTCCTTGGCCATGATCTCGATCATTGACTCGTTCAAGAAGGTCAACGCCACCAAGACCCTTCGCGTCGTTACCCTGATCATCATGGGTGTCGCCGTCTGGTTCACAGCCGCTGTCGTAGGCGTGGACAACTTCAACGGCTTCTACGGCAACGCACTGGTTTTCTTGGCGTACCTCTTCACCCCGTGGACCGCCATCAACCTGGTGGATTACTTCTGGGTTCGCCGCGGCACATATGTCATCATGGACCTCTTCCGCCCCAGTGGCATCTACGGTCGCTGGGGATGGCGTGGCAACCTCGCCTACGTTATTTCGTTGGCCATCATGGTTCCCTTCTTCGTGACCGTTCCCTTTACCGGGTTCATTGCGACCGCCCTCGGCGGCGTCGACTACTCCCTCTTCATCGGAGTTCCCGTCGCCGGCTTGCTGTACCTCTGGTTCGCCCGCGGTATCGACCTGAAGAAAGAGAAGGAGCTCGCTGCCGCCGAGGGAGACCTCAGCACGCAGCACTAGTTCGCTCGAGTTAAAAAAGGTGCCCCTCGCAACTTTTGTTCCGAGGGGCACCTTTTTGTTTTGAGCTTTGTTTAGTTACACATGCGCTAGTTGCGGCGCGAAGCCGCCACTGCTTCCACGAAGCCTTCAGAGATGAGGTCCGCAAGGGCGTCCCGCTCCTCCGAGGGAAGAAATGCCGAGGCGACAGCATTCTGCTGGAACGTCTCGAGGTCGGCCAGGTCGTAGGAGAACGCATCCGCCAGCAGCCACAGTTCGCGCGTGAGCGTCGTGTCGCTCTGCAGACGGTTATCTGTGTTCACCGTCACGATGAAGCCGAGCTGGTAGAGCAGATCGAAGGGGTGATCCGTGATGTCATCACCCCACTGAGCGATGGCACCGGTCTGCAGGTTCGAGGTGGGGCTGGTCTCCAGCGTGATGCCGCGGTCCTTGACCCAGTGCGCGAGCATGCCCATGGTGACATAGGTGGCGTCGCCATCTTTGCCGTCGACGTTGATGTCTTCGGCCAAACGCACGCCGTGACCCAGGCGCAGTGCGCGACCGTCGAACAGTGCGCTCTCGATGCTTCTGAGGCCATCCGCTTCACCCGCGTGGATCGTGACGGGAAAGTATTCGTGGGCGAGGTAGTTGAAGGCCTCAACGTGGTTCGAGGCGGGAAACCCTAGTTCGGCTCCAGCGATGTCGAAGCCGACGACACCGTTAGCGCGATGACGAACAGCGAGTTCGGCAATCTCGAGACTGCGGTCGGCATGACGCATGGCGGTCACGAGCTGACCAATCCGGATGCCGTACCCCAACTCCTCGGCCTCGTCGATACCCTCTTCGATTCCGACCTGAACGGCCTCGACCGCTTCGTCCAGGGTCAGCCCTTGGGTGAGGTGCTGCTCAGGTGCCCAGCGAAGTTCTCCGTAAATCACGCCGTCAACCGCCAAGTCAATGACACTCTCGCGCGCAACGCGGGTCAAGTTATCCGCCGTTTGCATCACAGCACACGTCAGGTCGAATGTCTTCAGGTATTCCACTAACGAGCCAGAGTTGGACGCGTCAGAGAACCAGTCCCGCAACCCGTCGGGATCGGAGGCGGGAACAGCAATGCCCGCCTCTGCAGCAAGCTCCAGAATCGTCTCGGGCCGCAAGCTGCCGTCGAGGTGATCGTGCAGCGAGATTTTGGGCAGCATCGTGATGTCGACGCCGTCAACGTAAAAATCGTGTTCTTCAGACATGAGGATCCTTTGGGTTGAGGCGCGACGCACACGCGCAGCTTCTGAGGTTACAGGAGGGAGGGAGGTTGCTTCGGTCTCACTCGGCTCGGATACTTTAGTTTGCGGTGATGCGCTCGGCGACCAACGGTCCTCGAGCAACGTAGTCTTTGGCATCGCCAATGACATAGGAGCCCTCGAGGGCTTCGAGCGCGCGGGCGAAGCGGGCGGGCTCGTCTGCACTCAGCGTGAACAGCGGCTCCCCCTTGCGAACAACGTCGCCGGGCTTGGCGTGCAGGTCGATTCCGGCAGCGTGCTGCACGGGATCCTGCTTGCGCGCGCGGCCCGCCCCGAGGCGCCAGGCCGAGATGCCGAAGGGAAGAGCGAGCTGGTCGAGCAGCACACCATCGCGTTCGGCAAGCACAACGTGGGTCTCGCGGGCAACGGGCAGTGCCGCATCCGGATCGCCACCCTGCGCCGCAATGGTCTTGCGCCAGGAATCCATGGCCTTGCCGTTATGCAAGTTTGCGGCGACATCCACATCGGTCATGCCCGCCATGGCCAGCATTTCCCGCGCCAAAGCGACCGTGAGCTCGATGATGTCAGCGGGGCCACCACCGGCGAGAACCTCGACGGATTCGCGCACCTCGTTGGCATTACCGATGGCGAGACCAAGAGGGACGTTCATGTCGGTCAAAAGGGCGGTTGTGTTGACGCCCGCATCCGTTCCGAGAGCCACCATGGTGCGAGCTAACTCGCGCGAGCGCTCGATGTCCTTCAAGAAGGCGCCGGAGCCGAACTTCACGTCGAGCACGAGGGACTCGGTGCCCTCGGCAATCTTCTTGCTCATGATGCTGGAGGCAATGAGGGGAATGGCCTCGACCGTTCCGGTGATGTCGCGCAAGGAATACAGCTTGCCATCGGCAGGGGCCAGCCCCGAACCCGCGGCACACACGACGCCGCTATAGTCCTTCAGCTGCTGCAGCATCTCGGCGTTGGTCAGATTCGCACGCCAGCCGGGAATGGACTCAAGCTTGTCGAGCGTTCCGCCGGTGTGACCCAGGCCACGACCCGAGAGCTGGGGTACGGCAACCCCGAAGGATGCCACGAGCGGCATAAGGGGAAGGGTGATCTTGTCGCCGACGCCACCGGTGCTGTGCTTGTCGGCGGTGGGCTTGCCGAGGCCGGGGTAACTCATGCGCTCGCCCGAGGCGATCATGGCCATCGTCATGTCTTTGATCTCAGTACGGCTCATGCCGTTCAAGAAGATCGCCATCGTCATGGCCGACATCTGTTCGTCAGCAATGTAGCCACGCGTGTACGCGTCAATCATCCAGTTAATTTGCGGTGTCGACAGCTCCCCCTTGTCGCGCTTGATCGTGATGAGCTGGACGGCGTCGAACGGTTCGATTGTCATGCGGTAACTTCGCTGCTTTCGTTGTGGTGCTGATTATTTTTCGGAACGTGTGGATGCGCTGAACGCATCGAGTACCCGCGGCCCGAAGGCATCGGGCAGTACTTCTTCGATCGTGCGAAAACCGGAGACGGTCTCCAGCATCATGCCGGGAGCAGAGTGCTCGAACAACAGTTGGCGACACCGCCCGCAGGGCATGAGTACGTTGTCGTTGCCATCCACGCACGTGAAGGCCACGAGCTGGCCTCCACCGGTGGCGTGCAGCGTTGAGACGAGTCCGCACTCCGCACACAACGTAAGCCCATAAGACGCATTCTCTACGTTGCATCCGGAGATGACGCGACCGTCATCTGTGAGCGCGGCCACCCCCACGGGAAATTTGGAGTACGGAACGTAGGCGTTTTTGCGAGCGGCGACGGCGGCGGCCTTCAGGGCCACCCAGTCAATACCAGCAGCGGATGTTGTCGACGTGTCAGAAACAGTCGTCATAACGGGCCCCTAACCCTTGATATACGGTTTGCCAGAGGCGGCCGGCCCACGGACCTTACCCACGAATCCAGCGACCGCAATGATCGTCACGATGTAGGGCAACATGAGCATGAACTCGCTGGGCACGGGCGACCCGATGATCGCCAGGACGCTCTGCAGGTTGGTCGCAAAACCAAAGAGCAGGGCCGCCAGCAGTGCACGGATGGGGTCCCAGCGTCCGAAGATCACGGCTGCGAGGGCGATAAATCCGGCGCCCGCGGTCATGTCTTTCTGAAAGGAACCGACCGACCCGAGAGTGAAGTACGCCCCGCCGATTCCCGCGATCGCTCCTGCCAAAGAGACGTTCCAGAACCGGGTCATGTAGACGTTGATGCCCACAGTGTCGGCAGCCTGAGGATGCTCTCCCACGGAACGCAGACGCAGGCCCCACTTGGTCTTCACCAAGGCGTAAGCCACAACGGCGACGATGATGTACATCAGGTAGACGATGATGGTCTGCCGAAAGAGCACCGGCCCCAGGATGGGGATCTCGCTGAGGAGCGGGATGGGAATGAAGTCGAACCGCGGAGGAGAGTTCAGCTCCGAGGAGTGTTGGGTCAGCACACTGGAGTAGAGGAAGCTGGTGAGCCCCAGAACGAGAACGTTGAGCACAACACCGACGATGACTTGATCAACCAAGTACTTGATCGAGAACGTTGCCAACACGAAGGAGACCAGCATGCCGGCCGCCATGGCAGCGACGAGGCCCACGTAGGCGCTCCCGGTGACTGAGGCGACGAGAGCCGAAACGAAGGCCCCCGCAAGAAGCTGCCCCTCAATAGCCACGTTGACGACGCCCACACGCTCGGAGATGATGCCGCCCATGGCGCCAAAAATCAGCGGAATGCTCAGTCCGAGTGCACCGAGCAAAAGCCCGGGAACCAGAATCGATTCCCCGACACCGGCCCACGTGAGAAAACCGACCATGAAGAGGACTCCATAGATGGCGACGATCCAGATGGGGGTTGGCCGCTTCTGCAGGGAAAGCCAGAAGCTCAGGGCCGTAATGAGGATGAGCGCGAGGCTGATGACAATGCCCGTTGCGAGTGCGGGTAGGTCAACAGAATTGATCTGGATGAGATCTGTGTCGGTCGACAACCGAAAATTGCTGGTGCCATCTTTACCGAGGATCCAAAACAGCACTGTCGCAAGGGCGGCAAAAACCGCAAATGAAATCGGGGCCTTCCAGCTCCGAATCGCTTCCTTTTCACGCACAATGACGTTCGAGGATGCCGCCGGCTGGACGGGCATCGATGCCGAGTTTTCGGGAGTAACGACTGGGGCGCTCATCGGGCAACCGCCTTCAACTTGGGCTTACGTAAGGACACCGGTTTCGGCTCTCCCACCGGAGTGGGAAGCCTGAAGAGTGCGCGCACCAGAGGAGGCGCCGCGATGAAGAGAACAATGAGTGACTGCACAACGAGAACGATGTCGATCGGAATTCCCTCGGCCGCCTGCATGGCGAAACCACCGGCCTTGAACGCTCCGAACAGCAGCCCGGCAAAGAACACGCCCCACGGACGAGCCCGTCCAAGAAGGGCCACGGTAATGGCATCAAAGCCAATGCCCGCATCGATTCCCGAGCTGAAGCCCGAGGGAACCGTTCCCAGAACCTGAATGATGCCGGCCATACCAACGAGCCCACCCGAAATGAGCATGGCGTAGATGTACATCCGATCCACCCGGATGCCCGCAACGCGCGCCGCATTGGGGTTCTCCCCCACCGCCCGGAACTGGAATCCCAGGCTCGAGCGCGAAAGAATCCACCACACGAGAACGGTGAGGGCAATCACGAGGATCAGTCCAAAGTTCACATTGTAGGACGACCCAAGGAGATCGGGAAGAACGGCATTGGGATTGATCGGGGCCGTCTTGGGGTTGTTAGAACCGGGCGCCTGCAGAAGACCGGGGGTGCGCAACATATACGAGATGAGGTAGAAAGCCACGTAGTTGAGCATGATCGTCACGATGACTTCGTGCGCACCCGTCCGCGCCTTCAAGAGACCAACGATCCCACCCCAGACTGCACCACCGGCAAGGCCCGCGGCGATGGCCACCACAAGGTGAACCACGGGAGGCAGGTCGAAAGCGAACCCAACATAGCCGGCGCAGGCCGCTGCGATGAGCATCTGACCCCGTCCACCGATGTTGAACAGCCCGACCCGGAAGGCCATCGCCACACCGAGACCCGCAACGATCAACGGTGCCGCGAAGTTCAAGGTCTCCGTGAAGGGACGAATCCCCGCCGCGAAATCAGGCCGTTGGAAGTTGTAGATTGCACCCTGAAAAAGGGAGGAATAAGCACCAAAGGCCGAATTCCACATGGCGCCAAGGGTATCCAGCGGTCGCGCAAAAAAGTACCCTGATGCGGTAGCGACCTTGGGGTCAACAACGATGATCAGGATGGCCCCAACAACGAGGGCCAGGACCACCGAGAGAATTGAGATGATGATGCTGCCGCTCAAAATCTCGTTGAGGGCCACGTTCCACCGCGACGGTGGAGCAATTTTTGTTTCGACAGAATCTGCTGTCGCCTTGTTGTCGCTCATGCCACTACCTCCGCTGGAACTTCGCCGGCCATCATGAGGCCCAAAACTTGTCGTGGCGTGTCGCCGGGCACAATGCCGACAATGCCGCCGCGATACATGACGGCAATTCGATCGGCCAACGCCGTCACTTCATCTAGCTCCGTCGACACCACGATCACGGGAACCCCCGCGTCACGCGTCGCCACGATGCGCTTGTGCACGAATTCAATCGAGCCAACGTCGATTCCGCGGGTGGGTTGAGCTGCCAAGAAGAACGTCAGCTTGCGGCTGAGCTCACGGGCGAGAACAACCTTTTGTTGGTTTCCGCCAGAGAGCTCGCTCGCCTTCGAAAGGATGCCCTGCGAGCGAATATCGAACTCCTCCGACGTCTCCGTCGCGAATTCTGAAAGGTACTTCAACTGCAAGTTGCCGACCTTAACGAAGGGCGCGCCGTTCGCGCGATCGAGCATAAGGTTCTCGGCGATCGTGAACGACCCAACGAGGCCATCGTGCGAACGATCCTCGGGAACGTAGCCGACACCTTCATCCAAAATATGGCGCACGCTACGCCCGCGAAGCGACTCGCCGTTTAGCTCAATGATGCCCTGAGTGTGAGGTTCAAGCCCCATGATGGCCTCGGCAAGTTCGGTCTGACCGTTGCCCTGAACCCCCGCAATGCAGAGAATCTCGCCCGCATGAACCTCGAAGCTCACATTGTTCACGACGCGGTGTCCGTGCGCGTCAAGGACGGTGAGGTCCTTGACCACGAAGGATGCCGCTCCTGGCTGAGCCGGTGCTTTGAAGACGGTGAGTTCGACTTCACGGCCCACCATCAATGTGGCAAGCTCCTCATTGGTCGCTGTGGGATCAGCTTCACCGACGACAGCGCCGAGGCGAATAACCGTGATTTTGTCGGCTACTTCTCGAACTTCTCGCAGTTTGTGGGTAATAAAGACGATGGCTGTGCCGGCGTCTCGGAGTTGGCGCATAATCGCCATCAATTCGTCGGTTTCCTGCGGGGTGAGCACGGCAGTGGGTTCGTCGAAGATGAGGACTTGGGCGTCAAGGGACAGCGCCTTGATGATTTCTACACGCTGCTGAATGCCCACGGGGAGATCGCCAACGAGAGCGTCGGGATCGACATCGAAACCGAAGCGAGCACTGATAGTGCGAACCTTGTCGCGGGCCGCGGCCAAGTTGAGTCGACCACCAAATGTGGTGCTCTCATGACCGAGCATGACGTTCTCAGCGACGGTGAAGACAGGGATCAGCATGAAGTGCTGATGCACCATTCCGATACCGGCGAGCATGGCGTCACCCGGGCCGGAGAAATACTGCACGACATCGTCGAGCAAGATCTGGCCTTCGTCGGCCTGGTACAGGCCGTAGAGAACGTTCATCAGCGTCGACTTGCCGGCGCCGTTCTCCCCCAAAAGAGCGTGAATTTCTCCGGGCTGAACGACAAGATCAATGTGATCATTGGCGGTCAAGGCGCCGAATCTTTTAGTAATACCGCGAAGTTCGAGCTTCATGAGCCTCAATCTACTGTGAGTGTGACGTGGTGCCTAGAACGAATTGCTCACCTGAGCATGGGGGCCTGCAAAGGAAGCAGGGAGGTTGGCCAGATGGCCAACCTCCCCGATTCACAGGTGGTGATGGATTACTTGGGCGACGAAGGCGACTCGACCTTGATTGAACCGTCGATGATGCCTGCCTTGATGGCGTCCAACTCGGCCTGCAGTCCAGACTTCACCTTGGAGGAGAAGTCGTGGAAGGGTGCTAGGCCAACACCGTCGTTGGCAAGGGTGCCAACGAAGGGGGTGTTGGTGAACTTGCCTGCGGCAGCATCGGTCGTGACGTTTCCGACACCAACACCTACCTGCTTCAGGACCGAGGTCAGGAACAGGCCCTTGATGTCAGGAGCGGTGAGGTAAGCGTCAGCGTCGACACCAATCATCACGATGGGCTTGGCCGAGTCCTTGATTGCTTCAGCAGCGCTCAAGAAGATGGGGCCACCCACGGGGAAGATGACATCAGCGTTCTGGTCGATGAGACCTTGTGCTGCCGTCTTGGCCTCAACACCGGCAGCGAAGCCACCCGTGAAGGAACCAGTCTGTGATGCTACGTCCCAGCCGACAACCTTGATGCTGGCGCTGTTCTTGGTGTTGTAGTAAGCCACACCGTCAGCAAAACCATCCATGAAGATGGTGACGGGAGGAATCTGCATTCCACCGAACGTTCCTACAACACCGGTCGTGGTGTAGCTAGCCGCCGTGTAGCCAGCAAGGAATGCTGCCTGAGCCGTGTCGAAAACGATGGGCTTGACGTTAGGAGCGGTGATGGAGCTGTCATCAATGATGGCGAAGTTGATCATGGGGTTAGCCGTTGCAGCTGCCTTGGTGGCATCTGCGAGCAGAAAACCAACGGTGGTGATGAGGTTGCAACCCTGGTCAACGAGGCTCTGGATGTTGGGAGCGAAGTCTGTCTCAGCAGACGACTGCACCGTGATGGGCGTGACACCCAGCGTTGCGGCCGCTGCGTTGAGGCCCTCGTAACCGGACTGGTTGAACGACTTGTCGTCGAATCCGCCCGAGTCAGAAACCATGCAAGGAATGAAGTTTGAGGCTCCAGTCGATGCGGTGCTTGCTGCTGGTGCGCTTGCGCAACCAGCGAGAAGGGCGATAGCGCCCAACGATGCTAGGCCGGCAAAAGCGGCCTTGCGGGTAATAGTGCTCAAAATTACCTCCAGAATTGTCCCCCGCGCATGAGTGCATGGGCGTGGTGAATACGATACCGAATGCAACGAATCGCGGCGTTCATTCGGCAAAATCGCTACGGAATGGTTACATAAACTGACTTTATGGTGCTCAAATGAGCGTCACAGCGAGCAAAGCCCCCCGGACGCCCGCTCATTCGCGCGAAATGAGTTACAGAACGTCGTCGCGCCCCGCGAGGCGCAAGGCGTCGACGACACTCTTGACCTTCTGAGCGTTCGCCAGCGTCGTCACCAGCAAGGCATCCGGCGTATCAACGATGACAATGTCTTTCACGCCGATAATGGCGATCGTTCGGCCACCCTCCGAAACGACGATTCCGCTGGAAGCATCGGCCAGCACGCGCGCATCCTCCCCCAAGATGGCGAGGTCATTCTTGTAACCAGAGGAATGCAGCTTGGCAATGGAGGCGAAGTCCCCCACGTCATCCCAGTCAAACTCCCCAGGAATAACGACGAGCTTTCCCGCAGCTGCCGCCGGCTCGGCAACAGAGTAGTCAATGGCGATCTTTACCAGACGCGGCCAGATTTGATCAACGACCGCACCGCGGCGGGGGGTGTCCCACGCCTCGGCAAGCTCGAGAATGCCCGCCAAGAGATCAGGCTGCGTCTTTCCTAATGCCTCCAAGAGAACGGATGCTTTGGAAATGAACATGCCCGCGTTCCACATGTAATCCCCGCTGGCAACATATTCCTCGGCGGTGGCGAGGTTCGGCTTCTCCACAAAGGACTGAACAAGGTGGGCTGTGGGAGCACCCTCAATGGCAATGCCATCCGGAGCACAAATGTACCCAAATCCCACAGCAGGCTCGGTGGGGCGAATACCAATGGTCGCGATGTACCCAGCGCGGGCTGCGGCAACCGCCTCGGTCACCGACTGTCGGAAGAAACGAGCACCTTTTATGACGTGATCGGCGGCGAAAGATCCGATGATGACACCGGGCTCGCGGCGTTCCAAAATGGCCGCGGCGAGGGCAATGGCCGCGGAAGACTCCCGAGGCTCGCTCTCTAACACCACGTTTGCGTCCGCGAGGTGGGGAAGTTGTGCTTCGACGGCGGCGCGGTGGGCTCGCCCTGTAACGACCATGATGCGCTGCTCTCCCGCCAGTGGAGCCATGCGTTCCCAGGTGTCGCGCAAGAGGGAGGAGCCAGAACCGGTCAAATCGTGCAGGAATTTCGGTGCATCCGCACGGGACAGTGGCCATAGGCGGGAACCGATTCCGCCGGCCGGAATTACCACGTAAAAGCCGTCAATGGGGGTGCTCTGCGATGCCATATTGCAAGACTATCGGGGCGAACGTGTCACATCAGCTCACCTCGACCCTGTGAATTCGTCGTAAACTCAGCCCTAGTTCTTGCGCGTGGTTCGGATCGATTCCGTTTCCTGTGCGCTCATCACAACCAAGGAGGGTTGTACGTGTCAGTTGCTCCGGCACCACGTTCAGCAAAAAAGAAATCGGCTCGTCCGGGCGGTACCTTGTACCGCGGCAATTCCGGCATGTGGTCATGGGTTCTGCACCGCATTACCGGTGTGGCTATCTTCTTTTTCTTGCTCGTCCACATTCTCGATACTGCGCTCATTCGGGTCAGCCCCGAGGCCTACAACGCCGTCATTGGCACGTACAAGAACCCCATCATGGGCCTTGGCGAGGTTGGTCTCGTTGGCGCGATCATCTTCCATGCGCTCAACGGTCTGCGCATCATCCTGATCGACTTCTGGGGCAAGGGCGTCAAGTACCAGCGCCTCATGTTCTGGATCGTTCTCGGTGTGTGGGTCGTATTGATGGCCGGCTTCGTGCCCCGTCATCTCATCAACGTCTTCAGCGAGGTGGGTAACTAATGTCAACCATTGACGCTCCCCGTAGCTCCCCCACCCCCGCACGTCGCAACGGCGTCAACTGGGAAAAGTGGGGCTGGATTTACATGCGCGCCTCGGGCGTCGTGCTCGTCGTGCTCATTTTTGGCCACCTCTTTATCAACCTGATGACCGGAGACGGCGTCAAGGCCATCGACTTTGCATTCGTTGCGGGCAAGTACGCAACGCCGTTCTGGCAGGTCTGGGATCTCTTGATGCTGTGGCTCGCCCTGATTCACGGAGCAAACGGCATGCGCACGCTGGTCAACGACTACGCAACGTCGCCCCGCTTGGGCAAGGTTCTCAAGGGTGCCATTTTTGCCTCGGCCGCCATCCTGATTATTTTGGGAACGCTCGTTATCTTTACCTTCGATCCCTGCCCCGCCGTGCCCGCAGACCAGTTCCACCTGCTGCCTTCGTTCTGCCCACCGCAGTAACGCGCTCCCATCTTTTCTCATCCATTTCCAATGGCCTTGTGCCTGTAACGGAGTTTGACTCGTGACGTCACCCAGTTCATCCGCCCACGAAGAGACCAAGGTCGTCGACGGCGTTCACTACCACCAGTACGACGTTCTCATTGTGGGAGCAGGTGGTGCCGGCATGCGTGCCGCCATCGAAGCCGGTCCCCACGCACGCGTCGGTGTCATCAGCAAGTTGTACCCCACGCGTTCGCACACCGGTGCAGCGCAGGGTGGCATGGCAGCAGCTTTGGCCAACGTTGAGGAAGATAGCTGGGAATGGCACACTTTCGACACGGTCAAGGGTGGCGACTACCTTGTTGATCAGGATGCCGCAGAGATCCTGGCAAAGGAAGCCATCGACGCGGTCATCGACCTCGAAAACATGGGACTCCCCTTCAACCGCACGCCCGAGGGCAAGATCGACCAGCGCCGCTTCGGCGGTCACACGCGCGATCACGGCAAGGCGCCGGTACGCCGCTCCTGCTACGCCGCCGACCGCACCGGCCACATGATCTTGCAGACGCTGTTCCAGAACTGCGTCAAGCTCGGTATCGAGTTCTACAACGAGTACTACGTGCTCGACCTCGTGATGACCGAAGTGGATGGCGTGAAGCGTCCCGCCGCCGTCGTCGCCTACGAACTGGCGACCGGAGACTTGCACGTCTTCCAAGGCAAGTCGATTATCTTCGCAACCGGTGGTTTTGGAAAGATTTACAAGACGACCTCCAACGCTCACACCCTTACCGGTGATGGCGTCGGCATCCTGTGGCGCAAGGGTATTCCCTTGGAGGACATGGAGTTCTTCCAGTTCCACCCCACAGGCCTAGCCGGTCTCGGCATTCTTCTCACCGAGGGTGCTCGCGGTGAAGGTGCCATCTTGCGTAACGCCAGTGGCGAGCGCTTCATGGAGCGTTACGCCCCGACGATTAAAGACCTTGCCCCGCGTGACATCATCGCTCGGTGCATGGTGCAAGAAGTGCAGGAAGGCCGTGGCGGCGGCCCGAACAAGGACTACGTCTTCCTTGACTGCACCCACCTCGGAGCCGAGGTCCTCGAGACCAAGCTTCCCGACATCACCGAGTTCGCGCGCACCTACCTCGGTGTTGACCCCGTGGTTGAGCCCGTTCCCGTGATGCCCACCGCGCACTACGCCATGGGTGGCATTCCCACGAACATTAAGGCCGAGGTCCTCAGCGACAACGACACCGTTATTCCCGGCCTGTACGCCGCGGGTGAGTGTGCCTGTGTCTCCGTTCATGGCTCCAACCGCCTCGGCACAAACTCGCTGCTGGACATCAACGTGTTCGGCAAGCGTGCCGGTCGTTACTCGGTCGAGTACGCCAAGACGGCCGAGTTTGTGCCGCTGCCCGAAGATCCTGCCGGCCCCGTGCGCGACATGATTGAAAGCATCCGTAACGCTGGTGGCACCGAGCGCGTCTCGGCCCTGCGCACCGAACTGCAGCTAGAAATGGACCGTGGGGCTCAGGTGTTCCGCACCGACGAGTCGCTCGGTAAGGTCACCGACACCATCACGAAACTGCGTGAGGGCTACAAGAACATCTCCATTCACGACAAGGGCAAGCGGTACAACACCGACCTGCTTGAGGCCGTGGAGCTGGGCTTCTTGCTCGACCTGGCTGAGGTCGTCGTTTACTCGGCTCGCAACCGCAAGGAGAGCCGCGGCGGTCACATGCGCGACGACTTCCCCCTGCGCGATGACGAGAACTACATGGTTCACACCATGGCGTACCTCACTGGTGATGCTTCCTCGGAGCACGCGGGCGACCACATCAAGCTCGACTGGAAACCGGTCGTCATCACGAACTACCAGCCCATGGAGAGGAAGTACTAATCATGGCTGCCGCAACAGAAACCCTCACCGCCGCTGACGCGTTCACCATCACCCTCATCATTCGTCGTTTCCTCCCCGAGGTCGACGACGAGGCGCGTTGGGAATCCTTCGACGTTTCGGTCTACTCGACCGACCGCGTTCTCGATGCTCTGCACAAGATCAAGTGGGAACAAGACGGCACGCTGTCCTTCCGCCGCTCGTGTGCCCACGGTATTTGTGGATCGGATGCCATGCGCATCAACGGCCGCAACCGCCTGGCCTGCAAGACTCTGGTCAAGGACCTCGACGTGACGCAGCCCATCTATGTGGAGGCCATCAAGGGTTTGCCCCTTGAGAAGGACCTCATTGTCGACATGGAGCCTTTCTTCGAGGCGTACCGTGCCGTCAAGCCGTTCCTCATGGCGAACACCGTGCCCGAGGCCGGCAAGGAGCGCACGCAGTCCATCGCTCAGCGCTCGATCTTCGATGACACCACCAAGTGCATCCTGTGCGCCGCGTGCACCACGTCCTGCCCCGTCTTCTGGACCGATGGCCAGTACTTTGGTCCCGCGGCCATCGTCAACGCCCACCGTTTCATCTTCGACTCGCGCGATGATGCAGCGGATGTTCGTCTCGACATCCTCAACGACAAAGAGGGCGTGTGGCGTTGCCGCACGACCTTCAACTGCACCGAGGCCTGCCCCCGTGGCATCGAGGTCACGCAGGCTATCGCCGAAGTGAAGCAGGCTGTTCTGCGTGGAAAGCGCTAGCGCTTCTCAGATTTATCGCACCAACACTGAAGGTCCGGACCCCCTCGGGGATTCGGACCTTCTTTTGTGGTAGCTGGGCATTACGGGAAATGACCCAACCGTCTCTGCAGTCACTAACTGCGGGAGGAAAAAACTACGCGGTGCCGAGCACACGGGACTCAGCCGCGGTGCGACCGGTGAGCGCCTTGGCGGCGAGGGCTTGTGCCTCGGCAAGCGTGACAGTCAGGAGTGCCGCGCGAACATCCGCCAAAGCAGCGGGCGTCATGCTGAGGGTGGTCGCGCCGAGGCCGACGAGCACGATGGCGAGGTTAGCATCCGCTGCCGCTTCGCCACACACCCCGACCGGAGTATTCAATAGCGCGCCGGCATCACCAAGCTGTTTGATGAGGCGCAAGACGGCGGGGTGCCAGGGGTCTTGGTACGACGCAACTGACCCGAGCATGCGGTCAGCCGCCATTGTGTACTGGGTGAGGTCGTTGGTGCCGATGCTCACGAAGTCTGCATTGACCATGACCTGTTCGGCCATCAATGCGAGAGAAGGCACCTCGGCCATCACGCCGGCAACCTTGATGCCCAGCTCGCGGGCGAGGGCAACGAAGTAGTCGCTCTCTTCGGCGTCGGACACCATGGGCGCCATGACCCACAGGTCGGCGGTGGTCTTGTTCTGAGCGTTCACGAGAGCGGTGAGCTGATCCCGCAGGATGTGCTCGCTGGCACGCAGCGCACGCAATCCGCGCAGACCCAGGGCGGGGTTCTCTTCGTGAGCATCGTTCAAGAAGCTGAGCGGCTTGTCGGCGCCGGCGTCTAGGGCTCGCACGACGACCTTCTTGCCCGGGAACGCCTCGAGCAGAGCGATGTACTGCTCTTCTTGGTGGGCAACGGTGGGGGCCGATTGGGAGTCGAGGAACAGGAACTCGGTGCGGAACAGGCCCACGCCCTCCGCCCCGAGCAGAACAGCGTCAGCGGCCTCCGTCGCGGAACCGAGGTTGGCGAGCAAAGGAACGAGGTAACCGTCTTTGAGGGCGCCGTCGGTGATGGGGGCGTTCGAGGTCGCGAGCCAGGCCTCGCGGCGCAGGAGGGCATCCGTCACGTCAGCATCACTGGCATCAACGATGACGGTATTCGTGCCTGCATTGACCACAAGAACGGCATCCTCAACCAGTTTGTCGGCCCCGACGACTCCCACAATCGCGGGAATGGACTTGGAGCGGGCCAAGATGGCGGTGTGGGATGTCGGGCCACCGTCACGCGTAATCAACCCCAAAACCTTGGTGAAATCGAGCAGGGCGGTATCGGCAGGTGCGAGGTCGTGGGCCACCAAAATGAAGGGCTCATCTGATTCGGGCACACCCGGGGCAGCAACGCCACGCAAACGGGCAATCACACGCTGAGCCACATCCGCGAGGTCTGCGGCACGCTCCCCCATGTAGCCGCCCATGCCTTCGAGTAGTTTCTGGAAACTAGAAAAGGCGTCAAAAACGGCCCGTTCGGCGGTCTTACCGGCGTTGATGCGCGCGACAATATCTTTGGCAAGGGCCGGGTCGCCGGCCATCAGAGCCTGAGCATCCAGCACATCTTTCGCTTCGCCACCGGCGGCGATACCCCGGTCCCGGAGCCAGGCACCCACTGCGGTCAAGGCTTCGCGGGCTGCCACGATCTCGGTGTCGGCATCCGCGGTGCGGGCAATATCTGTGGGTTCCGCCAGGGGTTCCGGCATGCGCTTCAGGGGTCCCGCCGCGATTCCGCGGCCAACGCCGATTCCGTGTAGCTCCATTGCCGTACTCCTCAAATGTGCGCGTGCGCTGACAACATTACCGTCACACCTCTTGACAACCAAGCCGAAACGGTACTAAAACAATACAAACAGACATTTTTGGTGTACATTCGTAAAGAACCAAACAGGCAGCATCGCAACATCCCCCCATTTTCTCCCCAGACAACGGAGTCCCGCGTGTACGCATCTGAGCGTCATCAGGCCATCTTGGCCAAAGCACGCCTCGAGGGTCGGGTCGAAGTGAAGTCACTGGCCGAAGAGCTGGATGTCACCCCCGAAACTATTCGCCGCGATCTCACGGTCATGGAGCGCCGCGGTCTCGTGCAGCGTGCTCACGGCGGTGCGATAGCCGTTGATCGCCTCGGTGTTGAGCCTGGCGTTGCGGATCGCGATGCCGTCTTTACCGACGAGAAAGAACGCATCGCGCGGCGCGCACTTGACGAGCTTCCCGATGGCGGTTCCATCATCATCGATGCCGGCACCACAACCTCTCGTCTCGCGAGCATGCTCCCCACCCACATTGAGCTCACCGTGGTGACCAACTCCATCCCCATCGCCGCCACCCTGGCGACGCGCCCGAACATTCGATTGCACCTCCTCGGTGGCCACGTTCGCCCACAAACGCTGGCCATGGTCGGCACGTGGTCGCAGGATGCCCTTGCGAGTATCTCGGTCGACGTGGCGTTCTTGGGAATCAATGGCCTCACCGGCGATCGCGGCCTCACGACCCCCGACCTCGAAGAAGCTCGCATCAAGACCCTCTTCATTGAATCTGCACGTCGCACCGTCGTGCTCGCCGACCACACCAAGTTCGGGCGCGAAGACTTTGCCAACGTTGCACCGCTCAGCCTGATCGACACCATCATCACCGACAGCGGCATCGATAGCGAGCTGCGTCACGAAATAGAACTCGGCGGACCTGACGTGATCGTCGCATGATTATTACCTTTACCGCCAACCCCAGTGTTGATGTCACCCTCGAGATCGAGTCCTACGAGGTAGGCGAGGTCAACCGCGCCTTGGCCAGCCACAAGGATCCCGCCGGCAAGGGCATCAACGTCTCGCGTGCCTTAGCCAAGAATGGCATTCCCAGCTCCGCGCTTTTCCCGGCGGATGCCCTCACCGGCCAGTGGATCATGGCGGCTCTCGAAGAAGCCGGGATTCCCACGGTGACGACCCCCATCCACGAAGAAATTCGTCAGAACATTACGATCATGGATGCGGCAAACCAGACCACCAAGATCAATGCGACCGGGCCGCTGATCAGCCCCACCGAACGCGACGAACTTCTCGGCGCCATCACCAGCGTTCTCGAAACCGGGCCCGCCTGGTTGGTCGCTGCCGGTAGTCTCCCTCCGGGACTGGACGCCTCGTTCTACGTTCAACTAGGCCATCTCGCGCACGCCAACGGTGTTCGCTTTGCCGTTGACACGTCGGGGGGCGCCTTAGCGACCGTGGCGCATGCCGGTATCGCCGACCTCATGAAACCCAACCATGAGGAACTCGAAGAACTCGCCGCGCGTGAACTTCCCACCGTTGGTGAGGTTGAAAGTTTCGCGCGCAGCCTGCTGGCCAACGATGGCGCCGTGATTGTCGTGAGCCTGGGTGAAAACGGCGCGCTCCTCGTGACACTGACCGCCACAATCTGGGCGGGCCACACTCCCGTCATTGCCGACAGCACTGTCGGTGCAGGAGACAGCACACTCGCCGGATACCTTGCGGCTGATGTGCGCGTTCGCGCCGAAAAGATGGCCATCGAAGAAGCCAACGTTCTGCGAATTTCCACCGCCGTCGCGTGGGGTTCCGCCGCTGTTCAACTGCCCGCGACCACCGCGCCGGGCCCAACCGACATCACTCTCGACGCGGTCCGCGT
>CANEXL010000023.1 GCA_947443745.1 Microbacteriaceae bacterium | reverse complement strand
TAAAAAAATCTGTGACAAGTGCAAGGTCATCCGTCGTAACGGAAACGTCATGGTCATCTGCGAGAACCCTCGCCACAAGCAGCGTCAGGGTTAATTCCCCAAAAACTTCCCCGCTCATTTATTCAAAAATCTGAGTTGGGTAACGGTTCGAAACGAACCACAGCAATAAAAATGCACTGAGAAGTTCCAGGATCCCGCCTCAAAAGCGGGGGACACCTTGGGTTGGAGGCCCAGGCACCGGAACTGCTCCAGACCTCCACTTCATTTACAGGAGAGCCACTATGGCACGTCTTGCCGGAGTTGACATTCCCCGCGATAAGCGCGTGGAAGTTGCACTGACATACATTTACGGTATTGGCCGCACGAGGGCCCTTAAAACCCTCGCCGACACCGAAATCAGCGGAGACATCCGCGTCAAGGATTTGACCGATGACCAGCTCATCGCACTCCGTGACTACATCGAAAAGGAATATCGCGTCGAGGGTGACCTTCGTCGTGAAGTCCAGGCTGACATCCGCCGCAAGGTTGAAATCGGAAGCTACCAGGGTCTGCGCCACCGTAAAGGACTTCCTGTCCACGGTCAGCGCACGAAGACCAACGCCCGTACCCGCAAGGGCCCCAAGCGCACTGTCGCCGGCAAGAAGAAGGCTCGCTAGTCCTCGGACAGCGACCCTCCCTTTAGGTTTTAGGAGAAATCATGGCAGCACCAAAATCGGCAGTTCGCAAGCCGCGTAAAAAAGACAAGAAGAACATTGCTGTGGGCCAGGCTCACATCAAGTCCACCTTCAACAACACGATCGTGTCGATCACCGACACGACCGGCGCCGTCATCAGCTGGGCATCCTCAGGTGGAGTTGGCTTCAAGGGTTCGCGCAAGTCGACCCCCTACGCCGCACAGCTGGCAGCCGAGTCGGCCGCCCGCCAGGCGCAGGAGCACGGCATGAAGAAGGTTGATGTTTTCGTCAAGGGCCCCGGCTCCGGTCGCGAAACGGCAATCCGTTCACTTCAGGCCGCTGGCCTCGAGGTCGGTTCGATCAACGATGTGACGCCTCAGGCTCACAACGGTTGCCGTCCGTCCAAGCGTCGTCGCGTTTAGTTCTCATTAGGTGCCGGGCTTCACCGCCCGGCGCGTAATGCTCCACCCGTTCTTAACTCAATACACCGCTCACGCAAGTGTCATATAGCGGACACTTAGCCGAAAGGAATACATAGTGCTTATTGCACAGCGCCCCACGCTTTCCGAAGAGAACATTTCTGAGTTCCGCTCACGGTTCATCATTGAACCTCTGGAACCAGGTTTTGGTTACACCCTCGGCAACTCACTTCGTCGCACCCTGTTGTCCTCCATTCCTGGCGCTGCTGTTACCAGCATCCGCCTCGATGGCGTTCTGCACGAGTTCAGCACGATTCCCGGTGTGAAAGAAGACGTCACCGAAATCATCTTGAACATCAAGACACTGGTTGTCTCGAGCGAGCACGATGAGCCCATCACCGCGTACCTGCGCAAGCAGGGTGCCGGTCAGGTTACGGCTGCCGACATTTCTGCTCCTGCAGGCGTCGAGATCCACAACCCTGAGCTCGTTATCGCCACGTTGAACGACAAGGCAAAGTTCGAACTTGAACTCACCATTGAGCGTGGCCGCGGCTACGTTTCGGGGAGCCAGAACCGTAGCGAGTACAGCGAAGCCGGTCAGATTCCTGTCGACTCGATCTACTCGCCCGTACTCAAGGTCACGTATCGCGTCGAGGCAACTCGTGCGGGTGAACGCACTGACTTCGACCGCCTCGTTGTCGATGTTGAGACCAAGCAGGCCATCACGCCTCGCGATGCCATGGCTTCGGCCGGACGCACGCTGACCGAGCTCTTCGGTTTGGCTCGCGAGTTGAACACCGCTGCAGAAGGTATCGAAATTGGCCCGGCTCCGGTCGACGCTGTTTTGAGCTCCGAGCTGTCGATTCCGATCGAAGACCTCGATCTGTCGGTTCGTTCGTACAACTGCCTCAAGCGCGAGGGAATCAACACGGTCAGCGAGCTCGTTGCCCTGTCTGAAACTCAGCTGATGAACATCCGCAACTTCGGTCAGAAGTCAGTGGATGAGGTTCGCGACAAGCTCATTGAAATGGGACTGTCGCTCAAGGACTCCGTTCCCGGATTCGATGGCGCGCACTTCTACGGCGGCTTCGACGAAGACGAGAACATCTAATAGCTCTCGCTCGCGAGACGCTTTTATTCTTTTTGATTCTGGAGATAGAGAACAATGCCTACACCTACTAAGGGCCCCCGCCTCGGCGGCGGACCGGCCCACGAACGCTTGATGTTGGCCAACCTCGCGGTTGCCCTCTTCATGCACAAGTCCATCAAGACCACCGAGACCAAGGCCAAGCGCCTTCGTCCCGTTGCTGAACGTCTCATCACGTTCGCCAAGCGTGGAGATCTTCACGCTCGTCGTCGCGTGTTGGCAATCCTTCGCAACAAGGACGCAACTCACGAGGTCTTCACCGAGATCGCTCCTTTGGTCGCTGAGCGCGAGGGCGGTTACACCCGCATCACGAAGCTCGGTTTCCGCAAGGGCGACAACGCTTCCATGGTGCAGATTGAGCTCGTGCTTGATCCAGTAGCCAAGAAGCCTTCCAACAAGACGGCCAAGACCGTCAAGCAGGAGGCCCTCAAGGCTGCTGCTGTTGAGGCCGTGGCTGAGGCTGCTGCTGTTGCAGATGCCGCAGACATGATCGAAGAGGGTTCGCCCGTCGAGACTCCTGCAGAAGCTGTTGTGGCTGACGCTCCTGAGGTTGCTGCTGAGGAAGTTGCGGTCGACGCACCTGCCGAGGCCGTTTCGGATGACGCTTCGGATGCCGCTGCTGAAGAAGAAGCCAAGTAACAACTTTTTTACACGAGAACCCCGGGTGTCCATTGCGGATGCTCGGGGTTTTTGTTTGCCCTGTGCGGGGCAATCTAAACTGGACGATGTGGATGAGGGCGTGAGCAGGGCAGAAGGACAGCAGGCCGACGGTTCGGTCAGCAAAGCCGATCAGGCCGCCGCAGCGCGTTTAGGGACGGTCCGCTTTCGACTGGACATCTCCTATGACGGCACGGATTTCGCCGGATGGGCAATGCAACCGGGGCTTCGTTCGATCGAGGACACCCTCATGGCGACGCTCGCGATGATTTTGCGACTTCCCGTCGCACCGAGGCTCGTCGTCGCGGGACGCACCGATGCCGGCGTTCACGCCACCGGGCAAGTGGTTCATGTCGATCTTCCCGAGGGCGTTATCGACCTGGGGGACAGCGACGTGGGGGACGGTGACGTCGGTGGCGGTAACGGTGTTCGGGCGATGACCCCCGAGGCAACGCTTCGCCGCCTCAATGGCGCCCTGGGGTTCAACTCAGATGTTGTTGTGCGATCTTTCGCTGTGGCGGCTGACGGCTTTGACGCCCGGTTCTCTCCGATTGCCCGGCGGTACGAATACCGAATTTTTGATCGGGTTGAGAGTGTGAATCCTCTCGAGCGCCATAACACGGTGCGTTTTCACGGAAGACTCGAGTCGGATGCCATGAACGCCGCCGCTGGCTTGCTCGTAGGGTTGCGCGATTTCGGAGCTTTTTGCAAGCTGAGGCCCGGGGCCACCACCATCCGGGAACTGCAGGTATTTACCTGGGAGCGAACCAGAACGGGTGCGCTCGTTGCGACACTGCAAGCGGATGCGTTTTGTCACTCGATGGTGCGAGCTCTCATTGGGGCCACGGTGGCTGTGGGGGAGGGGCGTTTGAGCCCGGATGACCTGACCGTCGTGCGTGACGAGGCCCTGCGGACGAGTGACTTTACCGTTATGCCCGCGCATGGTTTGACGCTCACCGAGGTCATCTATCCAGCCGAGGCGGAACTGGGCCCGCGCGCCGAGCTCACCCGCCGACGACGCGAATTGACCGACGAGCCGGAGATAGCGTAATCTAGACCCTTGGTGCCGTTTCTTTTGGAAACGACCGCCGAAGTTGAGCCCTCGACTGTTGTGTTCTCATGTAAGAACCCACGACTGAGCGGGATTCACGACCACTCATTTCGACAAGAAAGCAGTACTACTGTGACTCGTACCTATTCGCCCAAGGCAAGTGAAGTAAAGCGCAACTGGGTCATCATTGACGCCACTGACGTTGTACTTGGCCGCCTCGCAAGCCACGCCGCGGTTGTTCTTCGCGGCAAGAACAAGGCAACTTTTACCCCTCACATGGACATGGGTGACTTCGTCATCATCGTCAATGCTGAGAAGGTCGTGCTGACCGGTAACAAGGCAGCACAGAAGAAGGCTTACCGCCACTCTGGTTACCCCGGAGGCCTTTCGTCTGTTACCTACACCGAGCTCTTGGAGAAGAACCCAGAGCGCGCAGTGGAGAAGGCCATCCGTGGCATGCTCCCCAAGACCTCGCTTGGCCGTGACCAGTTCCGCAAGCTCAAGGTTTACCGCGGCGCAGAGCACCCTCACCAGGCGCAGCAGCCCACCGTGTACACCCTCGACCAGGTCGCTCAATAGCGCTTCGTAAAGATTTAAGAAAAAAGGATTAAGTAATCGTGGCGAAAATCGCAGACCAGATCGAAGAAACTCCCGAGTCCGACGCCGTAGCTGAGGCTGGCGAATACTCGACCGAGACCCCCGCGGTCGAGGTCGTCAAGGCTCCCCGTCCCGTTCTCACCGTTCCCGGTGCAGCAGTCGGCCGTCGCAAGCAGGCTATTGCCCGCGTGCGCATCATGCCCGGCGCTGGAACCATCACGGTCAACGGCCGTGAGCTTTCGGACTACTTCCCCAACAAGCTTCACCAGCAGCTCATCAATGACCCGTTCACGGCTCTTGACCTCATTGGTAGCTACGACGTCATCGCTCGCATCACCGGTGGTGGCCCCTCGGGTCAGGCCGGCGCATTGCGTCTCGGCATTGCTCGTTCGCTCAACCAGATTGACGAAGAGAACAACCGTGCGATCTTGAAGAAGGCCGGCTTCCTGATGCGAGACCCTCGTGTCAAGGAGCGTAAGAAGGCTGGACTCAAGAAGGCCCGTAAGGCTTCGCAGTTCTCGAAGCGCTAATCGGCTTCGCGGCTTAATTCGCGATCCATGGCACGCTTATTTGGTACTGACGGCGTCCGGGGTTTGGCCAACCGTGAACTCACGGCTGATCTGACCCTGGGCCTCGCTCAGGCTGCCGCTGTCGTCCTGACGCGCGGTCGCCGGGCGGAAGCGCGTCGTGCCGCAGGAAAACGCCCCACGGCGGTTATCGCTCGCGATCCTCGGATCTCGGGCGAATTTCTGTCTGCCGCGTTGGCGGCAGGATTGGCGAGCTCGGGCATTGATGTTCTCGACGCCGGAGTGATTCCGACCCCCGCGGCGGCGTTTCTCGTGGGCGACATCGACGCTGACTTTGGCGTGATGATTTCGGCATCCCATAACCCAGCCCCGGATAACGGCATCAAATTTTTCGCAACGGGCGGCACCAAACTTCCCGATGAGGTTGAGGATCGTATCGAGGAGCACCTCGGTATTGAGCGGCTTTTGCCCACCGGCGGTGACGTCGGGCGCATTCGTCGTTTCGCCGATGCCGAGGATCGTTACGTCATTCATCTCTTGGGAACGCTTCCCAACCGGCTCGACGGCATTCACGTTGTTCTCGACTGTGCGCATGGCGCGGCATCCGGAATCTCCCCACAGGTCTTTACCGATGCCGGGGCAAAAGTTACCGTCATTGGGGCAGACCCCGACGGGCTCAACATCAACGACGGTGTCGGATCGACATACCTTGATGTGCTTGCTGCCGCGGTGCTCGAACACGGTGCGGACGTGGGCATTGCACACGACGGCGACGCCGACCGCTGCCTCGCGGTTGACGCCACGGGCAAAGTTGTCGACGGTGACCAGATTATGGCGATTCTCGCCATCGCGATGAAAGAGCGCGGCCACCTCACCAATGACACGTTGGTCGCGACGGTGATGAGCAACTTGGGGTTGCGCAAGGCGATGGCGGAGAACGGCATCCGCATGATTGAAACCCGTGTGGGCGACCGTTATGTGCTTGAAGCGTTGAATGCAGAAGGCCTGGCCCTTGGTGGCGAGCAATCCGGTCACGTCATCATGAGCGAATATGCCACCACCGGTGACGGTATTCTCACGGGTTTGCATCTCGTTGCGGAGATGGCCCGCACCAAGAAAACGATGGCCGAACTCGCGTCGGTGATGACAGTGTTCCCTCAGATTTTGATTAACGTTCGGGGCGTCGACCATCACGGGCTTCACGCCAATGAACACATTGCGGCTGCCGTGGTTGTCGCCGAGACCGCGCTGGGCGATACCGGTCGCGTTTTGCTTCGTCCCTCAGGGACAGAACCGATGATTCGCGTCATGGTTGAAGCCGCCGATCAGGACACCGCCGATTCTCATGCGCACATTCTGGCCGAGGTCGTCCGGGCGCAACTCGCGCTTTAGTCTCACGCGGATGTTCGGATGTCCGCCGGGTTCGGGTGGCAGGTTCCGGACCGCTGCCGGTCGCGTCCGCCGCTAGATTTTGCGCAGTAAGACGCTGCTCACCGAGTGATCCGCGGCCTTTCGCAGAACAAGGGTGGCACGTGAACGCGTGGGCTTGATGTTGTTCTCAAGGTTGGGGCCGTTGGTTGCTGCCCAGATGGCGGATGCCCGCTCGCGCGCCTCGGGGAGACTCAGGTCGGCGTACCGGTGAAAGTAGGAGTTCGGGTCGCTGAACGCACCCTGTTGGAGACGGAGGAAGCGATCCTGATACCAGCCAGCGATGTCCTTGGTGCGGGCATCCACGTAAATCGTGAAGTCGAACAAGTCGCTCACGGCCAGACCGTTACCGACGGCGGGAGGCTGCAGGACATTGAGCCCTTCGACGATGAGGACGTCGGGCTGGTGAACGATGACGTGCTCTTCGGGCATGATGTCGTAGTTCAAGTGGGAGTAGACGGGCGCGCGCACTTCGGCCGCACCACTCTTGACTTCGCTGACGAAGCGGAGCAATGCTCGGCGGTCGTAGGACTCCGGGAATCCCTTGCGTTCGAGCAGGCCGCGCCGCTCGAGCTCAGCGTTGGGGTAGAGAAAACCATCGGTGGTGACGAGCTCAACGCGAGGGGTGGCATCCCACTTTGCAAGCAAGAATTTCAGGAGTCGGGCAACGGTCGACTTGCCTACGGCAACCGAGCCGGCGATGCCAATGACAAAGGGGGTGCTGGCGGCGCGCTCCCCGAGAAAATCGCTCGTCGCCCGGTGCAGGTTCTGCGATCCCGAGGCGTAAATGGAGAGCAAGCGGCTCAACGGCATGTAGACGTCATCAACCTCCTGCAGGTCGAGACGGTCGCCCAAACCCCGCAGCCCGGCAAGCTCGACTTCGGTGAGGTCAAGGTGTGTCGACGGGGCAAGCTCGGCCCACGCCTTTCGAGAAACTTCGACGAAGGGCGAGTTATGGACGCCAATTGCGCCGGTATTTTCGAGCTTCACACGTCCATTCTGTCGCATTTCACCGCTGTCATGGCCCGTGAGGTCGCACTCGCGCCTTCAATGGAGAGACGCCCGGCGTGGCCTAAACTGGAACTCTTATGTGCGGAATTGTGGGATACGTCGGTCAGCAGCAAACGTTGGCAGTCCTTATGGGCGGCCTCAAGCGTCAGGAATACCGCGGATATGACTCCGCGGGCGTTGCCATCATTACCGACAACGGCAAGCTGGAGACGGCCAAAAAAGCCGGCAAACTTCAAGCGCTGACAGACGAGCTCGCGACAAACCCCCTCGTTGACGGTCACACCGGTATCGGCCACACACGTTGGGCAACCCACGGAGGCCCCACCGACGTCAATGCTCACCCCCACTTGGCCGATGGCGGCCAGCTGGCTCTGATTCATAACGGAATCATCGAAAACTTCGCCAGCGTAAAACTCGAGCTTCTGGCAAAGGGGCACGAATTTGCGAGCGAGACGGATACGGCTGTTGCGGCGGTATTGGTCGGTGACATTTACCACGAGGTCGGTGACCTCCAGGAAGCTATGCGTCTGGCTGTGGCGCGCCTTGAGGGCGCCTTCACACTCCTCGCCATCCACACGAATGAGCCCGGAGTGATTGTGGCCGCCCGCCACAATTCGCCGCTGGTAATCGGACTGGGCGACGGCGAGAACTTCTTGGGCTCCGACGTCGCCGCGTTTGTGGAATACACCCGTCGTGCGGCCGCCGTGGGGCAAGACCAGGTCGTCAAAATTACGCCGGATGCTGTCAGCGTCACCGACTTCGACGGGAACCCTGTCGATCTCGAAGAGTACGAAATTGCGTGGGACGCCTCGGCCTCTGACAAAGGCGGTTGGTCGTCGTTCATGGCGAAAGAAATCACGGAGAACCCCGATGCGGTGGCCAACACCGTGCTCGGCCGCGTCGTGGATGGTCTCGTCACGATTCCAGAATTGAGCGAGCTGGGCGATGACGTTCTCTTGGGAATCAACCGCATCATCCTCGTTGCGTGCGGCACTGCTTCGTACGCGGGGATGGTGGGTGCCTACGCCATTGAAGCGTGGGCGCGCATCCCGGTGGAGGTTCAGCTGAGCCACGAGTTCCGTTATCGCGATCCCGTCATCACGCCCGAGACGCTGGTTATTTCCATCAGCCAGTCCGGTGAAACGATGGACACCCTGATGGCGGTCAAGTTCGCCAGCGAGGCGGGTGCCCGCACCCTGTCGATCTGTAACACTCAGGGTTCGACGATTCCTCGCGAATCGGATGCCGTGGTCTACACGCATGCTGGTCCCGAAGTGGCCGTCGCCTCAACGAAAGCATTTGTGGCCCAGATCACGGCGCTGTACCTGGTGGGGCTGCACCTCGCGCGGATTCGTGCAACGGTCGATGAAGCCGAGCTTCGACGCCTCGCTCAAGAATTGCAGGAGCTTCCCGCCAAGATTCAAGAAGTTTTGTCGACGGCGCCCGCTGTTGCCCAGCTCGCTAAGTGGATGAGTGACTCGCAGGCGGTGCTCTTCTTGGGGCGTCACGTTGGCTACCCCATTGCGCTTGAAGGAGCTCTCAAACTCAAGGAGCTCGCCTACATTCACGCCGAAGGCTTCGCCGCCGGTGAGCTCAAGCACGGGCCAATTGCCCTCATCGATCACGGCCAACCCGTCTTCGTTGTCGTGCCCAGCCCCCGTGGTTCGGCATTGATTCACTCCAAAGTTGTGAGCAACATCCAGGAGATTCGTGCTCGGGGAGCGCGCGTCATTGCGATTGCGGAAAAGGGAGATGCTTCGGTTCTTCCGTATGCGGATGAGGTTATTCCCATCCCGCTGGCAGACCCCATGTTTGAACCCATCCTTGCTGTCATTCCCCTGCAAATCTTTGCGATGGAACTGGCCGATGCTAAGGGACTGGATGTCGACCAGCCGCGAAACTTGGCCAAGTCGGTCACGGTCGAGTAGCGCCGCGCATGATTCTTGGGGTTGGCGTCGACATTGTCGACCTTCAACGATTCGCTCGTTCTCTCGAGCGCACCCCGGCGCTGACGGCGCGTCTCTTTACGATTCGTGAGCGTGAAAATACCGTGACGTCACTCGCAGGCCGGTTTGCGGCAAAAGAAGCGCTCATCAAAGCTTTTGGTGGATCGGGCACCATGACGTGGCATGACATGGAAGTTGTGACCAACGAGCTCGGAGCACCGTCGTTCGTGTTGACAGGGCCGGCTGCCGCGATGGCGAATGCGCGAGGAATAACGTCGACCCATGTTTCCATCAGTCACGATGCCAATGCCGCCGTCGCGTTCGTTGTTGCGGAAGGCTCTGTCGTTGCCGAAGGGGGCGCCGCATGAGTCACACGCCATTCCGCGAGGCAATCATTGACCTCCCCGCGCTCTCCGGCAACGTTGCCCAGCTGAAGAACTCCCTTGGCACGCCGCACCTGATGATTGTGGTGAAGGCAAACGCTTACGGTCACGGAATGGTGGAGGCCGCACACGCAACGCTCGCCGGGGGGGCTACGTGGCTCGGTGTGGCCGACATCGATGAGGCGCTCACTCTGCGTTCCGCAGGGATCACGGCGCCGATTCTGGCCTGGATTCATGCCCCGGATGAAACGTTCGTTGAAGCACTTGCAGCCGATGTGACGGTCGGGATTTCGTCGGTCGCGCAGTTGCGTTCCTGTGCCGCAGCCCAGCAGTCATCCTCATCTCGAACTCCTGCACGGGTGCACGTGAAGCTGGAAACTGGGCTGAGCCGCAACGGGGCTAGTGAACCAGAGTGGGCCGAACTCTTTGGCGAAGCCGCGGCGCTGGAGGCCCAGGGGTCACTGGTGGTCGAGGGCATCTTCAGCCATCTTTCGAATGCGAGCCCGGAGGACGACCTTGCTCAGGGGGAACTCTTTGATCGCGGTGTCTCAGCAGCGAGGGAAGCGGGGCTCACGCCGACTCTGATTCACCTTGCAGCATCCGTCGCGGCAGTGACGCTGCCGACTCTGCGCTACGACATGGTCCGCCTCGGAATTCTGGCGTACGGCATCTCGCCATTCGTGGGGCGCACAGCAGCCGACCTGGGATTGACGCCCGTGATGACCCTGCGTGCTCGGGTCACTGCGACGCGTCGGGTGCCCGCCGAGACCGGCGTGAGCTACGACTTCACCTATCGCACCCCTCGCGAAACTACACTCTGTCTCGTTCCCTTGGGCTATGGCGAGGGCATCCCCCGGGCGGCATCCGGAAAAGCGCCTGTCGTGATTGCGGGCCAGAAATTCGTTATTGCCGGCCGAGTGGCGATGGATCAGTTCATCGTCGACGTGGGGGATACCCCCGTGGCCGTTGGCGACGAGGTTGTGTTGTTCGGTGACCCGGCTCAGGGCTACCCATCTGTGGGGGACTGGGCCGCCGCGGCGTCCACCATCGGCTACGAAATTGTGACGCGATTAGGTGGTCGACTCCAGCGCACGTTTGTCGGTCTGGGCCAGTGACACTGACCGGGCCGCAGCGCAAGCCGCTCATTCTCGGTGTGCGCACGATCGGCACGCCCGAGGACATGAACGCGTTAGGCCGGGAAATTGGCGGCAGCCTGAGGGCCGGAGACGTTCTCGTCTTGACAGGGCCGCTTGGCGCTGGAAAGACAACACTCACGCGCGGGATTGGCGAGGGTCTCGGCGTTCGCGGCCCGGTTACCAGTCCCACCTTTGTTTTGGCTCGCACCCATCCCAGTTTGATCGGCGGACCGCCGCTGGTGCACGTTGATGCCTACCGTCTTGCCTCGGCACTGGAGTTAGACGATCTGGATATCGATTTCACTCATTCGGTCGTTGTTGTCGAATGGGGGATGGGCATGCTCGACGGCGTCACAGACTCCTGGCTCGAGGTGACGATCGTGCGCCCCGAAGGCGGATCCCAAAATGACCTCGACGATGATCTCGTGGAACCACGCACGGTAACGCTCGCGGGCCACGGCCCTCGCTGGCGCGCGTAGTCTTAATCTCATGATTCTGGCCATCGACACCTCTGCCGGCACGAGTGTTGCCGTCGTTGACGACGGGCGCATCCTGGCCGAGCACAGCGTGGCCGACACCATGCGTCACGCTGAGGTCGTGGGGTCGCTTATTCTCGAGTGTCTCGCCAGCGCGGGGATTGCCGCCGCCGAGGTCACTGCTGTCGTTGCCGGTATGGGACCCGGTCCGTTCACGGGGCTCCGCGTGGGAATTGCGGCCGCCGAAGCGTTCTCGGTGGGGGCGGGCATCCCGTTACTTCCCATGGTCAGCCACGACGGCATCGCCGCAGCGCACTTTGAGACCGGCACCCAGAGTGCCATAACAGTGGTGACGGATGCTCGGCGCCGCGAACTCTATTGGAGCACGTACTCCGGCCTCAACGCCAACGGGTTGCCCGAACGCGTCTCGGGCCCCAACCTCGCCAAGGCCGGCGAGGTTCCGACCGTCGTGCTGGGTATCTCGCCCCTCCTTGTGAATGCCACCGAGGTTCCGGCCGGTGCGCTTGCTGTGGTCGCCGAGCGCCTCCTCTCGACGGGACATGCATTTGAGCGGTATGAGGCGCTGTATCTGCGCTCGCCGGACATCACGCTCTCCAATGGCCCCAAGCGGGTCGTGCAATGAGCGACGGGGCGAAGCCCGACGGGGGCCCTGCAGTTAATCCTGCCGTGAGCCCTGCCGTGAGCCTTGAGAACGGGCCGAAGCTGGTTTTGCGGCCAGCAACGGCCGAAGACCTGCCGGCCATCATGGCCCTCGAAACGAGTGTTTTCGGTGCGGAAGCCTGGTCGGAAGAGGCGATGCGCCGGGACATGAGTGATGCGAATTGCGTCTACATCGTTGCCGAAGGAACGAGTGCCGAGCAAGGAATGCCGGAGATCCTTGCCTATGCCGGATTGTTGTGTCCGCCCGGGTCGGGCGATGGCGATATTCAGACCATTGCGGTGGCACCCGAAGCCCGAGGGCTGGGACTGGGTCGCGCGCTCATGCTGGTGCTCCTCCAGCGCGCCGAAGAGCGCCGAGCCGATCGCCTCTTTCTGGAGGTGCGGGCCGATAACGACGTCGCCAAGGCCCTCTACGAGAGTCTCGGATTCGAAGAAATCGCTGTGCGTCCGCACTACTACCAGCCCGAGGGAGTCGATGCCATCGTGATGCGCCGGGAAGAAACGTTGCGCCCGAAACGCTCCGCGACTGTGGGCTCGGAAGTTCTCTCGTGACCGTCGAGAAGCCCGCCCGCGAACTCAATCGCGACGCCCCCCTTGTGCTCGGCATTGAAACCAGCTGTGACGAAACCGGCATCGGTATCGTGCGCGGCCGCACGCTGCTGGCCAACGTCATCTCCTCGTCCATGGAGGAGCACGCCCGCTATGGCGGTGTCGTGCCCGAGGTTGCAGCGCGAGCGCATCTCGAGGCGATGGCCCCGGCACTGCGTCAGGCTGTTGCCGAGGCGGGCATCCAGTTGAGCGATATCGACGCCGTTGCGGTGACGAGTGGTCCCGGCCTAGCGGGAGCGCTCATGGTGGGGGTCGGTGCAGCGAAGGCTCTGGCGATTTCTCTCGACAAACCGCTTTTTGCCGTGAACCACCTGGTGGGGCATGTCGGTGCGGATGTGCTCGGTGAGGAGGGCCCGCTGGAATATCCGACCATCGCCCTGTTGGTGTCGGGTGGCCATACCTCGCTACTGCTCGTTCGGGACCTCGTCTCGGATGTTGAATTACTCGGAGAAACCATCGACGATGCGGCGGGGGAAGCCTTCGACAAGGTAGCCCGCGTTCTGGGCATGCCCTATCCCGGTGGCCCACACATTGATCGGCTGGCGGCCAGCGGAGACCCCAAAGCCATCCGTTTTCCCCGTGGCCTCAGCCAGCCCAAGGACATGGCCGCGCACCGGTACGACTTTTCTTTTTCCGGATTGAAGACCTCCGTCGCGCGGTGGGTGGAGATTCGTCGGGATGCGGGAGAAGAGATTCCGTTGGCGGATGTTGCGGCAAGTTTTCGCGAGGCCGTGGCCGACATTTTGCTGACCAAAGCTATTGCGGCCTGCCGCGATCACGATGTTCCACGCCTGTTGCTGGGCGGTGGGGTGGTGGCCAATGCGCGCATCCGTGAACTCGCAGCACTGAAATGTTCGGAAGCCGGGGTGACACTGCGTGTTCCGCCACTCGCGCTGTGCACCGATAACGGAGCCATGATTGCCGCCGTGGCATCGGAGCTCATCATGGCAGGAGCGGCACCATCGGGCATGAATTTTGGCGCTGATTCGACATTGCCGGTCACCACCATCCAGGTGACGTAAGAAAGCGATTTACTTTTTCGTGACGGATGAGTACCATTTTTAGTACATGCTCCGTTTCGTTTCCTTATTTTTCGTTGTGACACGTGAACGGTGCTCAATGAGGGGAAGAAAAAATGTCTGACACAAACGCCGTTCAGCCCACCAACACTGAACCGCCAGCGAATGCGGCTCAACCCGCCTACGTGGCACAGCCCACCTATGCAGCGGCTCCTGCCGGGGCAAAGACCAACACCTTGGCCATCATTTCGCTCGTGATGTCGATCATTGGTTTGGGAATCATCGGCATTATTACCGGCCACATTAGTTTGGGCCAGATCAAGAAGACCCATGAGTCGGGGCACGGCTTGGCGCTCGCCGGCCTCATCATCGGCTACATCGAGACCGCCGCCGTGATCATCGGTGGCGCTATCTTCCTGTTGACGTTCCTCTTTGTCGGGGCAGCAACGTACACGACCTACTAGGAACTAGGCGGCCCGCTCCGCGCGCCCGGTCGGCGAGGAGGCCACGTGCCTTTTCGCCGACCGGCATTTTGCTTTTCCATCCCTTGGAAGTAGGTTGGCAGCTAGAAGGTGGAGGCGGCTCAGGCTGCCCCCGGGAGCAATCTCAAGGGAGAATTTACGATGTCTGAAACAGGCTCTGCGCCGTTGGTTGCACGCTATGTTCCCGAGGGGGCAGCCACAAACAGTTTGGCGATTATCTCCCTCGTGATGTCCGTCGTCGGTTTGGGGTTGGTGGGGGTCATCACGGGGCACATCAGTCTCGGCCAAATTAAGCGGACCCATGAGCAGGGGCGGGGACTCGCCTTAGCGGGTGTGATTGTCGGCTATGTGGGGATTGCCGCTGTCGTGATCACCATCTTCATAACGACGATTTATGCGTTCATGTTCTTTCCGTACTTTTCCTCGTTTCAACTACTAACTCGGTAGCGTGAGTGCGGTCGAAAGAGATTCGGCCGGGTTACAGGCGGCCGGGTCAGATTCGGCCGGGTCAGAGGCGGTCAGCGAGCAGGGCGATCCGTTTCTCTCCCACGCGCGTGAGAAACAGTGTTGCGCTGGCCGAGCCTTTGAGCTTCAGGAGCTTTCGAAACTCGGCGGGGTCGATGTCGACGCCACGTTTCTTGATTTCGAGAGTGCCAATATCGCGGGCACGTAATTCACGCGCAATTGTCTTGACGTCGAGGGGGAACTCCTCGCGAATCCGGAACCCATGGGCAAAGGGCGTTGCGGTCAGGATGTCACTGGTGACATAGGCGATGCGGTCAGAAATCATGTGGGCATCCAGGGTGCGTGCGACATCTCCGATGAGTCGGGCGCGAATGACTGCGCCGTCGGGCTCATAGAGGTAGGTTCCTAGGGCGCCGGTGGGGGCATCCTCGCTATCGGTGGGTGCACTGACTTCGTGGGTGCCGGCGGCATCGAGAATCAGCGCTGACCGCGTGATGCCGCCGCGGGCGAGCGCACCAAACCAGAGCCCGAGCTCGACGACGTCACCGTCGACCGAAACCCACTGGGCCTCGGCGTCAGCGGGAATTAGATCGCGATCAAAGCCCGGTCCGAGTTTGACTCCCGTGGGATAACGAGCAGCCATCCCGAAGGCAAAGTCCAGGCTGGGGGAGTAGTCCTCGGAGCGCGTCAGGCGTTCCGTGTTGGAATGGCCGGATGTTCGCCGAGCGGGATCAAGATAAACACCGCCGATGGCAGGGCGACCTTCGGGGAGCGTGCTCGTCGCCAGATCGAAATCTTCGGCGCTCGAATGAACCACTGCCACGGTATCGAAAATGGCGAGGTTGTAGGTGGCGAGGGCGGCGGTTACTTCATCTACGTCGACGGCGGTGACCGTTATCCCCATGGCGGCCATGGCTAGGGCGTCGGCACCAATGCCGCACCCGAGGTCGGCAACGTGCGTCACGCCCGCGCGAAAGAATCGCCCAGCATGCAGGGCGGCGACGCGAAGGCGTGTTGCCTGCTCCAGGCCCGCTTCGGTGAACAGCATGCGCCCGGCGAAGTCACCGAACTTGGTGACTGCTTTGGCGCGCAATTTCGCTTGGGTAAGAACGGCGGCGACGAGGGCGGGGGAATTTCCGGCACCACGCAAAGCGGAGACGATGCGAACGATATCGGCTTTGTTGGAATACTCCGGCAGGGAGTCCAAAAGCCGCAGACCGTCGGGCGTCAACAGGTCTCTTAATTCGCTGGTCTCCACGAGAGCAAACTTACCAAGGCGTCACGGGATCGCCGTGCCAGGACGAACATTTTTTACGGATGCATTTCTAGCACTCACGTTGCGTGAGTGCTAGTTCGCGCCGTAGACTCACTGTTAGCACTCGCAGAGTTCGGGTGCCAATTCACTGTCTTAGCAAAGAAAGAGGTCAACCGTGTCGGTCGCCATCAAGCCGCTCGAAGATCGCATTGTCATCAAGCAGGTCGAAGCCGAGCAGACCACCGCGTCTGGTCTGGTCATCCCCGACACCGCTAAAGAGAAGCCCCAGGAAGGCGACGTTGTTGCTGTCGGCCCCGGTCGCATCGATGACAACGGCAATCGCGTTCCCCTTGACATCGCCGTTGGCGACAAGGTGATTTACTCCAAGTACGGCGGAACCGAAGTTAAGTACGCCGGCGAAGAGTACCTCGTGCTCTCGGCTCGCGACGTTCTTGCGGTCGTCGTTCGATAACCCACGTTTTTCCTGAAAGACCCCCGGCGATGATTTCTCGTTGCCGGGGGTCTTTTTTCTTGCCCGAGGCGGAGTAGCATCGCAAGAGTGACCCCTGCAAACCCCCATCAGAAGCTTTCGCGCCCAGGACTGCTCTACGGGTTTGCCGCTTATGGCCTGTGGGGATTGTTCCCCCTCTATTTCTTGACGCTGCAGCCGGCGAGCCCGTTTGAAATTGTCTCGTATCGCATTATTTTTTCGCTGATTTTCTGCGTGCTTCTTCTGACGATCACTCGCGGATGGCGCCGTTACGTGGCGTTGTTGCGTCAACGCCGCGTCTTGTTCACGTTGGCGATAGCCGGCGTTTTGATCTATATCAATTGGCAAGTCTTTATCATCGCCGTTGTCTCGGGTCAGGTTCTGGAGTCCTCGCTCGGGTATTTCATCAACCCCATCTTCACGGTCATCCTGGGCGTTACTGTTCTGAAAGAGAAGCTCAGAAGGCTGCAGTGGGTTGCCGTGGGAATCAGCTTCATCGCGGTGATTGTGCTCACGGTCAGCTATGGAAAGCTACCGTGGATTTCTCTTGCTCTGGCGGGATCCTTTGGCACCTATGGCCTGATCAAAAAACGGATCGGCCCCCGAGTGGATGCCATCAGCGGCCTCACGATGGAAACCATGTGGGTTCTCCCCATCGCGATTATTCAGCTCGTAATTGTGGGTAACCTCGTCGGCTTGACCTTTTTCGGCCACGGCACGGGTCACACCCTGCTTCTGATGAGCTCCGGTATTTTTACTGCGTTGCCACTGCTCCTTTTTGCCGCCAGCGCCAAACGACTACCCCTGACGGCCATCGGCCTGATTCAATACTCAACGCCCGTGGTCACCTTTCTTCTCGCGTTGTTCGTTTTGCACGAAGACATGCCAAGTTCGCGCTGGGCAGGCTTCATTCTGATCTGGGTATCCCTCTCAATTCTGACCTTTGACATGATCAAAACATCTCGGGTTTCGCGCCTCGCGCGGGCAACGCAGTCGACCTCACTGATCTAGTATTTCGCGAGCCATACTGGCGCTTCGGGTGCGGCTCGCTAGGGTAGATAGCGTCGTAAACGCGTAAGGGATGGGTGAGACATGTTGGTTGGTCGACTAGCGGGAATTCTTGTGGCGGGTGCTGTTGTCGTCGCTCTGGCTGGATGCTCCGGGCAAGCAATGCCGACCCCCACTCCCACGGCAACTCCTGTGGCCGCAACGGGTGATGGCACCTTGCGTATTGGCGACATGACTCCTGTCTCGGGGCCACTTGCGGCGTACGCCAAAGCGCAGGCAGCGGGAATTGAACTGGCGGTGAGCGAGGTGAATGCCGCCGGCGGGTACAACGCCCTTCCCGTTGAGGTTCTGCACCGCGGTGCGGGCGATGGCGACCCTGCGGTGACGGATGCCAGTTTTGCCGATCTCCTCGCGCGGGGAGTGGACGTCATTATTGCGCCCGCGTCGGCTACCGTTCTGGCGCAACTTGTCCCCCTCGCCAAGGCGGCGGGCATTGCCCTGATTGCTCCGGCGTCTGCCGATAACGCCCCCGCGGGCGCAGCGACAACACCGCTCGTGCCCGATGACGCTTTTGCCGCTCGATTGCGCGTGACCGACCCCAGTGTGGGTGACCTCACGTATGGCATCGAGGCGTACGACCTGACGATGGCCGCGATTCTTGGTGCCACGCTCGCCAAGGATGACGGAGGCACGTCGATTGCCTATGGTTTGTCGTTGGTCACGGGCTCCGGCATCCCTTGCTCCAGCTATGGCATGTGTCTCGATGTGTTGAAGACGCAAACCTCCATTGACTACATGGGCCTTGCCGGGCAGATTAATTACTCGGATGTCACGGGGCTGGCCTATTTCGGAACGGCAGTCGCCCCTTCTCCTTCCGCAACTTCGACATAGTCCTACAACGGATTCCGTTGTCCGGCACGGTTTTAAGTGTCGAAAACGGGTGCAGAGGTGAAAACCCCTGATTTGTTACCCAGTTGTAACGCGAATAAGTTGTTTTACGAAACCTTCTCCCCCTAGTTTGTAGCTACTGAGGAGCCCGTTTTCGGCGGGCTCCGTGACATTCACATCAAGGAGTACCATGAGCGTAATTTCTCGACGTTCTCGTGCACTCGGGGGACTTGCCGTACTGGCTTCGTCAGCACTTTTGCTGGCTGGCTGTGCGAGCGGTTCCACCGGGACAGCTACCAATGCTGCAGCAGATGCCTTCAAGGCAATTGACTGTGCAGCAGGAGCCACGAGCGCTGACACCCTGAAGGTTGGCGGATTACTTCCCGTCACAGGTTCACTCGCATTCCTCGGCCCACCCGAGATCGCTGGCGTTGGCTTGGCCATCGCCGACATCAACGCCGCTGGTGGCGTTGGTGGAAAAGATGCCTGCTACTACGGCAAAGACTCCGGCGACTCGAGCGACATGGCCGTCTCTACGGCATCCGCTCAGGACCTGATCAAGAACAACGTTTCCGTTGTTATCGGCGCCGCCTCGTCGAGCGTCACGCTCAACGTTGTTGACTCCCTCACCGCCGCAAAGATCACCGAGATCTCCGGCGCAAACACGTCATCCAAGTTGAGCGGTTACTCGCCGTTCTACTTCCGTACCGCACCACCAGACACGGTTCAGGGTTCGGCTCTCGGCCAGCTCGTCACCGGTGACGGCAACGCAAGCGTCGCCTTCATCGTCTTCAACGACGCCTACGGAACCGGTCTTCGTGACTCGACCCAGGCAGCGATTGAAAGCGCCGGCGGAAAAGTTGTCTATGGTGGCAAGGGTATGGGCCAGGAGTTCCCTCCCGGACAGACCACCTTCTCTTCTGAGGTAACCGCGGCTCTTGCTGCCAAGCCTGACGCCATCGTTGTGGTTGCGTTCGATGAGACCAAGTCCATTGTTCCCGAGATGGTCAACCAGGGCTGGACGATGTCGAAGACCTACTTCACGGATGGCAACACCGCATCCTACGAGAAGGACTTCCAGGCGGGCACGCTCGAGGGTGCACAGGGAACCATTCCTGGCGCAACCCCCTCGACCGACGTCAAGAAGCGTCTCTCCGACTGGAACATGGCTGTTCAGGGCAAAGCCTTGACTGACTTCTCCTACGCTGCAGAGTCCTATGACGCTACCGTTCTGGCCGCACTTGCTGCGGTCAAGGGTGGCAAGACAGACTCCGTGACCATTCAGGCCAACATGGCTGCGGTCTCGGGCGCCAGCGGCGGCACCAAGTGTGCCACATTCGGTGAATGTGTTGCGTTGATCAAGGATGGCAAGGACATTCAGTACCAGGGTCCCAGCTCCGTTGGTCCCTTCAATGCAAAGAACGACCCTTCGTCGGCGTTCATTGGTATCTACAAGTTTGATGCCAAGAACATCCCCGTCTGGGGATCGGCTGTAGAGGGCAAGTCCTAAGCATTAAAGAGTCATAAAGATGGGCCCGAGAATTTCTTCTCGGGCCCATCTTTTTTTGTCTTGGGGAGCGGCGACATGCCCTGTCGAGAACCGCGTTCCAAAGCGTCATGCGTCGCGCTCGAACGCCGCGCGGGCGGCAGTCTCCGCCGAGATTATTTGGCGTCGTCGACGTCCTTGGCAAGGGTGCCGAGGTACAGCTCGATGACCTTGGGGTCATCTGCCAACTCGCGCCCGGTGCCCGTGTAGGCGTCTTTGCCCTGATCGAGGACATAGCCGCGGTCACAAATTTGCAGGCAGCGACGAGCATTTTGCTCGACCATCACGATGGAGACGCCCGTCTTGTTGATGCGACGGGTGCGCAGGAAGGTTTCGTCCTGACGAACAGGCGACAGGCCGGCCGAGGGCTCGTCCAGAAGCAACACAGAGGGATCCATCATCAAGGCTCGAGCCATGGCCACAGATTGGCGCTCACCGCCGGAGAGAGACCCTGCGCGCTGTTCGCTGCGGTCCGCCAGAAGCGGGAAGATTTCAAAAATTGCGTCGAGCCGTTCCTTGAACAGCTTGGGGCGCAGGAAGAGCCCCATTTGCAGGTTCTCTTCAATGGTGAGACTGGGGAACACGTTGTTGTTTTGAGGCACGTAGCCGACACCCATTTGAACGAGTTTGTTGGCCTTGAACCCCGTGATGTCTTCGCCCTTGAGAGTGACGTTTCCACCACGAATCTTGACGAGACCAAACAGTGCCTTCAGGAGTGTCGATTTTCCGGCTCCATTGGGCCCGATGATGCCAATGAGTTCGCCGGGGAACACGTCAATCGAGCATTCGTTCAGAATATTGATGCCCGGAAGGTAACCGGCGTCCAGGCTGAGAGCCCGAAGGACCGGTTCTTCACCGGCGGCGTTACGGGGAATGGCCGGGGCTACAC
>CANEXL010000022.1 GCA_947443745.1 Microbacteriaceae bacterium | reverse complement strand
GCAACACAACCTCAGCGAGAGCGAACGCCACAGCGAACGCATCGTCGTGCAGGAACAGTTGGAACGCACCATGTTGCGCGTGCGCCGGCTCGAGGCCGATCAGAGTGCGGATGAAGTGGAAGCCGCCCGCAAGACCGCCTTCGGTCTCGAATCCATTCAAGAACGCCTGCGCGGTCTGTATAACTTGGCCAACCAGCGTCTTGCCCTCTTGGGTGCCGACACCGACCAGACCGTGTTGGGCTCGGGGGTGACCGCGGAACTCATTGCGTCTGCCGAAGCCGAGATTAAGCTCCTCCACGCTTTGGTCGTCACAGCCGAACAGGTCTGGGTTTCTGCCCAGCAATTGACGCTCGACGCTCGCTCGCGCCTAGATTCTGTCGACGAACAGATCTCGGCCCAAACTGCCCTTGTCTCCCAACATGACCTTGAGCTGTCCTCTCTCCGTGGTCGCAAAGACGCGGCCGACTCACGCCTGGCTGCCGTGCGCGGAGAGGTACTGCGTCAGACCAACGCTCTCGAAGCAGCCAACGAGCGCAAGGCCGTTGCCGACGCCACTCTGGTTGAGGTCGAAGCCGCCACCCAAGCCACGGATTCGGGGGAGTCCGGACTGAACGACACCTATGAGTCCACGCAGCGACTGGTGCAGGAAGCCGATGCTCTTATCGAGGGGCTGCGCGATTCCCTGCACACCCTCGAACGCGAGCGCGATGGCCTCGTCGCCCGAACCGGTGCCCTCTCGATGGCACTCGAAACGAAGGACGGCTCCTCCGCTCTGGTCGCGGCGAAGCTGACCGGCATCCGTGGTCTGGTCGCCGAGCACGTGCGTGTTACCCCCGGATACGAAACCGCGATTGCCGCCGCCCTCGGGTCGCTCGCCGATGCCGTACTGGCCGATGACGTGGATGCCGCCGTCGCGGCCCTCGGCACCGTCAACCGGGGTGAGATGGGTCGCGTCGAAATCGTCATGGCCTCGACCCCTGGCACGTCGCCTGTTGCACTCCCCACGATGGATGGCATTGTCTCGGCGGCCTCCGTGGTGACGGCCCCCGATGGAATTCTCGCCTTGCTCGCCTCAACCGTGATCGCCGATGATCTGGATGCCGCCCGCGCCGCCTGGAAGGCAGGGCTCGGCTCGGTCGATTCGGGCGCTGGCGCCGGAGCTGGTTCTAGCGCAGGCGTGTCCATCATCACCCGTGCCGGTGAGGTCCTGACCCGTTTCGTCTTACGCGGCGGAAGCGGCGCCAAGCAGAGTCGCCTCGAGCTCGTCGCCGATCGCGATCTGGCGGCCGCCCGCCTCGAGGAAGTGCTCGGTGCCATCGACACCGCTCGTGCCAACCTGTCCGAGCAGCGAGCCGTCGCCGTGGTGGCCAAGGAGCGTGCCACGGCGGCGCTCGCGGCCCTGCGTCAATTCGACTCCCAGCTTGCTGCCCGTTCCGAGGCGCTCAACCGTGCGCGGGTGCAAGCCGAGGCTGCCGCCGCCGAGTGCGAGCGTGTGAGCAGCGGTGTCTCGTTGGCGAGTGCCTCCGTGGACGAAGCCGAGGCAAATGCGCACCGCGCGGCATCCGAACTGGAATCGGTTCAAACCCGCCCGCGCCCCATTCTTGATGTCTCCGCTCGGGACGAAATGTATGGCGAGCTCGAGCGCGTTCGTGAAAGCGAAGTGCAGGCTCGTCTCGAGCTGGAGACCGCCCGCGAGCGTGCTCGTGCCGAAGAACTGCGCGTCGAGGGCCTGCGCTCACAGCTGGAGGCTGACCGCGCCGCCGCCGATGCCGCAGCCCGCCGCGCCGTCGCGCGTCGCCGCCAAATCGATGCCGCCTCCCGCGTCGTCGAGGCGCTGCCCGCCGTGCTGGACTCGGTTGACCGCTCCGTCATCGAGGCTCGTGTCGTTCTGGCCCAACGCGAAGCTGACCGCGCCTCCCAAAACTCCGAACTCATCACCTTGCGCACCGATGAAGCGGCCCTGCGCGAGCGCCTCACCTCGATCACTGAGAACGTTCACGGCCTCGAACTTCAGATCTACGAGAAGAAATTGCAGCTGTCCAGCTTCCTTGAGCGCGCGGGTAACGAGCTCGGACTCGTCGAAGACGTGCTGATTGCCGAGTATGGGCCCGACCAGCTGATTCCGCTGATCGCATCCTTCATTATGCCCGAGCCCGTCGTCATCCCCGCGGCTTCCACCCTCGAACCTGCAGACGACTCTGACGGCACCTTCCAGTACAGCACCGCTCCGGCAGCAAAGCCCGTAGTTGTCGACACCGTTGTCGACGTCGTGGAGGTATTCGCCGACGGAGACGACATTGCAATCGTCGAGACTGTCGTCGAGACGGTAACCGAGGGCATCCCCTACGTGCGCGCCGAACAGCAACGTCGTCTCGAAGTCGCCGAACGCAAGCTCGGCCAACTCGGCCGCGTGAACCCACTTGCCCTCGAGGAGTTCGCCGCTCTCGAACAGCGCCACACCTTTCTCAGCGAGCAACTCACGGACCTCGCTAACACCCGCAAAGACCTGCTCACGATCATCGATGAGGTTGACCTCACCATGCAGACCGTGTTCCAGGCGGCCTTCGAGGACACGCAGGCGGCCTTCCAGACGGTGTTCCCCATCCTGTTCCCGGGCGGTACCGGAAGCATTACTCTCACCAACCCCGACGACCTCCTCAACACGGGCATCGAGGTCATGGTGCGCCCCGCGGGCAAGAAAATCGACCGCCTCAGCCTGCTCTCCGGTGGCGAGCGATCCCTTGCCGCTGTGGCCCTTCTCGTCGCCATCTTCAAGGCGCGCCCCAGCCCGTTCTACATCATGGATGAGGTCGAAGCGGCCCTCGACGACGCCAACCTCGGTCGACTCCTCTCCATTTTCGAAGACCTGCGCCTCACCAGTCAGCTCATTGTCATCACCCACCAAAAGCGCACCATGGAGATAGCGGATGCCCTCTACGGCGTCTCCATGCGCCAAGACGGGGTCTCCGCCGTCGTCGGCCAGCGCGTCGCTGCCAGCACGCCCGCCAACGCCTCAACGCCCGTTTCCCCTGCCGACGAACCAACTCCCGAACCCGCGCCCGAACCCGCGCCGAGCCTCTAACCTTGACTCATGGCTGAACGCACCCCGTGGTCCCTCTCTGGCGCATTGCGCGGATTGCGTGCACGCAAGACAATCGATGAGTCCACGTGGGAAGACCTCGAGGAGGCCCTCCTCATTGCCGACTTCGGCCCCGACATCACCGAAGCTCTCATGGATCAGATGCGTGCCCAGGTTACCAAGTACTCGGCGACGGATCCCGAAGACCTCAACCGCATGTTGCGCGAAGCTCTCGAGGAGCGTCTCGCTAAGTACGACACCACCCTCAAGCTTTCCGATCGCCCTGCTGTCGTGCTCGTTGTCGGCGTCAATGGCGTGGGCAAGACCACCACGATTGGCAAGCTTGCCAAGTTCGTGGCCACCGCCGGTCGCTCCGTTGTCGTGGGCGCCGCCGACACCTTCCGGGCTGCCGCCGTCGACCAGCTCGCGACGTGGGCCGAGCGTGCCGGGGTCGACATCGTGCGCCCCCAGATGGAAGGGCAAGACCCCTCGGCGGTCGCCTACCAAACCGTGGAATGGGCCATCGCCCACGGCACCGAGATTGTCATCATCGACACCGCCGGCCGCCTGCAGACCAAGAGTGGTCTGATGGACGAGCTCAGCAAGATCCGTCGCGTTATCGAAAAGCAGGCTCCCATTGCCGAGGTGCTTTTGGTTCTGGATGCCACCACCGGCCAAAACGGTCTTGCCCAAGCCGAAGCATTTCTCGAGCACGCCGGCGTCACCGGTCTCGTGCTCACCAAGCTCGACGGTTCCGCCAAGGGCGGCTTCGTGCTCGCCGTTCAGGAGCGCACGGGCATCCCGGTCAAGCTCGTGGGCAACGGGGAAGGCATCGGCGACCTCGCCGGATTCACCCCACACGCCTTCGCCGCCGCTCTCATTGGTTAGAATTAGCAGGCTATGGCAACCTTTGGAAATCTCTCTTCTCGGCTGACCGAGACCTTCAAAAACCTTCGCACGAAGGGAAAGCTGAGCCCCGCCGACATTGACGGCACGGTTCGCGAGATTCGTCGCGCCCTGCTGGACGCCGACGTGTCTCTGAACGTTGTGAAGGCCTTCACCGGTGCCATTCGCGAGCGTGCTCTGGGCGACGAAGTCAACCGCGCGTTGAACCCCGCCCAGCAGGTCGTTCAGATTGTGAACGAGGAGCTCGTTGCCATCTTGGGTGGCGACCAGCGTCGTCTGCAGTTCGCGAAGAAGCCCCCCACGGTCATCATGCTCGCGGGTCTGCAAGGTGCCGGTAAGACCACTCTGGCTGGCAAGTTGGCCAAGTACCTCGCCAAAGACAAGCACACGCCACTTCTCGTTGCGTGTGACCTCCAGCGTCCCAACGCGGTCACTCAGCTCGAGGTTGTCGCAAAGAATGCCGGTGTCGCCGTCTTCTCACCCGAGCCCGGTAACGGCGTGGGCGATCCCGTTAAGGTGGCCAAGGCATCCATTAAGTACGCCATCGACAAGCAGCATGACATTGTCATCATTGACACCGCCGGTCGCCTGGGTGTTGACGCCGAGCTCATGAAGCAAGCCTCGGATATTCGCAAGGCCACCAACCCCGACGAGGTGCTCTTCGTCATCGATGCCATGACCGGTCAGGATGCGGTGGCCACCGCCCTCGCCTTCCAAGAAGGTGTCGACTTCACGGGTGTCGTTCTCTCCAAGCTCGATGGTGACGCGCGCGGTGGTGCCGCCCTCTCCGTGGTCTCCGAGACCAAGCGCCCTATTCTCTTTGCCTCCACGGGGGAGAACCTCGACGATTTCGAGCCTTTCTACCCGGATCGCATGGCGAGCCGCATCCTTGATTTGGGTGACATTCTTACCCTCATTGAGCAGGCTCAAGAGGCGTTCGATGAGGATGAAGCGGCGAAGGTTGCGCAAAAGTTCGCCACCGATACCTTCACCCTCGAAGACTTCTTGTCTCAGATGCAGCAACTGCGCAACATGGGTTCCATCAAGAAAATGATGAGCATGTTGCCCGGCGCTGGAGCCATGAAGGCTCAGCTGGATAACTTCGACGAGCGCGAGATTGTGCGCACCGAGGCCATCATCCAGTCGATGACCATCGCCGAACGTCGCACTCCCAAACTGCTGAACGGATCGCGCCGCCTGCGCATCGCCAAGGGCTCGGGCATGAGCGTCACCGAGGTGAACGCACTGGTCAACCGCTTCGAGCAGGCCGCCAAGATGATGAAGACGGTCGCCAAGGGCGGCGTCCCACAGATTCCGGGCATGGGTCCCATTCCCGGTGCCGGATACGGTGGCAAGGGCAAGATTGCCCCCAAGAAAAAGGGTTCCAAGTCGGGGAACCCGGCTAAGCGTGCGGCCGAAAATGCGGCCCTGGCCTCGGGCGTTCCTCTGACAGGTCCATCGACCGGCGGCGCAGGTTCGGGCTTCGGTCTCGGCTCAGGCGCTGGGGGAGCAACGGCGGCGACGGGCGCGAAAGCCCCGCCTACCGCAGAAGAACTCTCGGCCCTGCAAAAGATGCTGGGTCGCGGCTAGCATTTCGCCTGCGTCGAGCACTCCTACAAGACGATTCGATGCAACGGCTCTGCTCGCGGGCAACCTACTCGCTCTAATTCCCCTCGCGGCGTGGGCGGCCATTCCGCTGAGTCGCTTTCAACCGATCGTTGGCCTTGCCGCGCTATACGTCACCCTCGGCACCGTGCTCATCGTTCCCTTGACGCTGTTACTCGAGATCCCACTACTGCGCCGCCTCTACCGACGCCCGCGCCCACCCGCTCCCTTCGAGGAGCGCGTTGTCGTTGGCCTGATCGAGGAACTCATGATCATCGCCCTAGCCGGTGTTGCTCTGGCCATCCCCGGCGGGCTACTAGGTGCTCTCGTCGAGGCCCTCAGCAATCGCGACGGCATCGGCACGTCATTTGCGGCCTCGTTCCTGATTGGCGCAGCAGTGTCCGGGTTCGCTGGAGCGTGGTGCGCCCTCCTCGGCCGCTGGGCCTATCAAGCCACCAAGCAGAGCAGAGTCGTCTCCATCGTTCTCCTCGCGGTCGTTGCCGCCGCCATCCTCTGGACTCTCATCCTTTTCATCAGATCGCTTTAGCCGAAAATGGATCAGCAGCAACCGCACGAGCCTTGCCTCCGAAGATGGACTCGCTCAGGGTCCGCAACTCCGCTCCTGCAACGTAATGCCGCCCTCGGCGTTCACCGCGTGACTCGATCAGACCAGTGTTGGCCAGTAGGGTCAGATCACGCCTGGCCGTTTGTTCGGAGACTTCTTCGTCTTGGGCAAGAACAGCCTGATAGGTGGACGTGCGAACGCGGTAGCCGTAGGCCGCGTCAAACAACGCCGCGATGACACGCTCGGGAAGTCCCTTGCGCACGCGAATGAGTTCCAGTTCAACCCAGAGGCGCTCGCTCTCCTTGACGCGGCGCTGAAGAGTATCGGCCTGCCGGAGGTGGGCGGTCAGTATGAAGCGGATCCATGGGCGTGCATCTCGCGACGGATCCCAATGCCCGCCTCCGACTTCGGCCAGTACCCGGTAGTAGTCCTGGGTGTTGTTTCCGAGGTATTCCTCCACACTCATGAAGACGGGAGAAAGAACTCCTTCGGCGGCCAAGACGAGGCTTTGGAGGCAGCGCGCCATTCGTCCGTTTCCATCCCGAAAAGGATGAATCATGACGAGGTTGAGGTGCGCCATGGCGGCACGAATGATTGGTGGATCAACTGAGTCGCCGTTGAGCCCGTTCAGTTCGGTGACGAGTTGCGCCATGAGTGCAGGAACTTCCTCGACGTTGGCACCCTCATGAACCACCTGGCCTGATCCTTCATCCCGAACGAAGATGGCCCCTGGGCGCCAGCGGCCGGGGGAGTTCTTGAGGTCATCGTGCGTCATCATGAAATGCAGGCTCTTGATGAGGCTCTCACTTGCTTCAACGCGCGGTTCCTCGGCAAGCTGGAGCACGTAGGTCATCGCGTTGCGATACCCCTCCAAAGCTTGCTGCGTAGCCCGCGGGGCATCGAGGGGTTCTTCTCCTAGGGCGACGGCCGCAGTGTCATCGAGAGTCGCGTCAAATCCCTCGATGCTGTTGGAACCGCGAATGTTGCGGGCGAACGACAGGCGACGAAGTGAGCCCGTCCATCTTCGGGGCTCATTGAGCTGAGCTCGAAGTGTGATCTTGAGCTCCTCAATCTGCGCCAAGACGGAGAGCTCTTGGGCGTCGAGAGCGGGCGTGGCGAAGATCATGGTAGATAAACCTTTTCATTCCATCAAAATGACGGTTAATATCTATCATCTCACCACCGACTGCCTCTGACACGAGTGCTTTGCCGAACATGTAAAAAAATAAGGCTTTTCTTTACATGTTGGTCTCACATGTAAGTATTCTTTACAAATGACCTGGATACCCGCGGAGCCATACAACACCCTGCCAGCGTTGCCACCGCCTGGAGATATTGAGTCCAAGGCGATTCTCAAGGCAACGATTGAGGCGCGGGCGTCATTGGCTGCGCTGGATCAGGCCGCGCGGCGGATGACTAACCCAGCTGTCCTCATCAATTCCCTTCCACTGCTCGAAGCGCAAGCTAGCTCCGAAATCGAAAACATCGTGACCACTGCGGACGACCTGTTCACATTTGCGTATGACGAGTTGGCGGCCAGAAACCCCGCGACGAAAGAAACTCTGAGCTACCGTAAAGCGCTCTTTGCCGGAATTGCGTTCATTCAAGCGAGACCGCTTTCGGCGAATACTGCGGCAGAGATTTGTTCCATCATCCAAGACCGTCACGTGGACGTTCGAAAACTGCCCGGCACCTACATTGGTAATCCCGCGACGCACGCCGCTATCTACACTCCGCCCGTGGGGGAGAGCGTCATTCGTGACAAGTTGAGCAACTGGGAACGGTTCATCCATGAATCCCATGCGGTTGATCCCTTGGTTGTCATGGCTGTCGCGCACTATCAATTCGAGGCGATTCATCCATTTGCGGATGGAAACGGCCGAACCGGTCGCATCATGAATGTGCTCCTGTTGATGGGAGCTGGGCTCATCAGTGAGCCAATCCTGTATCTGTCGCGCTACATCATTGAAAAGAAGGACGAGTACTACCTGCTTCTCTTGAGCGTCACGCGCGACGGAAACTGGGAGGACTGGATTCTGTTCATGCTCGAGGGGATTCGTCAGACCGCCCTGAGCACTATTTCCAAAATCGATCACATTCAACGCCTCCAAGAGGAGATGCTTAAGGTGATCAGGGCTGTCACGCCGGGTGCGAACGCTGATCTCTTAGGGGTTCTGTTTGAACAGCCTTATTGTCGGATATCTAACGTCGTTCAGAGGTGCGGAGTATCCCGCCCGACGGCAACCAATTGGCTGAACGCGCTGGTTGGTGCAGGAGCGCTCCGAGACGTCAAAGCTGGACGCGAACGACTCTTTATCAATGGAACATTCTTCGAACTGCTCATGCAACCCGAGTCGGCGCCCGAGCGTTAGCGGCCTCACGTGGGGCGCGGTTTAGGGCAACGGTCCCTGACGGGCTATAACTCCGGCCAAAGTCGCGTGCGCCAGTGGAATGCTCGAGACGATAAAAAGCCAGAGGCTCAGCACACTGTTGTGCTCCAGCACCATGATCCCCGAGATGAACAGAACACCGAAGAACACCGCCGAGATCAACTGACGCACGGTTCGTGTCAGCGCGGAGGTTCGCTTCTCCAGTTCGGGATTACGGATGGCGAGCTGCCCCAACTCCGCGCGTGTAATCACGGCATCCAGGCGCTTGGGGAGTCGTGCCAGCAAGCCCAACGAGGCCAGCCCGTCCTTCAGGAAGGCCTGCACAACGTTGCCACCCTCGGCCCGAATGAGTTTGCCCGAGTAGGGCTCGATGGCGTTCCAAATGTTGAACTGCGGGTTCACCGAGCTGCAGACCCCCGACGTGAGGGAGATGGCGCGCACGACGAGCAGAAAGTTCTCGGGGAACTGGAACGGGAGGGCACGGATGATTTCCGAAAAGTCCGTCGCGAAGGCCCGGAATTCTCGAGGGTCAACCGTCTGCAATTCGACGAAGCTCACGCCGCCAAAGCGGTCAAAGACCTTACTGAGCGCCCGTTCGAGTTCGATGGTGTCGACGGAGGGAAGCAACACGCCAATTTCGCGCATGCCCTCCACCATTCCGGCGCCATCGCGAGAGGCCGCCGCAATGACGGTGATGCGCAGTGCACGCCCCAGGCTGGCGGGAACCTCGCCCATCATGCCGAAGTCGATGAAGTTCATGCGCCACGAAACGGCACCCTGTCCCGCACTCGAGTCACCGTCTGCGTCAGAACCAGACCCCGAACGAGGCGCGGCAGGGAGCGCCTCAATGAAAACATTGCCGGGGTGCGGGTCGGCGTGGAAGAACCCGTGAATGAAGACCTGGTCAAACATGACGGCGGCGAATTCGTTGGCGATGTCCGCCGGGTCGATGCCGGCAGCGCGCAGCGCGTCGAGATCCGTGATCTTGATGGCAGTGACATCTTCTTGGGTGAGCACGCGTCGAGTGGAGCGCTCCCAAATAACGTTGGGCACGCGAACACGAGGGTTATCGGCGAAGTTCTGGGCGAAGCGTTCGGCGTTAGCGCCTTCGTTGAAGTAGTCGACTTCTTCGCGGCAGGTGTTGGCGAACTCATCCATCAACGCCGGCACATCTGCCCGCTTGCTAATTAAGCTAATGCGGCTGAGCCAGCCGGCAATGCGGCGCAGTGCGGCGAGGTCAACCTCGACGATTGCGTCAATCCCCGGGCGCTGAACTTTGATGACAACATTCTCAAAGCCAGCATCCGCTGCCTCGGAAGGGTTCAGTACCGCACGGTGAACCTGCCCCAGCGAGGCGGCGGCCAGCGGAACGGGGTCAACCGAACTGTAGATTTCGGACAGGGGCATTCCGAGTTCGCGTTCAATGGCATCCCGAATGATGTCGAAGGCAACGGCGGGAACCTCATCCTGAAGCCCCTCAAGCTCCCGCGTTATTTCGACCGGAAGGAGATCCAGGCGCGTGGACATGAACTGACCGAGCTTGATGAGAAGCCCACTGAGATCAAGAGCAAGGTGTTGAAAGCTGCGGGCAATGGTGCGCAAGCGTCGCTGACGGGTGCGGTTTGCGATGAAACGCAGCCCTATCCGAGGTAATACCAGCTCGAACCACCAGGTGGAAGCAAGATGGCGTGACGCAAAGCGCAGGATGCGTTGGTAGCGGGCACGCGCGACCCGAGCGGTCATCGGTTCGCTGGCTACTCCGGGGTTGAGGTTAGACACCCCTTAATTGTGCGACAGAAGTTTCGCCAACGCGGACGTCGCGTCATCGAGAATGGCAGCGGCGCTTGCCATCTGCTCCTTCGTGCCGGCCCGAGCTACTTCGGCGGCGGCCTTGGCGATGTGAACGCCAGACATTGCGAGGGTGCCGCGGGGTCCTGTTGGGCGATCACTTCCGGTGAGCCAGGGGGCCGGTGATTTCGCGTCAGCCTCGGCTACCTCGAGTCCGGTCTCGGTCAGGGAATACGTGCGGCGACCGCCGGACTCCTTGCCTTTGATGAGGCCCTCATCCGAGAGCAACTGAAGAGTGGGGTAAACAGAGCCTGCGCTGGGTTTCCAGACGCCACCGCTGCGCGAGTCAATCTCGTGGATGATCTGGTAACCGTGCATGGGGGATTCGAGAAGCAGGCGAAGAATGGACGCGCGAACATCCCCGCGTTTCATGCGGATATCGACGTTGCGCTTGAACTGGCCGCCGATGTCTTCAAGGTTTTGCCACGCTGACGCCATGGACCAGTCGGCACCGGCGTTCTTCTTCCAAGAATCTTTCATGTTGTCCTCAATCCGTTCACGTTAGATGTTAACGATATATCGTTCACGCGTTTCTGCTGATCCGCTCTGACACATCCACAGCAAATCTGAAGGTGTTTCTTAGCCGCCAACGGCCACCACGATGCGTGCAGCGGAAGCGGTGAGAGCATCCGCAATCTGCTCCGCATCGACCACGTGCGGAAGGAAAAGCACCGCGAGGGCGGATGGCGGGTTGCCGGGGATAACGAGGGGAACGGCAATAGAGGCGATACCCAGCAATACCTCATCCTGACTGGATTCGAACCGCTGAGCGGGATAGGTGAGTGGCTCCAGCTGAGAGCGAATCACGTGCCCCGGTGCACCGCGATCGATGGAGTGTCGCGTTCCAGGCTTTTTCGCGACCGTGGTTTGAGCGTTCAGGGGTTCGGCGCTGCGCAACGTCACAGCGGATTCACCATCGTAGGAAACGAGAAAAGCTGTCATCTCGAGCTCTTCTGCCAGCGCAGCAAGTTCAGGTGCCGCTGCTTCCTGCAGGCTCTGCAAGACCCCGCGGGCAAGGGAAGAAATGCGCATCCCCATGACGAGGCCACCAGAAGCATTCTTTCTGACGAAACCGTGTTGTTCGAGGGTCTTGAGGAGCCGGTAGACCATGGATCGGTGAATACCGAGTTCTTCGGCCAATGCCGCCACGCTCAGCGGGACCTCGGACTCGCCAATAATCTCCAGAACGCGTAATCCGCGGGAGAGCGTCTGTGAACCACCGTCGGGTTCCGTCTGTAAAGAAGTCATTGTTCTCTCCGGGCTCAGGGTCAATGCTCGAGATGACAGGCGAACTTATTGCATCCGCGTAAAACTGTCGGTAATATTGTATCTATATTCACAATAGTGTCTCAACTATAGAGAATACAAGAGAGTCGACTCAATGAGGAGCCCCACACGTGCAAATTCATGAACGCGGTTACGTATCCGAAGACCCCCGCATCAAGCCTGCCGCCGGCCACGGAATCAATCGGTCAGTGGAACTGCCCGACACCATGGACGTTCTTGTTGTCGGCACGGGTCCCGCCGCTGTTGCGGTCATTGCTCAGCTCTCACGCTTTTCCAGCATTAACGTGCGTGCGATCGAGCAGCGCGCCGGCCGCCTCGAGCAGGGGCAGGCAGATGGAATTCAGGCCCGTTCGGTAGAAACTTTTCAGGCTTTCGGTTTCGCGAACGAGATTGTGGACGAGGCCTACCGCAACGTTGAAATGTGCTTCTGGAAGCCCAACCCCGACAAGCCGGAAGAAATCATTCGCACCGAACGAGTGCCCGACGATGCCAACGGCTACAGCGAATTCCCTCACATTTACGTCAACCAGTCGCGAGTGTTGGACTACTTCCTGCGCGACGCTGAGCGCGCTCCCGGCCGCGTAGTCCCCGACTACGGCATTGAGTTTGTCGATATGACAATCGATAACGAGCAGGAATACCCCGTAGCGGTAACCGTTCGTTATTCCGCTGGTCCTCGGGAGGGTGAAGAGCGCACCGTGCGCGCCAAGTACGTGGTGGGTGGCGATGGGGCGCGGAGTCGCGTACGCAACGCCCTTGGTCGCAAACTGATCGGAGATGCCGCCATGCACGCGTGGGGCGTGCTGGACGTGTTGTGCAACACGGACTTCCCCGACTTTCAAGTGAAGTGTTCCATCCAGTCTCACAGTGACGGAAACATTATGTTGATTCCTCGTGAGGGTGGCTATCTTTCACGTCTCTACGTTGACCTCGGCGACCTCGATGAAGAAAATCCCGGCGAAATTCGTAACACTAGCCAGGCAGCGATCATTGCTCAGGCCAATAAAATTCTTGCTCCCTACACGTTGGATGTGAAGGGCATCACCTGGTGGTCTGTCTACGAGGTTGCCCACCGCGTCACGGATGGTTTCGATGACGTGCCGGCCGACAAAGTTGGCATCCAGCACCCTCGCGCTTTCATCATGGGCGATGCCTGCCACACGCATTCCGCCAAAGCGGGCCAGGGAATGAACGTCTCCATCCAAGATGGCTGGAACCTCTCGTGGAAGCTCGCTGCCGTGCTTGAAGGTCGCGCGCCTGAATCTTTGCTCGACACGTACTCCTCCGAGCGCAAAGTCATTGCGCAGAACCTCATCGACTTCGACCACGAATGGTCGACCCTGATGGCCCGCCCCGTCGATGAGTGGGAAGATCCCGAGGGTCTCGCGCGGTATTACGAATCAACCATTGAGTTCCCTATGGGGTTCATGACCCAGTACCCCCAGAACTTGATTACCGCGGGGATGGAGCACCAGGCACTGGCAACGGGCTTCCCCGTTGGCAAGCGTTTCAAGTCCACCGAAGTGATTCGTCGTGCCGATAACCGTTGGCGTCAACTGGGCCACCTTCATGAAGCGGATGGGCGCTGGCGCGTCTACGTCTTCGCAGACCCCGCAGCCCCCGCGCTGACCGGAACGCCCACGGCAGAATTCGCGCAGTGGTGGAAGACGGATGCCGCGTCGCCTCTTGTCAGGTACACCCCCGTCGGAGGCGATGACGATGCCGTATTCGACACGAAGGTGATCTATCAACAGGATTACACCGAGGTCGAACCCGGGCCGGTTCCGGATGCCTTCAAGCCAATCAAGGTTCCCCTGGGAATCATCGACATCAACAACATTTTCGCCTCGGGCCATGGCCGTGATATTTTTGCCGACCGCGGTATCGACCGCCAAGGCGCCATCGTCGTGGTTCGCCCCGATCAATATGTCTCGGGAATATTCCCGCTGACGGCCCGTGCCGAAATCAAGGATTACTTCGCGGCCCACATGTTGCCGGTGAACTGACGGTATTGATCTCCAGCTTGGGGCGCCTGCAACCGTCGCATCGAGGAATTCGGGATGTGAATCTAGCTACCTGTTGACTGACGGTCCGCCGTTGTAAGTTGGTGTGCGCGTTGGTAAGAAACGTGAAGGATTGATCCAACATCGCGCACGGTAACGTTCTCGGCGGCGAGTTGTTTGGCGAGCTGAATCGCTCGGCGGCTAGCGCCACGCTCGAGTTCTGCCGCAGCCCGACGGTCGCTTTCAATGCGCTCCACAATGCTTCGCACCGGCACTTCGCCCACGCTTTCGACGGTGACCGTCACAGCTACTTCTTCCAGCGCAACACCAAGACTGACGGCAATCAGCTCGCGAGCCATGAGTTCCGCTTCGTCAATTCTTCTGGCCTGGGTGAGACCATCGATTTCAGGAATGGCGACCATCCACCAGCGACCCTCGCGGGTCACCGTTGCTGCGTATGTCTTCGTCATGATTGAGCTTTCTTTAAGGCATTCTCGATTTTGCGAACGAGACCGGGTGATTGTGTTCGGTGGCCGTCAGGTACGGAAATTACTGTGCCGTTCGCAGACTTCCACCACGTGTGACTTCCAATGGTGCGTTGAGGTTCAAAACCGGCATCACGCAAGAGTCGAATCATCACGCGAGTTGGCTTTTCGGACACCATAACTATATTCCATCCTGATTTGCTAAATCTAGTCAACCTCTACTAGACAAAAGTTTAATTAATGTTCGAGCAGGCGATCGGTTCTCGCGGCAAGCCATGAGTTCTGGCTCTCTTAATTACTTTCATGATGACGGTTTGTGTCAATGGGTCGATCGTGCTGTCCACACGTGCCATCCGATGCTCGTGACAATGCGCTGGTGACTGTGCGGGAATGACACACATCGGCTGAGCCAAGCTACCCGCTGGTTATTCTGTGAGGATGAATGCTCTCCAGCAAGAGAATCCCCGACTTCTCGAAGGCCGCGTAGCCGTCATCACCGGCGCGGGTGGGGTTCTTGGAAATGCCATCGCGCGAAACTTTCTCGATCAGGGTGCTTTCGTAACGCTCACCGACATATCCGCCGCCGCGCTCGAAGCGACAATCACTCGACTGAACGCAGGCACTCGGGCGTTCGCCATCACTGCGGGTGTCTCTGATCCCGCCGACGTCGACCGAGTGGTCGAAGAAACCGTCACGAATTTTGGCCGTCTCGACATCTGGGTCAATAACGCCGGCGTTGCCCGTGACGCCACGATGAAGAAAATGACCGTGGATGACTTTGACTTCGTCATCGATGTTCATGTGAAGGGGAGCTGGCTGGGAACGCGAGCGGCCGCGGGATGGATGCGCGAGCACGGAGGCGGATCCGTCATCAACCTCTCCTCAATTTCGGGAAAAGTCGGCAACGCGGGCCAGACAAACTACAGCGCCGCCAAGGCGGGAATCGTGGGACTCACCAAGGCCGCTGCCAAGGAGGTCGGCTTCGCGGGCGTGCGGGTCAATGCTATTCAACCTGGGCTTATTGAGAGCACAATGCTTGATAACATGCCAGCGGATGTTCAAGAGGCCCGCAAAAAAAAAATCCCCTTGGGGCGCTTCGGAACTCCTGAGGAAGTCGCCAACGTCGCGCTCTTCTTGGCGAGCGACCTCTCGAGCTACATGACCGGAACCGTCGTGGAAATTGCTGGCGGGCGTCACATCTAATCTTTAGCTGAGTCGGGCTCGTTCGAGAGGGAACCTCGCAAGGGGCTCGAACCAGTACTCCTTACCAACCAGCGGTGAGCACCTCATCAAGCGCATCGACGAAGAAGTCTGCGCTGGCCATGCTCAGACACATGGGCGGCTTGATCTTCAGCACGTTTTGGCGCTCCGACGTCGGTTGCATGATGACACCGAGTGCGAGTAGCCGCTCGCAGATGGCGGTGGTTTCTTCGATAGCAGGCTCCAGGGTCACGCGATTGCGCACCAGTTCGACCCCCATGTAGAGGCCCATGCCGTGCACGGCCCCAATGATGGGGTGGCGAGTGGAAAGTTCCGCCAACCGGATGGCAAGGCGCGCGCCCACAGCCTCGGCGTTGGCCTGCAGCCCCTCGTCACGAATGACATTCAGCACGGTGAGTCCGGCAATGCAACTGACCGGGCTCCCTCCCGCCGAGGAGAAAAAGTTGCCCTCGCGGGCCAGCGACTCGGCAATGTCACGCCGGGTGATGACCGCGCCGAGCGGGTACCCGTTACCCATCGCCTTCGCCATCGTCATGATGTCGGGCACGACGCCTTGCTGCTGAACGCCCCAGAAATGGGAGCCGAGGCGACCGTAGCCGACCTGCACTTCATCGGCGATGCACAAACCACCGCGGGCACGCACGGCCTCATACGCATTAGCGAGGTATCCCACGGGAGGCACGATGCCGCCGGCGTTACCGATGACGGGCTCACTGATGAAGGCGGCCAGATTCTCGCCGGGGCCGTCGGCAGAGTCCAAACGTTCCGACAGGTCCTCGGCATAACGTGCCGCGGCATCCGTGCCGGTGTGTGTGCCACGGTAGCTATTGGGAATGTCGGCAATATGAATTCCGAATGGCCGCGATGCCAACGCGAACGGATTGTCGAAGGCGGAGGTGGAAACCGCATCCGAGGCCTCGGTCCACCCGTGATATCCCTCGCGCAGGGCGACGACGCCGGTGCGGCCAGTGTGCAGCTTGGCAAGGTGAAGCGCCAAGTCGACGGCTTCGCTGCCACTGTTCACGAGCAAAACGGTATCAAGGGAGGGATCGGGAGATTCCTCGATCAGTCGTTCGCTGAGATCCGCGAGTGCCGCATAGAGAAAGCGGTTGTTCGTATTCACGAGTTGCAGCTGGGCGGTGACCGCTTGGGTGAATCGCGGATGCGCGTGGCCGATAGAAGTGACGTTATTGACCATGTCGACATAGGCGCGGCCGGTCGTGTCGATGAGCAGCTCCTGCCAACCGCGTTCAATCTGCGGGGGCTGCTCGTAGTACTTTTCCTGCGCGCCGGCCATCACATGAGCCCGGCGCTCTTGCTCTTCGGCGGGGGAGGTGACGGGGGCCACGAGGGGAAGGCCAAGCAGGGCCGCGGGGTCTCTCGTCAACTGGTTCCAGCCCGCCGTGCGCGATGGGGGAACGAACGGGGGAACATCAAGGCCCGCGACGGTCAGCCATTGGATGCTCACGCGACTGTTTCTGTGGGCGCTGTGGGGGGTGCGAGCGTGGGCGGGGGATGCCGACAGGGCGCGCGCCGTTCCCAGACGCTGGCCGGCAGTGACGGGGACGGCGGCAGGGATGGAGGCAGGGATAGCGGCAGCGGCTAGGGAGGAGGTTTCGTTGCCCAGCGTCGAGTCAACGCCACCGATGCGAATCTCGCCGGCCGCCGTTCGAAGGATCATCTGCCGTCCAGGCTCAGTGCTGGTGCCAGTGCCCGCGAAGCTCACGACACCGTCCAGCGGAGCCACGACGAAAGAGCCCCCCGCCAGGAAGACCTCGGTAACCAGTGGAACCGACACGGGCGCGGTGTGCGAGAGCCGGGCGGTGCGGGTCAGTCGCGACTGGCCGAAGGGAACGACAGCAAACGTCTTGCGAGTGAGGGCATCGGCCGCGAGGTGCTCCTCGACATCCGTTTCAAGCCAGGCGCCATCAGCGAGTAACGCACTCGTGACAGAGAAATCAAGAATTTCGGTGGTCTCCGCGGTCAACCCGGGAATCATTGCGGTGAGAGGAGGTACCTCGGGTGCAGGCGTGAGCGGACGGCCGAGCGCATGACGGATGGCCGCCTCCGCCTCTGCCCACCCGACGGAGCTGGCCGAGGTGAAGACGCGCAACTCCGCCTCCATGCGCTCGGCGGCGTACGCGTTGTCCTTGTCCGTGCCAATCTGCTGCTCGCCGCTGACAGCGAGCACGGCGCCGCGCAAGGCAATGAGCGGCCACAGTGCCGAGATCTCTTCGTCGAGCAGGGGAACGAGGGCATCGAAGGCGACAATGGCCTCGAGGGCCGCAAAAGGATTCTGAGGATCGTGATGCAGCACCGAAGAAACGGTCACCGCAAGCTCGGCTACGAGCCATCCGGTACCTAAGTCGCCGAAGTCGATGAGCCCGCTGGCAATGCGGTGCCCGTTGGGGGCAACGGTGCAGATCACATTGTCATCGGTGATGTCCCCGTGAATAACCTGAAGCCGCAGGGCCGGCTTCAGTCGGGCGAGGTGTGAGGAGGCGCTCGCCGCGACGGCGAGAAGGTGACTGCGCAAGGCGGCGTTTGTCACCCAATGTTCGAGGTGCGCGATGACGTTCTCGGCCTGCCGCAGGTCCCACTGCAGCAGCCGGTCGAGGCCCTCCGCCGAAAAATCACGCAGGTTGAGGGCCGCCGTTGCCGAGAGCGTGCCGAGGGAGCGGATGACCTCCGGCGCGAGAAAACCTTGCGACTGCAGGGAGGGGCCATCGAGAAAGGTGAGGAGACGAACGGGGAGCGCCCCCTGCGCAGAGGCCCATTCTTGGCGAATCTCGCCATCGAGGCCCGGAACATAAAGTGGAACAATCATGCCGCGCTCGGCGAGAAATGCCGTGCCGGCCTCCTGGGCGTGAAGTTCCACGGCCGAAAAGGCCGGGTTGTGGATCTTGAGCACGAAGCGTTGAGGCTCGCTGCCGGGGACTGAGGATCGGGCACCCTCGTCGGATGCCACCTCAATCAGAAAGTTGCGATCCTGCTGGCTACCCAGTTCGGTGGCGGTGCCGGTGATGCCAAAGAGGGTCAGGGCGATGTGGAGGGCATCCGCAATGCTGACATCGGGGCGCACCAAGTTCTTATCGGTAAAGAAATCATAAACGGGCACGCGAGTCTCCCTGCGAGTGTTGAGTAATTACTATTATTCGCCATTCGCCATTCGCCATTCGGCACGCGTCACTCTGCCGAACGCTCGGAATACGACCCGCCTTGTCGCTTTCCCTGAGGCGGTCCGCACTTCAGTGCCTCAAAGCGGACCTAGGCAGAATTGTTGTCCGCAACCATCCGCGCGTCGACGCCTATAATTAATGGCGTTGACTATGGGCAGATAACGAGAAGAACTAGGCAGACATCCCCTGACAAATGAGGCGCAGCTGCCCTTTGATTTTTTTGCCATTCGCTCGACGATTGCCGTGGGCTTCATGGTCCTGGTTCGCCCGCGAGTATTTGCCATGTTGATAGTGGAGTGGCCGACTCGAACGAATCCAGTTGGTTCCCCTCGACCCGCTAGCGCCCTAACGGCGCGGGGCGTTTTGCTCGAAGGAGGAGATCAGCATAGAGACGTGTTGGGTATAGACATTCCGCCTATTGAAATTGCTGAGCTCATGTTTGACGGCTTCGGCATAGGGAAATAATTCGGGGCGCGGCGGAGAGTATTCCTGAATATTGGCGATTGTGTTGCCGCTTTCGGCCTCGAGGAGAAGGTCGCTCGCGAGGGCAATTCCGGAACCCAGAACCATGTTGGAGAAAACCTGATAATTGACGACGGCTTCGCTCCCGCGGTACCCGGCCTCGTGGAGTGCCTGAAGGATGGCGTCAACAGACCGAAGTTCATTCTCGCCACCGGTGGCAATGAAGAAGCTGTTGGCCGCCGCTGCCGGATACTTCTCCGCTGTATCCCATGCACGCATTGCGAGGTCCATGAGGGAGTCTTGCCACCTAGCTGATGCTTCGTAGCCTCGAAGGGAGATGAGGTTGAGCTCCTCCGCTACGGCCTCCAAAATCTCGTCGCGGCCCTGAAAGTGGCGGTAGACGGCGGTAGACGATGCCCCGAGTTCCGCGCCGAGTCTGTTGAACGTGAGGGCATCGCGACCGAAGTTCTCAAAAATCGAAAGAGCAGCCTCCACAATGACGGCTCTGGTGAGCGTGTTTCGGCGAAGACGAGGGCCCTTTGCGGGAGGAGTTTTCAAGAGTGTTTCCCTGGCCCTTTCTTTCGTTTTTAGACCGATTCTCGCGGAGGCTATGTTTCCACTTTATCTCGCAATAGTAACAATTTAGTGAACGGCGTTGACTATGGAAGATAATTACGGCACTCTATTCCTAAGCATGTCGACAGCGTTGTCGTCTCCCATCCGAACGGAAGAGCCCGTGAGCACTTTTGAGAGTCCCTCCCTACCCGGGTTGCGTTACAGCTTCACGATTCTGGCACTGACGAACCCTCCTGAGCTTCTGCAAAAGCGTGATGCAGAATCCCTCGTTTTCATTCCCATCACCGGCGGCACCGTGTCTGGCGTTTTGGAAGGTCACGTGGTTCCAGGGGGAGGCGATTGGGCCACCGAACGCAATGATGACGCATGGGGGGTCGAGGCTCGTTATCAAATCCGCACAACCGCGGGTGCTCTCATTGACGTCTGGAACATTGGTGTGTTGCGAAACCTGGAGGGCGAATCCGCCGACGCCGACAACATGGGCTACTTCATGACGACGCCCGTCTTTAGAACGGCTACACCGCAATTGCTCTGGCTGACGCGATCAGTTTTTGTGGGGCGTGCCAGTTTGCGCGATGGCGGTACGGCCATCGAAATCTTTGAAGTCCTCCCCGCCTAAGCAAAATCCACCCCACTGAAAGGAAAAGCAAAAATGATGAGGTTCTCCAAAATAGCTGCACCCATCGCCCTGATTGCGAGTTCGGCGCTCTTGCTGAGTGGCTGCGCAACGACGGGCGGCGGCGATATTGTCGCCACCGACACCATCCGCACCACCATTGATATTCCAGCAGGTTTCGACCCGACGCTCGCCATGTCGCTCCCCGACTTCACGCTGGCGCGTCAGAGCTACGACTCGCTCGTGCGCAAGGACGAGGGCGGCGGCGTCACCGGTGGCATTGCCACGAAGTGGGACGTCACCCCAACGAGTGGTGTCTTCACCATTCGGGATGACGCCACCTGTTCCGACGGCACGAAGATCACGCCGACCATCGTGAAAGACTCCTTCGACTACTTCATGCGACCCGACAGTGGGTCGCTGCAGCCCTACTTCACCTTCGGGCCTCAATTGCCGACCTTCGCGGCTGACGATGCGGCCGGTACGTTCACCGTCACCCTTGAAATGCCCCACCCCGACATGTTGATTGCTCTCAGCGTGGCATCCACAGGCATCATCTGCCCCGCGGGCATCGCTGACCCTGAGGCTCTGGCAAAGGGAACGGCGAAGGGCGCGGAATCCGGTCCCTACGTTCTGAGCGCATCGGAAGATGGTGTGAGCTACACCTACACGCTTCGTAGCGACTACACGGCATGGCCGAAGTACGCCAAAGATGTCGCCGGAGTACCTGCTCAGACGCTGAAGTTCGTTGTCTCCCCAGACTCGTCTGCAACCTCCAACCTCGTGCTCGGCGGTGACCTCGATGTCGCAAAGATTCAGGCTGAGTCCATGGCGCGATTCGACGGCCAAGCGGGGTACAACATCGCGGTCAATCGATTCTCGGACTTCTACGTGGTCTTCAACGAACGCGAGAACAGCATCTTCCACGATGCTGCGCTTCGAAAGGCAGTGGCTCAGACCATCGATCGCGCTGCCTTCGCAAACGTTACGTCTCTGGACACAGCCGAACTCTCCACCCAGATGGTTCAGCAGGCTACGCCTTGTGCGTCCAGCGATGAATCCAACCTGATTCCACTCGATGCTGCCGCTGCCGCGACGGCGCTAAAGGGTGTCAAGATTCGTATGGTCGGTGCACAGATTGTGGGCCCCAACGGCGCCGGTAACGAGTATGTCGCCGAGACCCTTCGTGCCGCGGGTGCCGACGTCGCTTTGGATAACACCGATGTTGGAACCTGGGTTTCGGCAGTATTTGGTCAACCTGATGCCTGGGATATGACAATCTTTGCCGACCTTAACTTCGTCGGCAGCATGGCCAGCCCACTGGGTAACTTCAGCGGCCCCAGCATTGCTGACGGTGGCGGAAACATCGGCAGCGTTACCAACGAAGCGTCATTAGCAGCGTCTGGCGCGGCTGAGGCCGCATCAGATGCCAAGGAACGTTGCGCGCTCCTCAACACTGCTGCGAATGAACTTGTCAAAAACGCAGATACGGTTCCGCTCATCAACGACGCGTTCATTTACGTGCAGCGTCCTGGTTTCTCAGTGACAATGCTCGGCGGCTCGCTCGACGATCCTATTTTCCGGATCACACAGTAGCAACGCTTGAGAGAGCGTCGGCCTCGCCGCCGACGCTCTCTCAACGACTTTTAATCTCCCTCAATGTGGTC
>CANEXL010000021.1 GCA_947443745.1 Microbacteriaceae bacterium | reverse complement strand
GGCATCCATCGAGGCAACGAGTCCGGCAGCGGCAGGGAACTGGGCCGATTCTGGCCAGTCGGTGAGGTGAACGCTGCGCCCTCCGGTGAGGCCTTGCCAAATGTTCTCGGTAACCAACGGCAGCAGTGGAGCGGCAACGCGCGTCAGCGTTTCCAAAACGGTGAAGAGGGTGTCGAAGGCCTCGCGACCGGCTCCCTCACCTGATTCTTGATCTGAAGACGCACACGCGCCGGCCCAGAAACGGTCACGCGAGCGGCGCACGTACCAGTTAGTCAGCACGTCGGCGAAGTCGCGCAGCGAGGCTGCGGCTAGCGTGGCGTCGAGGGCGTCGAGATGGGTCTGCACGTCCACGATGAGGTCGCGTGTCTTCGCCAACAGGTAGCGATCGAGCACATTGGTGGAGTCGGTGCGCCACGTCGCCTGGTACCCATCGGCGTTGGCGTACAAGGTGAAGAAGTAATAGGTGTTCCACAGCGGCAACAGCATCTGGCGAACACCATCGCGAATGCCGTCCTCGCTGACAACGAGGTTTCCGCCCCGAAGCACGGAGGAGCTCATCAGGAACCAGCGCATCGCATCCGAGCCGTCACGGTCAAAGACCTCCGAGACATCCGGATAATTACGCAGCGACTTCGACATTTTCTGGCCGTCATTACCGAGCACAATTCCGTGGCTGACCACGTTCTTGAAGGCGGGACGATCGAAGAGGGCTGTGGAGAGAACGTGCAGTGTGTAGAACCACCCGCGCGTTTGCCCGATGTATTCGACGATGAAGTCAGCGGGACTGTGCTCCTCGAACCATTCTTGGTTCTCGAACGGATAGTGCACTTGGGCGAAGGGCATCGATCCGGAATCAAACCAGACATCCAGCACATCTTCAATGCGACGCATGGTGGATTTTCCCGACGGGTCGTCGGGGTTGGGACGAGTCAGCTCATCAATGTAGGGACGGTGCAAATCGGTGGGACGAACGCCAAAGTCGGCCTCGATCTCGTCGAGGGAACCGTACACATCCATGCGCGGGAATTCGGGGTTATCGCTCTTCCAGACGGGAATGGGCGAGCCCCAGTAGCGGTTGCGGCTAATCGACCAGTCGCGAGCGTTGCCAATCCACTTGCCGAATTGGCCTTCCTTGACGTTCTCCGGAACCCAGTTGATGTCCTGGTTGAGGTCTTCCATGCGGTCGCGAAAGTCGGTGACGCGAACGAACCAGCTGGAGACCGCACGGTAAATCAGCGGGTTGCGGCAGCGCCAGCAGTGCGGGTACGAGTGGTCATAACTTGCTTGACGGATGAGGCGGTTGCCATCGCGCAACAGTTGCGTCAATGGCTTGTTGGCGTCAAAGACCTGAAGCCCGGCGACCTCACTGATAACGGAGAGAAACTTGCCACCGGCGTCGATGGAAATCTGCACGGGGATGCCGGCAGCTTCACAGATTTTCTGGTCCTCTTCACCGTAAGCGGGAGCCTGGTGAACGATTCCCGTGCCATCGGCGGTGGTGACGTAGTCGGCCACCAAGATACGCCAGGCGTTGTTCTGGTACTCGGGCACATCAGCGTAGTGATCCCAGAGGCGCTCGTACCGAACATCGGCCAAGTCGCGGCCGTCGAACGTGCGAGACACGCCGGCGCGGGCGTCTTCGGCACTTTCGTACCCCAGCTCCTTGGCGTAATTGCCGAGCAGGTCGTTCGAGATGAGGTACTCGGCCACCCCGGCGACACCGCCATCGGTTGCACCAGCAGGACCAGCCACAACAACGGCGTAGTTAATCTCGGGACCCACGGCGAGAGCAGCATTGGTGGGTAGGGTCCAGGGCGTGGTCGTCCAGGCCATGGCGCGAACGCCAACGAGTCCGAGCGCCTGCGCCTTCTCGCCTTCGAGGGGGAAGGTGACCGTGACCGACTGGTCTTGACGCATCTTGTAGACGTCATCATCCATGCGCAGCTCGTGGTTGGACAGCGGCGTCTCGTCATTCCAGCAATAGGGCAGAACACGGAAGCCTTCGTAGGCCAGACCCTTGTCGTGCAGGCGCTTGAACGCCCAGATGACGCTCTCCATAAACGTGATGTCAAGCGTCTTGTAGTCGTTTTCAAAATCAACCCAGCGGGCCTGACGGGTGACGTATTCTTGCCACTCACCGGTGTATTTCAAAACCGATTCGCGAGCAACGTCGTTGAAGGTTGCAATGCCCATCTCTTCGATTTCTTCTTTTTTGGTGATGCCCAGCTGGCGCATGGCTTCAAGTTCCGCCGGCAGTCCGTGGGTGTCCCACCCAAAGCGTCGCTCAACGCGCTTGCCCTGCATCGTCTGGTATCGCGGGAACAGGTCTTTGGCATATCCCGTCAGCAGATGGCCATAGTGAGGAAGGCCATTGGCAAAGGGGGGGCCGTCGTAGAAGACCCATTCCTCAGCACCGGCTTCGGCCCGCTGATTGATGGACGCCTTGAAGGTGTCATCGGCTTTCCAAAACGCCAGAATCTTCTCTTCGAGCTCGGGGAAAGAGGGCGAGGGAACGATGTCGGCGGGGGTTCCGAAGGCGGTTCGGCGGGGATACGTCACGGTGGGCTCCAGTTATCGATAATCACTGTGCCAGGACGATGAGAAAGTCACCGCGGTACCACCTGCGCTTGCCCGAAAGTTACCTCTCGAGCCCCTTGTTCTTTGGCTGTGACGGGCCAGACCCGCTCGGTTCTACTGGGGACAAAATGTCCTCTTCTTCCGAAGACTCCCCGGTGATGGCCGGATTAGCGTCGTTGGCTTAAGTCTAACGGCTGCGGACTGCCCACCGGGGCTAGCTGGCCTCGGTCGGAAGTTCATCGGAATCAAGGATGGACTGGATCATGGCGGCGTAGCGAGGAATCTCCCACGCAACATCGCCCTGCCGTAATCCGAGGCTCAACCTGTTGAGGTAAATGGCGAAGCCAATAAACATTGAGGCGACCATATCGAGGCGAGCATCAACATTATGGTCACCGATCATGAAACGACGAAGAAAGGAGAGATACACGGCGTCAAAGTTTTCGCGCGCCTCCTCCGGATCCGGGGCATCAATGACGCGAACGACAGCCTGGATCCATGGCTCCACGGTCGAGGATTCGCGGCGAGCATGAATGCGCCTCAGGAGCTCAAGGGCCACTTGATCGCGAGGGTAGTCGTCGCCCAACGGTTCAATCTGCGATGAGGCGAGGCTGCCAAAAAGGGATGCCTTACTGCCGCCGATTTTCATGACGAGTGCTGGGGATACTCCCGCAGCTTCTGCAATTTGCCGAATCGTGACCGTCGCGTATCCGTGTTCGGCAAACAGTCTGCCCGCAGCATCAATGACCGCCTGACGCTCGGGGCGAGAGTGTGTCACCACTGCTGGCTGGGCTGACTTCTTTCCCAAGGTCATGAGGAGTTCCTTGTGGGCAACCACGCAGCAACCATGGCTCCGAGGAAGGAGGCAACTGCTGCGACGATGAAGATCTCCCGAAATGCAAACAACTGAGGAAAGAGTGCGCCGCCAATGAGGAACGTCGTCCCCGTCAGCGTCGTCGCAATGACAGCACTGGACGTCGCCGTGCCGATCGTGCGCACCACCGTGTTGAAACCGTTAGCAGCGGCCGTTTCTGTGCGAGGAACCGCACTCATAATGATGGTGGGCATCGCCGCGTAGGCAACGGCCGTCCCCATCGAAATGACCATCGCGCCGACAATGATTTCCCATTCGCTAGAAATAAACAATGATCGCGCAACATATCCAATCCCCAGAATGAGAGCTCCCGCAATCAGTGCCGTTTTTGCCCCGTATCGACTCGTGAGGCGTGCCGAAATGGGCGCCGCAACTACCATCATCAACGCTGCCGGCAAGAGCGCCATACCCGCTTCCAGAACGGTCAATCCGAATCCGTAACCACTCGCTCGAGGTATTTGCAAAAGTTGCGTCGTCGACAACATGTTCGCGTACATCGCGAATCCCACGAGGAGGGAGGCGATGTTGGTGAGCAGTACGGGGCGGAGGGCTGACGTCCTCAAGTCCACGAGGGGATCTTTGGACCGAAGCTCCCACGGAATCCAGCTGGCGATAAAGCCAACGGACAGCGCCAGAGTGCCCACGGTGAGCGGGCTACCCCAACCCCACGTTGAGCCCTTTGTGACGGCGAGGAGCAACGCCAGAAGAGCGCCCGAGAGCAGCAAGCCCCCGAGGTAATCAAATGTTCCACCTGAGATCAAGCTCGACTCAGGAATGACGACCAAGATGGCAATCAGCATGAGGACGCCAATGAGCGCCGGAACCCAGAAGATCCCGTGCCATCCAAGCGCGAAGTAGATAAGGCCACCGACGGGCAAACCAATGGCCGCTCCGATTCCCATGGTTGCGCTCATCAACGCCACCGAGAATCCAAGCTTTTCGCGAGGAATTTCATCGCGCATGATGCTGATGCCGATGGGAATGAGCGCCATTGAAAAGCCTTGCATCGCGCGTGCTGTGATGAGGAGCGGAAGGGACAGACTCAAGGCTCCGAGCACGGAACCAGCGATCATCATGATCAAACTCACGATCATCATGCGGCGTTTGCCAAACATGTCCGCAAGTTTTGAGAGTGATGGCGTCGCGACGGCACTGGCCAACAGGGTCGCGGTAATCAACCAGGATGCGTCGTCGACCGAGACATCGAGCAGTTTTGGAATATCGGGAATGATCGGAACGAGAAGGGTTTGCATCAGTGAAACGACTGCGCCACTGAGTGCAAGCGTGGCGATGACGAGTCCTACGGGACGAGATGGTTTTTGCTGCAAGAGCGGGGGCCTCATTTGGGTATTCGTGAACAATTGTTCACAGTCTACGCCTCTTGGTAGGCTTGACCAATTCACATTTGAGGCATCTTCGCCGGCAAAATACGCCGGCAACAGACACGGTGCCGCCCATATAGAGACCGAGAGATTATCGTGACAAACACGCCCGCCACCGTTCCTGACAAGCCGGCTCTCGAAGGTCTCGAACCCAAGTGGGATGGTCTCTGGGAAGCCGCCGGAACCCATCACTTTAAGCGCGAGGGTCAGACCCGCGCCAGCATCTTCTCGATCGACACTCCCCCGCCAACGGCATCCGGTTCACTGCACATCGGGCACGTGTTTAGTTACACCCACACCGACGTTATTGCGCGTTTTCAGCGCATGCTCGGCAAAGAGGTTTTCTACCCGATGGGCTGGGATGACAACGGGCTCCCCACCGAGCGCCGCGTTCAGAACTACTACGGTGTGCGTTGCGATCCTTCGCTTCCGTACGAAACCGGATTCGTTCCCCCCTTCGAAGGTGGCGACAACAAGAGCTCCAAGGCCGCCGATCAGAAACCCATCAGTCGCCGCAACTTCATTGAGCTGTGTGAGCGTCTGACGGTTGAAGACGAGAAGCAGTTTGAAGACGTCTGGCGCATTCTTGGCCTCTCCGTTGACTGGAAGCAAACGTATCGCACCATCGGTGACGAGTCGCTGTTTGTGAGCCAGCTTGCCTTCACGCGCAACGTTGAGCGCGGCGAGGCGTACCAGGCGCAGGCCCCCACTCTGTGGGATGTCACTTTCCGCACGGCCGTCGCCCAGGCCGAGCTGGAAGATAAAGAAATGCCCGGCGCCTATCACCGCCTCGCTTTTCACAAGGCTGATGGCACGGACATCCACATCGAGACCACCCGCCCCGAGCTGTTGGCCGCCTGTGTTGCTCTCGTGGCGCACCCCGATGACGACCGCTACAAGCCGTTCTTCAACACGATGGTCACGACGCCGGTCTTTGGTGTGGAGGTTCCCGTCTTGGCCCATCACCTCGCTCAGCCCGACAAGGGTTCGGGCATTGCCATGATCTGTACGTTCGGTGACCTCACCGACGTGATTTGGTGGCGTGAGCTTGACCTCCCCATTCGTGCCATTATCGGATTCGATGGTCGCCTTCTCCCCGACGCTCCCGAGGGAATCTCCTCCGAGGCTGGCCTCGCCGCCTACGCTGAGCTCGCGGGCAAGACGGTATTCTCGGCCAAGCAGAGTGTGGTCGAGATGCTGACAGCATCTGGCGAAATGATCGGCGAGCCCAAGCCCATCGTGCACCCCGTGAAGTTCTTCGAAAAGGGCGACAAGCCCCTTGAGATCGTCTCGACGCGCCAGTGGTACATCAAAAATGGTGCCCGCGACGAGGTTCTGCGCGAGAAGCTTCTCGGCTTTGGCCGCGACCTTGAATGGCACCCCGAGTTCATGCGTGTCCGCTACGAGAACTGGGTGGGTGGCCTCACGGGCGACTGGCTGATCTCGCGTCAGCGTTTCTTCGGTGTGCCCATCCCCGTGTGGTATCCGCTGGATGCCGACGGCAACCCCGTCTTCGAAAAGCCCATGATCGCCACGCGTGAGCAGCTGCCTGTCGACCCCTCCACGGATGTTCCGGCAGGATTCACCGAGGCTCACCGCGGTGTTGCCAACGGTTTCGTCGGCGAAGTCGATGTCATGGACACCTGGGCGACGAGCTCGCTGACCCCTCAACTAGCCGGCGGTTGGGAACGCGATGAGGAACTTTTCTCGCTCGTGTGGCCTTTCGACCTGCGCCCCCAGGGCCAGGACATCATTCGCACGTGGCTCTTCTCGACCATGCTGCGCGCGACGCTCGAGCTCGGTGAAAAGCCCTGGAAGCACGCGGCGCTCTCGGGTTTCATCGTGGACCCAGACCGCAAGAAGATGTCGAAGTCTAAGGGCAACGTTGTCACCCCGGCCGACATGCTGGAGCAGCACGGTTCGGATGCGGTTCGGTACTGGGCTGCCTCGAGCCGCCTCGGAACAGACGCCGCATTTGACCCGCAGAACCCGACCCAAATCAAGATTGGTCGCCGCCTGGCCATTAAGGTTTTGAACGCGTCCAAGTTCATCTTGGGCTTTGAGTCCGCCGACAATGCTCAGGTCACGAACCCACTGGACCTCAGCATGCTCGCGTCGCTGCGCGGTGTCGTCACGGAGGCCACGACGGCTCTCACGAACTACGACCACGCCAAGGCGTTGGAAGTAACGGAGAGCTTCTTCTGGACCTTCTGCGACGACTACCTCGAGCTGGTCAAGGAACGTGCCTACAACCTCGAGCACGCCGAGCAGGCTTCGGCTGTCGCTGCCCTTCGTCTGGCACTCAACGTCATGCTGCGCCTGTTCGCGCCCGTTCTGCCCTTCGCCACCGCGGAGGTCTGGTCGTGGTACAACGAGGATTCTGTTCACCGCAGTGCCTGGCCCGTCGTCGCTGAGTTCGACACGGTCATGGTCGGCGAGAGCGACCCCGCCATTTTGGTGGCCGCCTCCGCCGCCCTCATTGGGATCCGCCGTGGAAAGACGGACGCCAAAGCATCGCAGAAGACCGTCGTGCTGTCGGCCACGATCAATGGCCCGGCCGCGATGATTGCCCTACTTACGAATGCTCTCGATGACCTTCGCGCTGTTGGTCGCATCGAGGTGCTGACCCTCGCTGTCGCTGACGAGCTTTCGGTCACCGACTTTGAACTTGCACCGGCAGAACCTGCAGCTGACCCAGCCCCTGCTGCCGAGTCTGGCAACTAGTCATGCAGCTGGGCACACGGTGGAGCGTGTGGCGGCCGCCGCCGGCGGGACTTCCCGAATCGGTGCTGGCGGCCATCACGAGCGTTGAAGCTGAACTGACGACGTTGGCCGCAGCGAATCCTGAGGCGGGCGTCGCAGAATGGCGTTGGACCCTGACGTGGCTCGAGGGTCGTCCAGTGGTCGAGCTCGATGACGGCACAACTATCCGCGTGGATGCTCTGGGGTCCGTAACCGTTACCGTCGATTCAGACGATTAAAGACAATTGCACACGAGTTTCCACACACCACGATGGCGATGAGGAAACGCCGGGCCGGTCAGGAGCTTTAGGCGGACTTCTCTGCTCGCACGTGCTCGCGAGCAATGATGGTGGGGGCAGCGCCGTCGACCACCGATTCACGCGTGACGATGACCTTGGCAACCTGGTCAGTTGAGGGAACCTCAAACATGATCGGGCCGAGCACGTCTTCCATGATGGATCGAAGGCCGCGAGCACCGGTCTGACGAAGAACGGCGAGATCAGCGATGGCAGAGAGAGCATCTGTTTCGAACTCGAGCTCAACGCCATCAATGGCGAACATGCGCTGGTACTGCTTGATCAGCGCGTTCTTGGGCTGAATCAAGATGTCGATCAGGGCTTCGGCATCGAGCGGCGTCACTGTGGCGATGACGGGAAGGCGACCGATGAACTCGGGAATCAAGCCAAACTTGTGGAGGTCTTCAGGCATAACTTCGCTGAAGAAGTCACGGTTGTCGTCTTTGCTGTGCAGTGGGGCACCGAAGCCGATGCCCTTCTTGCCCGCACGAGCCGAGATGATGTCTTCCAGGCCCGCAAAGGCTCCCGCAACGATGAACAACACGTTGGTCGTATCTATCTGGATGAACTCCTGCTGCGGGTGCTTACGGCCGCCCTGAGGGGGCACAGAAGCAACGGTGCCCTCGAGAATCTTGAGCAGCGCCTGCTGAACGCCTTCACCCGAAACATCGCGGGTGATTGAGGGGTTCTCGGCCTTGCGGGCGACCTTGTCGATTTCATCGATGTAGATGATGCCGCGCTCGGCGCGAGCAACATCGAAGTCCGCGGCCTGCAAAAGCTTGAGCAAGATGTTCTCAACGTCTTCACCGACATAGCCGGCTTCCGTCAGCGCCGTGGCATCCGCGACGGCAAAGGGAACGTTGAGGCGACGGGCCAGGGTCTGAGCAAGATAGGTCTTGCCGCAACCCGTGGGGCCAATGAGAAGAATGTTGCTCTTGGCGATTTCGACCTCGTCGGCCTTGGCCTCAGCAGAGGTGATTTCGTCACTGGCACGCACGCGCTTGTAGTGGTTGTAGACCGCAACGGAGAGAGCCCGCTTGGCCTGCTCCTGCCCGATGACGTACTCCCCCAAGAAGGCAAAGATTTCTTTGGGCTTGGGGAGGTCAAAGTCTTCGAGAACAGCTTCGCCGGCCTCGGCCTGACGCTCTTCGATGATTTCGTTGCACAACTCGACGCATTCGTCGCAGATGTAGACGCCCGGCCCGGCAATCAGCTGCTGGACCTGCTTCTGGCTTTTGCCACAGAAGGAACACTTGAGCAGGTCAGCGCTTTCGCCAATGCGTGCCATGGTGTCTCCCCGTCTACAAATCTTCTTCGGTGTGCAAATTTAGCCTAGCCGCAACCTCGGACATCGGCCTGCAACCTGCCGCTTCAACGCATCCGCGTGCCGTTATGCCGGCGGAAACAACACATCCCCAACCGAAGTCGGGGATGTGTTGAGAAAAAGCGGAGATTAGGCCGCGACGACAGCGTTCTTGCGCGAGGTCAGAACCTGGTCGATCAGACCATATTCGAGAGCTTCGGCAGCAGACAAAATCTTGTCGCGGTCGATGTCCTTGTTGACCTGCTCAATGCTGCGGTTCGAGTGCTTGGACAGCGTCTCTTCAAGCCAATCACGCATGCGCATGATCTCTTTAGCTTGAATCTCGATGTCGCTAGCCTGACCACGGCCACCCTCGCCAGCGGAGGGCTGGTGAATCAGCACACGAGCGTTAGGCAACGCCAGACGCTTACCGGGCGTACCCGCAGCCAACAGCACAGCGGCAGCCGAAGCAGCCTGCCCCAGACACACGGTCTGGATCTGCGGACGGATGTACTGCATCGTGTCGTAAATCGCCGTCATCGCGGTGAAAGAACCACCAGGAGAGTTGATGTACATAACGATGTCGCGGTCTGGGTCTTGGCTCTCGAGAACGAGAAGCTGCGCCATGACGTCATCGGCCGAGGCGTCGTCAACCTGAACACCGAGAAACACGATGCGGTCTTCGAACAACTTGGCGTAGGGGTCTTGGCGCTTGTAGCCGTAGGCCGTGCGCTCTTCGAACGTGGGGAGGATGTAGCGGCTCTCAGGAGCGCTGGAAGCGCCGAATGCCGTGCCACCGAAGGTAGGGATGTTCATGTCAGTCCTGTTCGTCACAATTCTGGTCGGCTACTTCTTGGGTGCCGTGCCGCCGCCACCGGCGACGTCGTTGAGGGTTTCGCGAACGTAGTCGACAAAGCCGTACTCGAGCGCTTCCTGAGCGGTGAACCAGCGGTCGCGGTCACCGTCAATGTTGATCTGCTCGACGGTCTTGCCGGTTTGCGAAGCGGTGATCTCGGCGAGGCGTTGCTTCATCGAGTTGATGAGTGCGGCCTGCGTCTGGATGTCGCTGGCTGTTCCACCGAATCCACCGTGCGGCTGGTGCAAGAGCACGCGAGCGTTCGGCGTGATGTAGCGCTTGCCCTTGGTGCCACTGGTCAGAAGCAACTGGCCCATGGATGCGGCCATTCCAATTCCGACGGTCACGATGTCGTTGGGAACAAACTGCATGGTGTCGTAGATGGCCATACCGGCCGTAATCGATCCACCGGGAGAGTTAATGTAAAGGAAAATATCCTTTTCGGCGTCCTCGGCTGCAAGTAGCAGAATCTTGGCGCAGATTTCGTTGGCGTTGTCATCGCGCACCTCTGACCCAAGCCAGATAATGCGATCTTTGAGAAGTCGCTCAAACACGCTGTTGGGCATTGGCATTTCGGCCATGTCACGCTCCATTTCACCTTCACGCGCCGGTACTTGACGCGATATGTCGAATCTATCGGAGCGCACCGACATGACACGGCAGTGTTCGCCCGTGGCAAAGAAAATGTGCCGGATGTTCGCCTCAGGCGCAGAACATGACCGCCGCTAGGCTTATCCAATGCTGATAGCCCTCACTGCTGCCCTCGCTGGCTTGGGATTTGGGCTCGCACTCATCGTGGCAATCGGCGCTCAAAATGCCTTCGTTCTGCGCCAGGGTCTGCGGCGCGAGCACGTGCTCGTCATTGTCGTCATCTGCGCGATTTCCGATGCCATCCTCATTGCCGTCGGAGTTGCCGGGCTCGGCGCCATCATCAATCAACTTGAATGGCTCCTTCTCGTGATCGAGGTCATCGGCGGTGTGTTCCTCTGCACCTACGGTGTCATGGCGGCCAAGCGTGCGATCAAACCTGAAACGCTGACGGCCGAATCCGGTGGAGCGCCCATCAGCCTCAAGGCAGCCGTTGGCACCATGCTGGCTCTCACTTTCTTAAACCCTCACGTCTACCTGGATACCGTCCTGCTGTTGGGCTCCGTCGCGGGAACGTATGAGGACCAACGCTGGTGGTTTGCCGGCGGCGCGATGCTCGGATCACTCCTCTGGTTCAGCACGCTGGGTTTCGGTGCGCGTCTTCTCGCGCCGCTCTTCACAAAGCCGACAGCATGGCGTGTTCTGGATGCCATCATCGCCGTCGTCATGTTCACCCTTGGACTCAGCTTGCTCGTCAGTTTCGCCCAGCGCCTGCTCCCCTAAATCCACGAGGCAAGATCTCTACAAGCCCGCAAGCCCGCAAGCGACGGTGGCTTAACGACGAACGAGACCCTCCGGTTTCCCAGAGGATCTCGTTCGCGTGAAAGAAATTAGTCCTTTTTGGCGGCAGGCTTCTTGGCCGCTGCTTTCTTGGCGGGCTTCTCAGCATCGCCCTCAACAGCATCAGCTTCGACAGCCTTGTCCTTGGCAGGAGCCTTCTTCGCAGCAGTCTTCTTGGCGGGCTTTTCTGCCCCGGCTTCACTGTCGCCCTCAACGGCATCCGCTGCAGCAGCATTGGAGACAGGAACGAAGGCGCTCATGTCGACAACCTTGCCCTTGGTGTCAACGACCTTGGCCTTGCCCAAAACAATGGCAACAGCCTTGTTCCGCGCAACCTCAGCAACGATCGACGGGATCTGGTTGTTCTTGGTCAGGATCTCAGCGAACTCGCTGGGCTCCATTCCGTATTGCTGTGAACCCTGAATGATGTACTGCGTCAGCTCGTCCTGGCTGACTTCAACACTCTCTGCCTCGGCAATGGTGTCCAGAAGAATCTGCGTCTTGAAGGTCTTGGTGCTCTCTTCGGTGACCTCGGCGCGGTGCACGTCATCTTCGAGACGGCTTTCGCCCTCGAGGTGATTGTGGACCTCAGCCTCAATGAGACCAGCAGGAACAGGAATGTCGATGGAGGCGATGAGCTGCTCAACGAGCTTCTCGCGGGCAACACGAGCCAAGTCGCCCGTCTTGCGACGCTCAACCTCTGACTTCAAGTTGGCCTTCAGCTCCACGATGGTGTCGAACTCGCTGGCAATCTGAGCGAAGTCATCGTCGGCCTTGGGGAGCTCGCGCTCCTTGACAGCGGTCAACGTGACGGTGATCTCTGCGACCTCGCCCTCGTTGTCACCACCGAGAAGCTTGGACTCAAACGTCGTGGTCTCGCCGGCGGTCAGGGAGTCAAGAGCCTCGTCGATGCCCTCGATCAGTTCGCCACTGCCGAGCTCGTAGGAGATGCTCGAAGCCGTGTCGACCTCTTTGCCACCGATGGTTGCGACCAGGTCAAGCTGAGCGAAGTCGCCCGTCTTGGCGGGGCGGTCAACCGACACCAGGGTGCCGAAACGACTACGAAGGTTGTCGAGTTCTTGAAGAATTTCATCAGCGGATACCGACAGCGGCTCAACTTCAACCTTGAGACCGTCGAAGTCGGGAAGCTTAATGACCGGACGAACATCTACCTCGATGGTGACAATGAGGTCACCGGAGAAGTCTTCCTGGCTGGGCCAGGTCGTGATGTCAGCCTCGGGCTTGCCCAGGGGACGAATCTTGTTGTCGACAACGGCCTGACGGTAGAAACCCTCGAGGCCTTCATTGACGGCGTGATCCAGGATGGCGGCCTTACCGACACGCTGTTCCAGGATGCGCGCAGGGATCTTGCCCTTGCGGAACCCGGGGATCGTCACCGTTTCTGCAATGTGCTCATAAGCGTGTGTCAGAGAGGGCTTGAGCTCCTCGGGCGTCACGGTAATCGTGATCTTCGCGCGGGTGGGGCTCAGGGTTTCGACCGAGGTCTTCACGTAGGGGTACTCCTGTGGTGTGGTGTTGGGTGATTGTGATTCTGGTCGTGCTGGTGTTTCTTTTTTCTTTCGTGTCGGGGCGACAGGATTCGAACCTGCGACCTCCCGCTCCCAAAGCGGGCGCTCTAGCCAAGCTGAGCTACGCCCCGGATCATTATTTGCGTGAAGCAAACATGGGCTGCGGATCATTACCGCCGAGGCGAGAAGACCAAGAGCAACTCTAACGTATAGAATGGGAACCAGCGCAGAGCAACGTTATCGTTGCCCTTCCTTCGGGGATGTAGCTTAATGGTAGAGCCTTAGTCTTCCAAACTAATGACGCGGGTTCGATTCCCGTCATCCCCTCGTAATGCAGAACGGCCCGCCCTCGTGGTGGGCCGTTCTGCATTTATCGAGAAGCTGTGAATCGCAGGAGAATGTTTCTCACTCCCCGTGCGACGGATTTCACTGGCCGGGGCACAAACGAGCGAACCGGCCGGGAAAGAAATTGTTTGCTGGCGTCACGATCCCGCATCAACAATTCAGGATGAACACAGTCCATGAAGGAAATCTCCGTCATCGGGGCATATCCCTTGCTGGTCAACATGACGTGAGCGTCTGAACCGGACTTCACGTAAAGAAAAACATTCTGGCGGTACCACCAGTCAATAGAAGCGTCGGCCCAGAAACGGGCACGAAAAATATCGAACGGAACATAACCGCGGGAGCCAAATTTTTGCGCCCAGTAGGTGTGCGGTTGCTCATTGATGTGGTTAGTGCCGCCCTGCCCCGAATAGGCCGCGCTGAAAAGGACGACGTCGGAGAAGTCCGTCAGGGTGTGAACGAAGGAATCCGCGGAGCTCTCCTCGAGATGCTCAGCGACCTCGAGCGACATTGCCAGGTCTGCACGAACAGAAGTGGGGAGCTGCTGGCGTTCGTTCAAATCGCAGGCGATAAACCGAATGTCCCGATCAAGGAGCTCTCCTTCATGCACCCAGTCGCCATCCAGGCCGACAAGCTCCGTCGCACCGCCCTCTTTGAAGGCCAACAACCAAGCACCGGTTCCGCATCCGACATCAATGACAGACCGAGGAGAAATGAGTGAGGAGAGAACGTCGGCATATTTTCGGGCACTCTTCACAGAGCCGGTTTCTAAGCCGTCGAAGAAGGCCGCGTCATACTTTTTGGCGAGATGAGGGGACGCTGACGAGTTGTTGTTTTTCATTCGTTGCCCCGGTCACGAGTAATCAGCTCATCGGAAAATGTTCCGTTAAATATTGCCCATAACTCTATTCAGAATCTGGTTCAGACGCCACGACGGCCCCGGGTGATGCAAAGAGTTCTAGATGTCCCGATAAACCTCTCGCCTGTGCCCCATTGTCAGAACCAAAACGACAAGCAGGTCATCTTCAATGGTGTAAACGATTCGATAGTCACCAACACGCACACGCACGTAGCCGGGATGACCAACAAGACTCTTCGATGCGGGAGGCCTAGGCGTGTCCCTCAAGAGTGACAGTGCCCCAGTGATACGTCTTTGAACATGTCGATCAAGTTTTCGAAACTGGCGACCCGCGTTGACCGATAATTCAACACGATATCTTTTAGTCAAGAGTGATGCCGAGCTCCTTGGCAATGTCCTCGAGAGAAATCGGGACACCCCCAGCAGCCATCTCGGCCTCAGCCGCCTTCGCGTCCGCTATATCTTGGGCGTCCTCAAGAGCTTCTAGCGCTCGTCGAGCAACCTCCGCATCGAGCAATACAACACTCGCACGACCATGCTGCGTAATCGTTACGGGTTCGCGCTGTGCCAGCTGAAGTGTCTGTGCCCACTTCTGACGGGCTTCGGTGGCGGGGATTGTCGTCATGACTAAATTGTACGTTTTAGCGGCTTTAAAGTCGAGCCCTCGTCGGGTCGGGACGCGACGCGAGAAACCAGGCGGCTACGAGCAAGGCAACGGAGATGGCGCCGGCAACGAAGAAAGATTGCGGTACGCCGGATGCTTGAATAACGAATCCAGCGACGGCACTGCCGGCCGCGCCACCGATGTTGTGGCTCGTGTTGACCCAGGTCGTTGATTCGGTTTTGCGCGTCTCTCCCCCGAAATCGTTCGCTCCGACATATGCGACGATCATGACCGGTGAGAAGAAGAGACCGGTTACCACGATTGCCGCGGCCATCCCGAAGCCGTTGCCGGTGAGAGCCGACGTCACGCCGACCAGAGTCGACAGTCCCGAAAGGATGAGGGCAATCAGGATGACCTGGGCGCGGGGTCGGCCCGCTAGGGGCAGAGCGCCAAAGATGAGACCACCGACGGCGCTACCGCCCGCGAAGAGTCCGAGAACAATGCCGGCAGCCGCCGCTCCGGATGTTCCGGGGAAGGCGGCAGGGACGGCAATGGTGAGGTTTCCGGAGATCAAGCCGGCCACGACCGCGGGCATCAGCAGCCCCAAGAAATGTGGATTGCCGAGCAATGTTGGGCGTCGTCGCGTTGGCGGCGTCGACGCAACGCCTGGCGCAACACTGGGTTTTTGATCTGGAGCAACATCCGCATCTGAACTTTTTTTCCCGACAGAATCACGGCGAATGGCCGGTGACGTCACGAACATGACCGTGCCGGCGATGACCAGAATGGCGGGAACCAGCAGCACCCACCCTGGAGCAAAGACGGCGAGGGCAAACCCTGAGGCTGCCGGTCCCACGAGATAGAGCAATTCTTCAACGACGGAGTCAAAACTCAGGGCTTTGCGCAGCAGGGCGGGCTGGGGTGCGAGCTCGGCCCAGGCCACACGCATCGATGGCCCAATCGGTGGTGCGACACATCCGGCTAGCGCGGCGAGCACGACCATCACGATGCCCGGCCATGAGGCAAAAGCACCCAGAGCCATCGCGGCGATGAATCCACCAAAAGCCAATGCCAGCACGAGCAGGACGAACTGTCGTCCGTGGCGGTCAATCAATTGGGCGCGAAGAGGAGCCAAAAACGAGGCTGTGACACCGTAGGCGGCGACCGCAATCCCTGCCGTCGCGACTGACCCCGAGGTTGCTTGAACCGCGAAGAACAGAGGCAGAATGACCAACGCGTATGCGGAACGGGCGAGGAGGGCGCTGAGGAAGGTGCGGGGAACATCCGGTGTGGAAAGAACATCGATATACCGCGTCTTGGCGAGAGAAGGAATGGGGGAACTCCAAATGATGTTGACCTGTTTGCGTTAGGCCTGGTCTGGCTCGGTTCGCTGAATGATTTCAACCAGTCCGGCCCGGAAGGTCATCGTAGTCTCGCTGAATACCGTGTTAATGTCGATGTTCATGAAATTGAAACCCTTCACTCTTCGGAGCAAAGGCAACCTAAGGTCGAGCAGCAAGTAGCTCTGCCACGTCGCTGTTCAGGCGAAGGTGCGTCAGAGCCTCGGGCGAAAGCAATCGCGTGAGGAAGACAATTCGACGGCGCTCGCTCTCTGAACCATTGAGAATGTTTTCATGATGAGCCACGCGATTTCGAAAAACTCGGAGAGATCCAAGCGCGTCGTTCAAGAGACCGCGGTCTGTTCCCTTTGGAAATGCCTTGTGTAGATAGGGCACCCAGATAGTTTTTTCGTGAGCATCCGACAATAAATACGTCCAAAAACCGAACATAATTTCCGCAACAATTTTGCCGGCAATCAAAGGAGAATCCGGGAACGTTTCCGCACTCAGTCTCGCCCTTTCGACGTTAGCGCGTGGAGTCTTATTTCCATCACGGACTCGACCGCTCGCGCGGTCCCTCCTCAGCGTGACCGGGAAAAGAGCCATCAAAGTAGCGGGATCACTCCAGTGGTTGTCCCCGTCGAGAACTGCTTCGTTTAATTGGCGGTCACACGCGTTTCTCAAGCCAACCTCCAAATGACTGAGATCATGCAGGAAGGCGGCGCTGAGCTTCGCATTCCACTGATAGAGATCAAGAGCTCGTTCTCGTGAGCCCCCTGCCGCTTTGACATACGTTGAGAATCTCCCAGAACTCAGGCAAGACTCAATCCACGCGTCTTCACTGACGGTCTTTGCCACGGTCCACCCTCCGAGGTACAATTTGTAAGCAAGCCCTTGCAGACCGCTGTTTCATGTTACTCGGGCCTCGATTTGGAAACTCCGGTACTTCGCCTCGGCGGACCCGGAGTTTTTCATTTCCCTAGAGGGCGGAGTGGGTGACGCGACCGGCGACCAGCGTGAGGGCGACGGGCATGCTGCGCAGCTCATCCACGGAGGACAGCAGCGGGTCGTAATCGACGATGACGATGTCGGCGGGCTCACCAACCGCAATGCGCGAACGCGTGGAGGCAGCCAGTGCGGCCTCGGGAGCGATGCGCTGCTCGGGATGCCAGGGGGGCAATCCATCGCGGGTGCGCTCCACTGCTGAGGCAATGGCGAGCCAAGGGTCCAGCGGCGTCACCGGGGCATCCGACCCAAAGGCCAGCTTCACGCCGGCGCCCAACATGTCACGGAACGGGAATGCTCCGGATGTGCGCCCAGCCCACAACACGTCGGCCGAGTCGCGATCATCCATGGCATGTTCGGGTTGAACGCTGGCCGTGACGCCAAGCTTCGCGATGCGAGCGATGTCGGTGTAGGTCAAGAGTTGCGCGTGCTCGATCGAACCGTCGCACCGAACGGTCTCGAAGGCATCCAGGGCGAGGGTGTTAGCGCGGTCGCCAATGGCATGCACTGCCAGAGAGATGCCAGCCGCCCACGACTTGGCCATCAGGAGCACAAGGTCGCTGTAGGCAACGTTCAGAACGCCGTGCGCATGCGGCTGACCAGCCATTCCGGGGTACTCGTTGAAGCAGAAGGCGGTGCGCGAGCCCAGGGAGCCATCGGTGATGATCTTGTGAGACCCCACCTTCAGGAGTCCGTCGGTCGAGGCAATGGTATCGCCGGAACGCAGGCCCATTTCGATCGCCTGATCGATGTCGGCGGTGTAGATCCCCGCTTCGACCCGCAGCTGCGTGATGCCATTCGCGATGCGCCGACGCCACGTGGCGACGTTGCGGTCCATTTCGAATTCCACGATGCCGACGACGCCGCGAGCCGCTGCCGCGCGGGCCGCATCCGCTGCAAAGGCATCACCTTCGTCATCGCTCACCTTGCCGAGCGCGACACTGACATCGAACGCGTCTTGCTCCACGAGATACCCCGTGGCATGAGAAGCCTTGCCCTGCTCGGCGAGCGCCGCCGAGTTGAGCCACGCACTGTGCAGGTCGGCGCTGAGAAGGTAGACGGGGGTGTCGCCGGAGACAGCATCCAGGTCACTAAAACGCGGCTGAACGGGCCAGAGGTTGGCCAAGAACTTGGCACCGAGGAACGGGCCCTTACCGGCAGCGATCCACTCCCCCACGAGCGCAACAATCTGATCGAGCGAGTTGGAACCCGACACGTCAACCCGGCGACGCGCCTGCGCCCAGTTGGAGAAGTGAACGTGGTTATCCCAGAGCCCGGGAACAATATAGCGACCACCCACATCGATGGTCTCGCCCTCTACCTCCGTGAGGGAGATCACACCCGTTGCCCCCACAAAGTCGATGTCGCGAATGACCCCGCGCTCCACCACGACGTTGATCAGGGAGCCGACGAGGCTACGTTCGCCGGGAATGCGGGCGTTCAGAAGGGTGAGGCTCATGATGGCCTAAGTCTGACACCCGGGGCACCAATACAGCTTGCGCGCGCCCATGACATCCAAACGGATGTTGCTCCCGCAGCGCCGACACGGCAGCCCCTCGCGCTTGTACGTCCAATAACGCTCGGCTCGGATGTCGCGCACCGGCGCGTCCTCTCCCAAACGTGTGAGCATTTTTCCTTTGCGGATACCAATAGGCAACAACACACACCAGTCATGCCAGAGGGCGCGCACCGTGTCAACCGGCACCAGGTTTCCGGGAGTGTAGGGGCTGAGCTGGGCTCGAAAGAGTATCTCGGCGCGGTACACGTTGCCGATACCGGCGACGATGGATTGGTCCATCAGCAACTGGCCGATCGCAACCTTGCGTCGGGTTACGGCGTCCACGAAGCGCTGCTCGGCTTCGGGGCCAAGATCGGTCACTGGATCGGGACCCAGGCGGTTGAGCACGAGTTGCACGGCCGCGACATCAAGCACCTCGCAGGCGGTGGGGCCGCGCAGGTCAGCCACGGTTGACTCCGTCAGCAGGCGAACCCGCACCGCACCAACAGGTTCATGGGGGAACGTCTCGTCAAGGGAAACGCCCAAATCGCGTTCGTCTTCGGAGACCCGAACGTTGCGGCGCTGTCCTTCGGTCGCAGACAAAACGTCACTGCGAGCGCCGACGCCTCGCGGCGCACCCACACTATGAGCGCCCCCATTGACTCCTGCCCGGGCGCGAGAAAAAAGCGGGCTCACGGCACCGGCGAAATCCCACGCCCCATAAATACCGAGGTGCACACGGAGCCAGACCCCCGAGTCGACCCTACGCACGGCCGTGCCGACAACCGAAACGGTGTCGAAGCCGAGGAACATCTGCTTACCGACGGCCTTTGCCTCGCGCAGCGTTAGGCCATCCAGAACGGAGGCACCCTCGGCAAACCGCCCCTGGGGTGAGGATGCCGAAATGGCATGCCCCACGAAGTCACGCTGAAACTGCAGGGCGACCCGGTGAACACTGTGACCTTCGGGCACGGGTTAGTGATCCACGCCTTTGCCCGCAATGTCGCCGGTGCTTTCGAATTCGGCGAGCTGGGCAATGCGGCGCGCGTGACGCTTATCTCCGGAGAATGGCTCGGCGATGAAGGCATCGATGAAACTCACGGCCTCTTCCAAGGTGTGCTGACGCGCGCCAATCGAGATGAGGTTGGCGTCATTGTGTTGGCGGGCAAGTTCGGCTGTCGCCACACTCCACACGAGGGCCGCACGGGCACCGGCAACCTTGTTGGCCGCAATCTGCTCACCGTTACCAGATCCCCCAAAGACAATGCCCAGCGCCGACACGCCCGCGCTCTGATCTCGCACAACACCGATTGCGGCGTTGATGCAGAAGGCGGGGTAATCATCCAGAGCGTCATATTCAACCGGCCCATGGTCAATGACCTCGTGACCGGAATCGGCTAAGTGCGTCTGCAAAAACTGGCTGAATTCGAGTCCAGCATGGTCGGTGGCGAGGTGAATGCGCATTCCCCAATTTTAGGGTGGATAGGCTGGACGGTGGGGCACAGCCGTTTGCATACCTCGACTGTTTGCCCGACATCCCCTGTTGGAAGGAAAACCGTTGCCCGGAGAAAACCTCACTCGCGTCGAAGCCCGCGAGCGCGCAGACATCATTGCCGTTGATAGCTACACCGTCGACCTTGACCTGATGCGCGGAGACACCGTCTTCGGCACCACCACCACGGTTGCTTTCACCGCCGCCGCCGGATCTTCCACGTTCATCGACGCGATCACGGCCAAGGTGCACGGCATCGTGCTGAACGGTGTCGACCTCGAGCCTTTGGCCTACAGCGACGGCATCCGCATCGCCCTGGACAACCTGCTCGATGCCAACGTGCTCACGGTTGTCGCCGATGGCGCTTACACAAACACGGGCGAGGGCCTGCACCGCTTCGTCGACCCCGTCGATGGCGAGGTGTACCTGTATACCCAGTTCGAGGTTCCGGATGCGCGCCGCATGTTCTCCGTCTTCGAACAGCCTGACCTCAAGGCCACGTTCCAGTTCACGGTGAAGGCGCCCGCTAAGTGGCAAGTTGTCAGCAACCAGACCACCCCCGAGCCCACCGTTCACGGTGATGGCAGCGCCACCTGGGTCTTCGCGCCCACTCCCCGCATCTCCTCCTACATCACGGCCATTGTTGCCGGCCCCTACGACGTTGTGCGTAGCGAGCTCACCTCCAGCGATGGCCGCATCATTCCTCTCGGTGTCTTCTGCCGAGCCTCCTTGGCCGAATACCTCGACGCCGACTACATCTTCGAGAAGACCCGTCAGGGCTTTGCATACTACGAAGAGAAGTTCGACTACGCGTACCCGTTTGAGAAGTATGACCAGCTCTTCGTTCCCGAGTTCAATGCGGGCGCCATGGAGAATGCCGGAGCCATCACGTTCACCGAGACGTATGTCTTCAGGTCCAAGGTGACGGATGCCATCCGCGAGCGCCGCGTCGTCACGATCTTGCACGAACTCGCGCACATGTGGTTTGGCGACTTGGTGACCATGCGCTGGTGGAACGACCTCTGGCTCAACGAGTCGTTTGCGGAATACGCATCGACGTTGGCCACCGCAGAAGCCACCGAGTGGACCGAAGCCTGGACCACATTCGCCGCCACCGAGAAGAGCTGGGCGTACCGCCAAGATCAGCTTCCCTCGACGCACCCCATCGTGGCCGAGATTCGCGATCTCGATGACGTGCAGGTCAACTTCGACGGCATCACCTACGCCAAGGGCGGCTCGGTTCTCAAGCAGCTCAGCGCGTGGGTCGGTCAGGAGCAGTTCTTGGCCGGTGTCGCTCAGTACTTCAAGAAGCACGCCTTTGGTAACACCGAGGTCAGCGATCTCATGGTGGAGCTGGAAGCCACCAGCGGCCGCGACCTGTCTTCGTGGACCAAGCTGTGGTTGCAGACCGCCGGCGTGAACACGTTGCGCCCGATTGTGGCAACGGATGCTGACGGTAACCTCACCGAGTTTGCCGTCGCCCAGACTGCTCCCATCGATTGGCCCACCATTCGCCCGCACCGTCTCGCGATTGGGTTCTACAACCTGGTCGGCGGATCGCTGGAGCGCGTGCACCGGTTGGAGATCGACGTGGACGGCCCTCGCACCGAGGTTCCCGAACTCGTCGGCCGCCCCCGTCCCGACCTGATCCTCATCAACGACGACGATCTGGCCTACGCCAAGATTCGCCTCGATGAGGATTCGATGCGCGTTGCCATTGCGCACCTGAAGTCCATCACCAACCCGCTGGCACGTTCGCTGGTCTGGGCCTCGGTGTGGGACTCCACCCGCGACGCAGAAACCACCGCCAGCGACTTCATCGACCTCGTGCTCAGCAACATTGGCACCGAGACCGAGTCGACCACCTTGCGCACCGTACTCGGGCAGCTGCAACTGGCCGCCGCCGCGTACACCGCACCGGCACGTCGTCAGACGCAGCTGGATCGTATCGCCGCCGCCATGTGGAACCTCGCCAAGGAAGCCAAGGCGGGCAGCGACAACCAGTTCCAGTTCTTGCGCTCCTTTGCTCAGGTGGCTTCCACGGATGTTGATCTCGCGATTGTGGCTCAGGTTCGCAGCGGCGAGATCAAGCTCGACGGCCTCGACATTGACACCGACCTTGGCTGGGATCTTCTCATTGCCCTGGCCGCCGGTGGCAAGGCAACCGCCGCCGAGATCGATGCCTACCTGGCCAGCGACAACACGTCG
>CANEXL010000020.1 GCA_947443745.1 Microbacteriaceae bacterium | reverse complement strand
CCACGAAATGACCTGCCATCCCGGCATGGCTTTGGTGAGGGATGCGCCTTCAACGTAGCCCCACGATGAGAAGATGACCGCGGAGACCACGTAGGCATCCGCCAGCAGATCACCATTTTCGGCGCCACCATTCAGCAACGAGAATGTGACGAGCACAATGGTGCCAAGCGCGGCCGCAATCCAGAACTGGCGTGTGACGCGCTCCTTCATTTTGATGACCGCAATCAGCGCCGTCATCAGCGGCATGAAGGCGGAGATCACGGCGACGTGGGCACTCGTCGTCCGCTCGAGGGCGAGGCCAATGAGAATGGGCCATCCGAAGACATTGGTGGCTACCGTTATGAGAAGGGGGAAGACAAACGTTCGCCCGGGGAACCGAACCCGTGCGGCGCTCAAGAAGATGATTCCGAGCGTTCCGGCCACCACGGCCCGGGCCGTCGACATGAAGATGGGATCGAACCCGCCCACCCCAATTTTGGTCAGCGGGACGGTGAAAGAGAACGCGAGAACGCCGACGAATGCCAGAAACAGGCCGGTGCGGTGGGAGGAGCGGGCGAAGAACGATGCCCGTTGTGCCATGCGTGTTCTCCCGAAGGTATGTGAGGGCTGGATCGGTGACAACTTTATCAGTCAGAGCTTTAGGAGTCGGAGCTCTTGGGGGCGGAGCTGTATGAGTCAGAGCTTTAGAAGTTAGAGCTGAATGCCCGTTCCGGATATTTGCATTTGGGAACCCCCGACGGTGAGCAGGATGAGGCTGGGACGCCCCATGTCATCGCCCTGAAGGATCTGAATCTGATCGCCGATACCGGCAATGCCGTGCTGCCTCAAGTACCCGCCCAAAGCAGCAGCGGCCGAGCCGGTCGCCGCATCTTCGTAAACGCCACCAACCGGGAACGGGTTGCGCGAATGCCACTTGCGTGTGCTGGGGTCGCCCTCGTCGGGGTAGACCAGCTGAATCGTGGTCCAGCCCTCGGCTTCCATCAGTTCCAGAAGGTCATCAAATTCATAATCGAGCTCGGCGAGGCGATCGCGCGAGTCGGCGACCAATACCGGATGCGCGTTTCCAGCAAACCCGATGGCCGGTGTAAACCGGGGGTCGAGGTCTTCGATGTCCCAGTCCAGGGCTTCCAACAGGGTCTCGAGGAGATGCTCGGGGAGCGGCCGCACCGAAGCTGGAGGAGAAATGAGAGTGACGACGAGGTCATCCCCATTCTCAAAAACTTCGACCTCAATCGGGCCGGCGTTGGAGTTAAATTCGTAGGTCGATGGCCCGTGTTCTTGGCCCAGGGCAATGCCGGTGGCAATCGTGGCGTGCCCACAAAAGTCGACCTCGCCAACGGGGGAGAAATACCGAATATCGAAAGACTCGGGACCGTCTTTGGGCCGCGCAATGAGAAACGCGGTCTCCGAGTAGCCAACCTCGGCAGCAATGGCAAGCATGTCGCTGTCGGTCAGCCCCGCAGCATCCAGAACCACGCCGGCGGGGTTGCCACCCTCGGGGTCGTTACTAAACGCAGTGAGACGCAGGATCTCGACGGACATTACTTCTTGTCGGCTTCGTGCACACCATCATGCTTTTGTGAGAAAACTTCGGGGTCGAGAACGAGCTTCTCGGCCGGGGTTCCTTCCGCTGATCGGGCAGCGTGGGCGGCCTTCTCTTTGCGGCTCTTCACGACGGCCTGAATGTAGTGGTAAATCGTGGGGATGAGCACCACCACGATGACGCCCAGGAGCACGAGATCGATGTAGTTCTGCACGAACGCCGCGATGACCGGAATGTGGCCGACGCCGAATCCAATCATGGTCAGCCCCGTACCCCAGATGATGGCGCCAATGAGGTTGTACAGGGTGTACTTCTTGTAGTTCATGTGTCCGACGCCGGCCGCGACGGGGGCGAAAGTGCGAATGACGGGAACAAAGCGCGCGAGAATGACAGCCGCGCCACCGTAGCGGATGAAGAACGCGTTGGTCCTCTCCACGTTCTTGCGGCTAAAGAGCCCATTTTCGTGGCGTTCGAAGATGCGGGGGCCGGCTTTGTGGCCAATGAGATACCCGATTTCACCGCCAAGGAAAGCGGCCAAGCTGATGGCGGCGCACACGACCCAGATATTCACGCCAAATTCGTCTTTCACGGTGAGGACACCGGCGGCAACGAGGAGGGTATCGCCGGGGAGGAGGAATCCGATGAGAAGACCGGTCTCCGCAAAGACGATGAAGGCAATGCCCAGAAGAGCGTATGGTCCGAAGCCACCAATGAGTGTGGTGGGGTCTAGCCAAGGAATGAGGGCGCTATGCATAGCTGAAGTTTACTGGCCTTGGCTGGCAATTCGCTCCCGGCGATCGAGGCGCCAGGTGCGGAATCCAACGATGAGCGAGGCGGTGATAAAGAAGGCCGCAATGATGTACGCGGCGGCCTTCACCCCGGGGATGGAAGCGGCAAAATAGCCTGTCAGAGAGAGACCGACGCCCCAGGCAAGCGCCCCGACAAGGTTGCTGGTGAGGAACTTGTAATAGTTCATCTTTCCGATGCCCGCAATCCAGGGGACGAACACGCGTGCCCACGGGATAAAGCGGGCCACAACAACGGCCCACCATCCGTAATTGTTATAAAAGCGCTCCGTGCGAGCAATGATGCGCTGCATGCGGGGGCCACTCTTTTTATCGAGGTAGGGGCGCCCGAGGTGACGACCGAGAACGAAACCAACTTGATCACCAATGAACGCTGCGAGCCCCACCCCGATTGCCAGAATCCAGATATTGAGGTTGGGATTTGCAGCCGTCACCAGACCGGAGGCGAAGAGCAGTGAATCGCCGGTGATGAAGGGGATGAAGACACCCACGAAAAGGCCGGTTCCCGAGAAGACGAGTCCCCAAACAGCGAGGTAGAAAACGACGACGCCGACACTGGAGACGAAGTCGGTGAGTTGACCGTCAAGAACCGCTGCGTGAACAACCGCGGCATCAACTATGACTGCGTGAAGCATCTCTCAAGACCAATCTCAGACTCTTTTTTGTGTTGTGCGGGAGAAGGGACTTGAACCCTCACGCTCGAAAGCACCAGATCCTAAATCTGGCGTGTATACCAATTTCACCACTCCCGCGAATGACGCTTACCTAGTTTATCGGTGCGCGGTGTGGATAACTTGCCCCGGCCTCGGAGCATTATCGGCACACTTCGAAGCATGTCCGATTCCGTTGCCCTCATCATCGATGCTGTGCGTGCTCGCGTTCGCGATGCGGGGGAGGATCGGGGGATTGCCACCGCATCGGTAGCGGTCATTGAATCAATTGCCCAGGATGAACTTCGCCGGGCCGCCGAGGCGGGGCGGGGAACAGGATGGAACTCGACGGCGCAAGAAGAAACCGCGCTCGCCGCGATCATGTCAGAGCTCACCGGCCTCGGACCCCTCCAACCATTGCTGGACGATCCGGACATCGAAGAAATTTGGATCAACGCCCCCGATCGCATCTTTGTCGCCCGCAACGGTGTTGCCGAGCTCACACCTCTGGTACTTACCGAAACGATGGTTCACGAACTCGTGGAGCGAATGCTGCAAAACTCCGGGCGCCGTGTCGACTTATCGAGTCCCTTTGTTGACGCGTCTTTGGCGGATGGATCGCGAGTGCATGTGACGATTCCCGATATCACGAGCGCTCATTGGGCGGTCAACATCCGCAAATTTTCCCGTCACATTCGACGCCTCAGTGACCTTGTCGACGGGCAGTCTCTCACCCAACTCTCGAGCGAGTTCTTGCGCATGAGCGTGCTTGCGGGGCTGAACATTTTGGTATCCGGGGCCACGCAGGCGGGCAAAACCACCATGCTCAACGCCTTGCTTTCGGCGGCGAGGCCCAACGAACGAATTGTCACGGTGGAAGAGACCTTCGAGCTGAGTTTGACCTCGCGCGACGTGGTCGCCATGCAGTGCCGGCAAGCCAGCCTCGAAGGAACGGGCGAGGTGAACCTCCGGCGTCTCATCAAAGAGGCCCTGCGGATGCGCCCCGACCGCCTTGTTGTGGGAGAAGTGCGGGAAGCCGAAAGCCTTGACCTGCTGATCGCGCTCAATAGTGGCTTACCTGGAGCCTGCTCGATTCATGCCAATAACGCCCAGGATGCGCTGGTGAAGCTCTGTACTCTTCCCCTGCTTGCCGGCCGCAACATCGATGCCTCGTTTGTGATGCCCACGGTGGCATCCAGTATCGACATGGTGGTTCATTGCGAGTTAGACCGGCATGGCCGTCGTCGCATCCGTGAAATTGTGATGCCCACGGGGGTCATTGTCGATGCGCAACTTGGTGCTCGAACAATCTTTGATATTCAGGATGGCCTCTTGGCCCCCACCGGCGACATGCCGCCGCGGCTTCACAAGTTTGAGGCTGCCGGGTTTAATCCCGCCGACGTTCTGCTGGCTGTCGCATGAGGTTCGAGGGGCTTCCCGCGCTTGCGTTGATTGTGGGCTGTGTCCTCGGCGCGGGCATTCTGCTCGTAATGTCGGTGTGGGCCTGGCCACAAGCTGTGCCTCGAACCGCACGGGTTTCTCCTCGGCTTACCCGCCGACCTTCCCAGATGGCCTCGCCGAAAGCGACCGTTGTCGGGTTGTCGGTCGTGCTCGGCGTGATTGTGGGGGCGATCTCGTTTGCGCTTACCTCCGTTATCGGTTTGGCCGTCGTATTCGCATTGGCGGGGGCCGCACTGCCAGCTCTCGTTCTGAATCGGCACGTTCACAAGGAACGTCGCGCCCTGAGAACACAGTGGCCCGACGTCGTTGACTCCCTCGTCTCGGCGCTGCGTTCCGGAGCTTCACTTCCGCTTGCCATCAGCTCGCTTTCGGTTCTTTCTCCCCGGCTCGTGACACGGGGGGCCATCGAATTTGAGCGCCAATATTCACTCTCAGGCAATTTCGATGCCTGCCTTGACGCGCTGAAGGCAGCCTGGGCAGATCCGGCAGCGGACAGAATATTGGAAACGCTGCGCCTGGCCCGTCATGTGGGGGGCAGCGACGTCACCACCATTTTGCGAACCCTCGGCGGTTACCTTCGTCAAGAGTCGGCGATCCGACAAGAGATCGAGGCTAGGCAAGGCTGGATTCGCACGGCGGCACGCATTGGCGTTGCCGCTCCCTGGATTGTGTTGGCATTGCTGTCCACCCGGCCCGAAGCGGCGACGGCATACAACTCGGCATCCGGGATCACGATCATCTTCGTCGGTTTAGGGCTGACCGTTGTGGCGTACCGCATCATGCTTGCTGTCGGAATTTTGCCTGACGAGAAGCGGTGGTTCGCGTGAGCGCCGTCGTGTCTCTCTCGCTTGTGGCGGGAGCACTTCTTGGGCTGGGCCTGTGGTGTGTACTGAGCTCGGTTCCCCGGTTGGGGGCGGCCTCGCTCGCCCAACGGGTAGCGCCCTTTGTGGCCGACATTTCGCGCGAGGCGTTTCACCAGTCGACACGGTTGCCGGCTGACCCGGGCACCATGGTGGCGCAGGTCCTTGCCCACCTCGTTCGGCGTCTGGCGGGAATCACCGATGCAATGCTGGGCAACCGAGCGGAAACGATTCGGCGACTCGCGCAAGCCGGGGGACGCCTCAGCCTTGATGCTTTTCGTGCCCGCCAAGTTCTGTGGGCAGTGGCGGGTGCAGCGATTGGTCTCGGGGTCGATGTCGTCGTGGGAGCGTTCGGTACCCTCACCCCTGCCGGCCTCGTCGCTGTTCCCGTTGCGGGACTCGTCGCCGGATACGTGGCCGCGGAGTACGCCTTGCGAACCGGGGTCACTCGGCGGGCCGCGCGAATTGTGAGCGAACTTCCCACCGTGTTCGAATTCACCTCTCTGTGCCTGGCTGCGGGGGAATCCATCACCGATTCGTTACGTCGTGTTGCCACCGTCGGATCCGGCGAATTCGCCAGAGAGCTCGCGAATGTGAGTCGCCAAGTCGCCACGGGGGTGCCGCTGGCCTCCGCGTTGAGGCAGCTCTCGGATCGTCTTCAGCTGCCGGCCGTCACGCGCGCCATCGAACAGATTCTGGGGGCATTGGATCGCGGATCCCCGCTCGCTGCCGTCCTTCAGGCGCAGGCTCAAGACTCCCGGGAGGACAGCAAACGCGCACTTCTGGAAAAGGCCGGTCAGAAAGAGGTCGTGATGCTCATTCCACTTGTTTTTCTCATCTTGCCCGTCACGATTTTGTTCGCCGTCTTCCCCGGGCTCCTCGTCGTTCAGGCGGGGTTCTCGTTCTAGCGGGCGACGCTCAATCGCCACACCAATCAGCACGCAATCACCACACCGACCGCAGTATCGACAGAAAAGAGTGAACGATGAAAACGAACATTTCCAGGCTTATCCGTGACGACCGCGGCGACGTTCCCGGCTGGGTCCTCATCACCATCATGACCGCAGGATTAGTCGTGGCCATCTGGGCCTTGGCTGCACCGGCGCTGGGAACCGTCTTTGATCAAGCCATTGATCGCGTCGTCAGTTTTTAGCCTGTCATGACGGTATGGGGGAACACTTCGGTGCGGAGATCGGGGCCGAGCTGGGAGCGGAGTTCAGTGCGGAGATCGGAGCCGCGTTGGAAGACGAGCTCGGAGTCGAATTTGGAGGAAGGATCTGCCGTCGTTGAGTTTGTTTTTGTGAGCGCACTCCTGCTCTTCCTCGTTCTCGGGGTGCTGCAGCTCGCACTGGTCTTACATGTGCGCAACACCGTTCAGGACGCGGCAGCCGAAGGAGCACGCTGGGCGGCCCTCGCCGACTCGAGCTTGGCGCAGGGCCACACGCGCACTCGGGCCCTGATTGAAATGGCCGTTGGGGCACAATACGCGCGGGATATCCAAACCGGATATGACATGTGGCTCGGGCAGCCGGCCACCGTTGTCACCGTTCGGGCACCACTTCCGCTTCTGGGACTGTGGGGCCCCTCCCGCCTGCTGGAGGTGAGCGGCCATGCGGCGCGCGAAGTTATTGAATGAGGAAGGATCGTCGTCGCTTGAGTTCATCACGGCGGGACTGCTCCTCCTGGTTCCTCTGGTCTATCTCGTACTCGTGCTGTCCGCTGTGCAAGGGGCCGCGCTCGCGGTGGAGGGTGCTGCGCGCCAAGCGGCCCGTGTCTTTGTGCAAGCCCCCACGGAAGCGGAGGGCCTTGCCCGAGCGGAGCGGGCCATTGATTTTGGCCTAGACACCTATGGACTCCGCCAGAGCGACGCTACCGTCGCGATAACGTGCGCTCCGAACGCCGCGTCGTGCCTCCAGCGCTCGGCCATCGTCACCGTTGCCATTACGATTCAGGTTGATCTGCCGATGGTTCCCGCCGTTTTGGGGCTCAATAATATTGCTCGAGTCCCCGTTGATGCCTCGGCGACCCAGCAGGTCTCTCGTTTTTGGAACGGTCGCTGATGCGTCACCAAGGTAGGCGAGGACGCCCTCACTTATTTGGCCAACGGTTCGGGCAGGCGCCGACTGCGGATGCGTGCTCGGGCAAAAGGGGATCGGGCGAAGAGGGGTCGACGCTCATCCTCATCATTTTCAGCGCGGCGCTTTCACTAGCCTTGATCCTGGGTGTCAGCGCCGCCACGAGTCTGTATCTCGAGCGCAAGCGCCTTCTGACCCTTGCGGATGGCGCCGCCCTGGCCGCCTCGGAGTCTTTCGATCTCTCTTCTGTCGGAGCCAATGACGCTGGGGGAATGGTGCGGCCCGTGCTCACCAACGCGGCCGTGAGCCAGGCAGCGCAGCAATATATCGCCCGTGCGAGAGCGAATGCCAGCGATTCTCGGCTCGAGGATCTCACCCTCAGCAAAGCAGTGACCGAGGACGGCCGAAGTGCGACGATTGAGCTAGCCTCATTTTGGCGCCCGCCGGTGGTGTCATTGTTTCTGCCGGAGGGCGTCCGCATCGATGTGGAGTCCACCGCACGCAGCGTGTTCTTCTAACGGTTTAGTACCAGTAGTCGTGTTTCAGCTTTGAGTAGGCGCCGAGGTACTTGCCCTCGTATTTGTGCCACAGGTCGTAGCCCCGGCCGAGGCGATACTGCAGCGCCGGCATGAACGTCGTGGTCTCCTCAGAGAAGCTGGTCTTGAAGGTAAAGAGCCCCTTCATGGCGCTGTTCTCGGCTTCGGCAGGCGGGGGAATGACTCCTAAGTCATAGGAGGCGATGCCGCGCGCTTGCAGGTCGCGCATGATGCAGAACTGCAGGTAGCGGGCGCCACCGAGCTTGTCTTTCTCGCGCGTGGAGCCGCCGTCTTTGTACCAGCCGACGGTGCCGTAGGTCATGACGAAGGCACCCGCAACGAGGTCACCCTCATGCTCGGCGAGGTAGACGAAGCCTTGCCCGCGGGCGGCAAACTCGCGCCAGGACTTCAGGAGGTACTCGTCATTTCTGAAGAAGGCGCCGGTGCGATCGGCAGTTTCGTGCAGCAGGGTCAACAGGCGCAGCATGTTGGCCTCGGTGGGTTCGGCAGCTTCCACGGTGACCCCCGAGCGTTCGGCGAGACGCACTTCGTAGCGGGCACGCTTCTTGAAGCCCGCGAGAAGAGTGTCTTCGGTGCCGCTCGTATCTACTACCACGGCATGACGATACTGGGATGCCTTGCAGGCCACCCATCCGGCATCAATGAACTCAGCGACGAGAGGGGCATCAATGGGCTGGAAGAACTCGAGCTTCATGGCCAGGGTGCCAGCGGGGCTGGCTTCGGCCGCCGCGGTGAGCCCGGTAACGTGCTGGGACGTGACACCGGTGACGCGGGGGAGATGACGCAGCGTACCGAGCGGATGCACCTTGCGAGAGAACGCCTGCACGGGAAAAGTTTTGGCAGGCAGAGCAATCTCGAGGCGGCTTGGTTTCCACGCAGTGCCGGTCTTTAGCGCCGCCCACGCATCGCTTTGCATGAAGTGTGCCCCGGGCTGGGCGGCAAGAACGCGGGAATCCCAGTCTGAGTTAGTCACGTGCTTCATTTTCCCCCATTTCACCCCGTTCCCGCACCAGGCGCGACCATACCGCCGCTCTAAAAACGAAACAACATCGCCCTATTTCGTGCGCGGAAGGAACCGTGGCACGTATCGCAGCAGCAAGAATGCGCCCAGAAAACCAAGCCCGCCGACAAGGCCCGTGGCCAAGGAAAGCGAGGCGTAGGCAGTGACAGCTGCCACGCCCAGAGGAGCGAGGGCCGCACCGGTGTCGGTCGTGAACCTAAACGCCCCGAGGAAGGGAGCGGGATTGGCGGGTGGGGCGAGGTCGGAACCCAGCGTCAACAAAATTCCAGAACCGACTCCGTTTCCAATGGCAAGGGTGAAGGCGGCGGCGATGAACCACGGGACAGAAGTGGTGAGGTCATGGGTGAAGGACAGCACGATGAGGGCGGTTCCCATGATCATGAGAGAGGGCAGTCCGGCGGCAAGACGACCCCACCGATCCATGATCTGACCGCTGGAAAAGAAGAGGGCAAAATCGAGGGCACTCGCGATGCCGATAATGAGAGCGGTATCGGAATCCCGGATTCCGATGCTCAGCGCCCACAATGGCAAAATAACAGTTCGGCCGGCACGCAAAGCTCCCACGATGGCGGCGGCCGTTCCCAGTCTCGCGAGAACGCTCCGGCTCGTGAAGAGGATTTTCCAGAGCCCCAGCGTTTCGGCCTCGGCTTCGACTTCTCCCTCGGTTTGGACATAACCGCTGCGCGTCTCCACTCGACGCACCGAACCAAAGGTCGCCTCAGGATCGGGCAAGAACAGCAGGGTCGCCGCGGTCAAAACGGTGAAGATTACGGTCAACCAGAACGCCGAGTGGGTCGACCCCGTCCAGGCAATCAGTCCCGCGCTGAGCAGGGGCCCAATAACGCCACCGGCCCGAAACATTCCTCCGAGGGTCGAGAGAGAACGGGCGCGATAGGCCATCGGCACATAACTCGTTAGAAAAGCATGCCGCGCCAACGCAAAGACGGCGGTCGCCAATCCAATCAAGAGGATGCCCAGCCCCAAGACGGCCGGGTTGGGAGCGGTGATGCAGATGAGCACCGCAATCAGAGCCAACAGTGAGGCCCACAGCATGGCGTTGCGCTCGCCGATGCGCGACACGATCCAGCCGCTGGGGATATCGCCCATCACAATTCCCACGGTGAGCATGGCGGCCACCAAACCGGCAACGGCAAGGGTGGCCCCGACACTTCCGGCGATAACGGGAATCACGGGAATGATGGCGGATTCGCCCGCGGCAAAAAGGAGGGTGGGGAGATAGACCGGAAGAATCGCCGAACGCAACGAGAAGGGACGCGAGGGGTCTGTCATAGCCTGTCCAGACTACGCCGGGTCACCACAGGTTCGCTCGATAAGCTGGCATCATCATGCTTGATCTAGATCTCACGGAGCAGATTCGTGCGTTGCGCTCGACATTTGCCGACATCCGCGCCGTTATTGACGTCGAAACGCTCACGGCCGAGATTTCTCGCCTCAACGCACTGGCTGAAGCGCAAGACTTGTGGGACGACCCCGATAACGCGCAGAAGGTGACGAGTGCGCTCAGCCACCGTCAGGCGGAACTGAAACAGGTCGTCAGCATCGAAAGTCGTCTGGACGATCTTGAGGTTCTCGTCGACATGGCTAACGAAGCCGGCGATGAGGCTTCGGGCAAGGAAGCCGAAGCAGAACTCGCGAGCATCACGAAGCTCCTGGGCGAGCTGGAAATCCAGACCCTCCTGAACGGGGAGTATGACGCTCGGCCTGCGGTCGTGACCATCCGATCGGGTGCCGGTGGGGTGGATGCCGCTGACTTCGCTGAAATGCTGCTGCGCATGTACCTGCGCTGGTCGGAGAAGCATGGCTTCAAGGTCAGTGTTCTCGATACCAGCTACGCCGAAGAAGCCGGTATCAAGTCGGCCACGTTTGAAGTCGATGCGCCGTACGCCTTCGGCACCCTCAGTGTCGAGGCGGGAACGCACCGGCTCGTTCGCATGAGCCCCTTCAACTCGGCCGGCAAGCGCCAAACCAGTTTTGCTGCGGTCGAGGTAGTCCCGTTGATGGAGGCTGCCGAAGCCATCGAGATTCCCGAGAACGATATTCGGGTCGATGTTTTTCGTTCCAGTGGCCCCGGCGGCCAATCGGTGAACACCACCGACTCCGCGGTGCGCATCACCCACCTTCCCACCGGCACTGTGGTGAGCTGTCAAAACGAGAAGAGTCAGATTCAAAACCGCGCCGCCGCGATGCGCGTGCTCACCTCCCGCCTCCTGCTTTTGCAGCGCGAAGAAGAGAGTGCGAAGAAGAAGGAACTGGCCGGTGTGATCACCGCAAGCTGGGGTGACCAGATGCGCAGCTACGTTCTCGCGCCCTACCAAATGGTGAAGGACCTGCGCACCGATTACGAGGTGAACAACCCATCGAACGTCTTTGACGGCGATTTGGATGGGTTCATTGCCGCCGGCATTAAGTGGCGCAAACAACCCGCAAAATAAAGCGAGTCGTTGCCCGTCATCGATGGCCCGCCAGCTTAGGCTCGCAGAGTCATGATTCGTTTTACCAACGTCACTAAGAAATACGCGGGCACCGCACGTCCCGCGCTCAACGGAGTCGACTTCGAAATCCTCCGTGGCGAGTTCGTCTTCCTTGTCGGTGCTTCCGGCTCGGGTAAGTCCTCGTGCCTGCGCTTGATGATTAAAGAAGACCGCCCCAACATCGGGTCGATTCACGTTCTGGGCCAAGACCTCGGAACAATTTCGAGCCGCAAGGTCCCTTTCTTTCGTCGCAACCTCGGGGTCGTCTTCCAGGACTTCCGATTGTTGCCGAACAAGACTGTCTTCGACAATGTCGCCTTCACACTGCAGGTCATTGGCAAGTCACGCGGTTTCATTCAAGAAGCGGTTCCCGACGTCTTGAAGATGGTCGGCCTTGCGGGAAAAGCCGGCCGTTACCCCCACGAACTTTCCGGTGGTGAGCAACAGCGCGTTGCTATTGCACGAGCGATTGTGAACAAGCCGGCCCTTCTTCTGGCCGATGAGCCCACCGGTAACCTTGACCCCGCCACGAGCGCGGGAATCATGGCGTTGCTGGAGCGCATCAATGCATCCGGAACCACCATCGTTATGGCCACGCACGCCGCCGACTTCGTTGACCGCATGCAAAAGCGCGTGATTGAACTTGTTGCCGGGCAAATTGTGCGTGACGAGCGCGAGGCGGGCTACGGCCACACCGCCGCTCTTCCCGTTGTGGGCGGGCTCAACGCGGTGACCGGCCAAACGACTCTCGCTGCTCCTTCCGCTGCCGCTATTTCCGCCGCGAACCATGCGAACGCTCGCGACGATGCCGTCGCACAAGCAGCTGCGGTTGCCGCTGCCAACGCGCAAGCAGCGGCAAGCTCCGGCATGCCCGAGGCTCCCGGTGGCGTGACCCCTGGGTTTGCCTCGCCGGTGAACCCCACCAAAGCGCAGGGACCCCCTCGAGTCGTCACGGCCGCCGAGCAGCCATCCATTATCGAAACAACCGACCTCGTTGCCCCCAAGCCTGTCTATGACGAGACAGATGAGATAACGATGGATGCCGTGCCTCAACTCCGCGACGTCTTTGAGCCTGATGATGATCATGATGACCTCGGCTCACTGCACGAACTCTTTGGCATGAACGACTCGAAGCCCATCCAGAGGTTGGGTGGCGAGCCCAACGCGGACGTGCCGATCACGGAGCGTCTGCGAATTCAAGCTCAAAACCGCGCGAAGAAGAACCCCGAATCAGATCAGAATGTGGGGCCCGTCTCGTGAGGTTCGCGCTCATCTGGTCGGAGGTTGCCAATGGCCTTCGCCGAAATGCTTCCATGGTGGTCTCCGTTGTGTTGGTTACCTTCATTTCCTTAACGTTTGTCGGAACCGCGATTCTGCTGCAAATGCAGATCGGCCAGATGAAGAACTACTGGTACGACAAGGCGCAAGTAGCGGTTTATCTCTGCACAGACGTGTCCTTCGGTGAGAACTGTGCCGATGGCGCGGCCACCCCTGACCAAGTTGCCGCTGTTGATGCTGCACTGGCGTCGCCAATTCTTTCGCCCTTCATTGACAAGTATTTCTTTGAGAATCACGACCAAGCCTTCGCAAACTTTCAGACACAATTCGCCAACAACCCGGTGGCTGAGTATGTAACGCCCGATCAGCTCAACGAGACATATTGGGTCAATTTGAAGGATCCGTCGCAATCAGATGTTTTGGTGGAGGCTCTCTCGGGTCAAAAAGGCGTGGAGTCGGTGACGGATCAACGCAGCTACCTTGATCAGATTTTCTCCATTTTGAACGCGGCGAGCTATACCGCCATCGGTGTTGCGTCTCTCATGTTGATTGCCGCAGTCTTGCTCATTGCGACAACGATTCGCCTCTCGGCGTTCTCCCGCCGGCGTGAGCTGGGCATCATGAGGCTTGTTGGCGCGTCCAACGGTTTCATTCAGACCCCGTTCATCCTCGAAGGTGTCTTTGCGGCCTTCGTGGGGTCGTTGCTGGCCGGCGGTGCCATGGTGGGCATCGTGCACTTCTTCGTGCAGGGTTACCTCGCCGTCAATATTCCACTCACCTCGTTTGTGGGTGTCGGAGACGCCCTCATCGTGCTTCCGATCCTGGTTGTTGTCGGCTCGATTCTCGCCGCCGTTTCGGCGAACTTTGCCATCACGCGCTACCTTAAGATCTAGCGCTCTTCTCCGCACAGGGCCATCCCGTGTTATTCTGGCTAGATAACATAGCCAGAAAGGGTGTCGGGCATGGAAGCGGTCAATATTCTGGATGCGCGCAATAACTTGTCTCGTCTTGTCGCTGCTGCGGCGCGAGGTGAAGAGGTAGTCATTGCCAACCGAGGCACGCCTGTTGTGCGGCTCGTTCCTGTCGACGTGGCTCTGGAGCCAGATCATTCGCTCGCGGCGGCGGCAATGTGGTTCCTCAAAAACCCACCGCCCGAGGGCCGCAAACGTTCGATCGCTGAACTTGACCAACAAATTCAGCAAAACCGCGAGGCGTGGGATTGATTTATCTTGATTCGTGCCTCATCATTTACGCTGTGGAAGATGACTCTGCGCGGGGGGATATGGTGCGTCAGAAGATGGCTGATGGCGGCGCGTCCGCGGGTGTCGTAAGCCCCCTGGTCACCATGGAATGTCTGGTCGGTCCCCTCAAAAATGAGGACCTGGTTCTCCACGATCAGTATGTGCGGGCGCTCGCACTCTTTGCGAGAGCCCCGTTAGGTGAGGAACAATTCATGCGCGCCGCCATGCTTCGCGCCCGGCACGGCCTTAAGGCGATGGACGCACTGCACCTTGCCGCTGCGCAAATGTTTGGCTGTAAAGCGCTGTGGACCGGTGATGCTCGACTGGCTGCGGCAGCACCGGGGTTTGCTCTCAACGTGCTCGCGTAAACTGAAGGTTCGCGCAATGCCAGCGGAGTGAATCCGCCACGAGTCGAGAGGGGAGGTGTGCGATGCCAAAGGAACTGGGTAAGAAGGTTGTTGCCACCAACCGCAAGGCGCGTCACGATTACCACATCATAGAGACGTATGAGGCAGGGCTGTCATTGTGGGGCACCGAAGTGAAGTCACTTCGTGAGGGCCGCGCTTCGCTCGTTGACGGGTATGCCTTCATCGAGAATGGCGAAGCCTGGTTGGATGCGGTGCACATTCCCGAATACCACCAGGGCACCTGGAACAACCACGCCCCGCGGCGCAAGCGCAAACTCCTCATGCACAAACTCGAGATTTTGAAGCTGCACAGCAAGGTGAAGGAGGGCGGTTACACGCTCGTTCCGCTGCAGCTGTACTTCTCCGACGGCAAAGCCAAAGTTGAACTTGCTCTGGCCAAGGGCAAGAAAGATTACGACAAGCGTCAGACTCTGCGTGAGCGCCAAGACAAGCGCGAATCCGATCGCGCCATCTCCTCCCGCAAGCAGCTCGGCGACTAAAACCGCTCGGCGGCTGGGCAATTCTGGCCCGTGACGCGTGCGGGAATAGTTCCTGTCAGTCGTGCGTTGTACACTTCACTTGCGCTGAAAATATGCGCCTGAGCGGTTCATCACGAATCGCCTCTCAACTCAATAGCGTGTGATGTGACGTGCTTGTCACTTTCTTCCTGGGGATGATCGGTTTCGACATTGCCTGCGAGCGAGAGAGAAGCGGGTCGAGGATGCAGGGATATCTCGTTAACGACATCTGCAAACAATAAGTGCAAAAACAAACCGCACTGACTTCGCCCTCGCTGCCTAAGCGAGTCTGAAGTCCGTCAGACCGAGGTAGATCCCGACTCGTGTCCTGACGTCATCTAGGGAACTAGCTACAGTGTTACGCCTGAGGGCACTGTGGGACTTAAACTCTGGCTGGGCCCGTCGACTTAGGTGCTGGTAATAAAGGTCGGGGCCGAGAAAACGATTCAATCAGCTACACCCGTAGAAGACTCACAATTTCAGTAATGGACGGGGGTTCAATTCCCCCCATCTCCACCATTTGTGCAACGGGTTACATCACACGCTATTGGTAAGAATGTGTTGTCCAAACTCGCAGGACGCGGTTCTTTCTCGTGGTGTTATGACTTTAGCTGTCGGTATTATCTGAACATGCACACCGCCAGAGCCTTCCGTCACAGGGTCGCCCGGGCGCGACCCCTCCAACGCAAGATCGAAGCAGCCATCGCGGTCGAGGGCCTCACCGTGCGCGCCACCATGCCTGGATCCGTCTGGGGCGTCTGCATGGTCAAGGACGAGGCGGACATCATTGCCCACACCATCCGGCATTTCCTGCAGCAAGGCCTCGACGGCCTTATTGTGGTGGACAATGGGTCCACCGATGCAACCCCTGATATTTTGCGCTCCATGGCTACCTCCGATGCTCGACTCTTCATCGGGGTTGATCGGGAGCCGGCTTATCATCAGGGGCGAAAGACCTCCTATCTGGCTCACGTGGCGTGGAGCGCCGGAGCAGACTGGATTGTTCCTTTCGACGCTGACGAGCATTGGTTTGCGGTCGGGACAACACTGCCTGAGTTTCTGCGCGGAACGAGCGCAACAGTCGTCGAGTGCGCCATGTTCGAGGTTTATGCTGCTCCGGAAGACGATACGCTCGACCTCTCCACGGCGCGAACGTTTCAGATGGACGTGACCCCGACGGGATGGTCAAAGGTCGCCTTCCGCGCGAAGCCGTGGGTGTGGGTGGAGATGGGCAACCACGGTGTTAAGAGCAGGGGACGGCGCGAGGCTGGATTGAACTTGAGGCATTTTCCCTATCGGTCACGGGAGCAGGTTTCTCGCAAGGTCGTGGGTGGGCGTGACGCGGTGGAACGGGCATTCGGTCACCGGTCGCGGTTCGCTAGCCACTGGAAAGAAGTGGCCCATCTGTCGGATGAAGACCTTCGCACTCGCTGGAAGGCGCTCTTAGGGGGAGAGAAGATTCTTGAGGGTTCGCCCATCGTTCCGCGCGTGATCATGAGCGCCGTCGAACCGTGGCTGTCGTGGGACCCGCTCTCAGAACTGAGCCAGCGGGCCGAGGGCCACTGACGCTGTTGCACAACAAAGGAATGGCCCGGAAGGATGCTAATCCCGCCGGGCCATTCCCGTGAATTGCTAGCTCCGACTAGAGGAGCGTGTTGACATCGAGCCCTGGTGGCAACAAGACGGTTCCAATAACGTGGATGACTCCGTTAGAAGCCATAACGTCAGCGGTGGCAACCGGTACCGAGTTCACCGAGACGCCACCAGCGGTGGAGAGAGCGATGTTTTGTCCTTCGACGGTAGCGACGTTACCGTCGACAACGTCAGCGGCAAGAACGGCTCCCGAAACGACGTGGTACGTGAGGATCTGTACAAGAACAGCCTTATTCTCTGGCAACAGGAGAGCGTCTAGAACTCCTGCGGGAAGGGCGGCGAAGGCCTCATTCGTGGGCGCAAAGACGGTGAAGGGACCAGTACCTTGCAGTGTCGTCACGAGATCGGCTGCTGTGACAGCGGCGACCAAGGTAGAGAAGTCTGCGGTGTCAGAAGCGACGGCAACGATGTCCCCAACGGAGGCGGGCGTTTCTTGCGTCATTTCTTCACTTGCTGATGGCTGCGGATCTGGTTCTTCGGCCGCGGCGGCGCATCCGGAAAGGAAAAGCGCCGAAACCGCGACGAGCGCGATGAGTGATTTTTTCATTGGTGTTCTCCTAGAACTTCTTATGGTTCACGAAGGCTGTTTCCCCCATTGGGCACGACAAATAACGGTCTAAGCTCGGCAAATCTTTCACCAAACGGGAGGTAAACAACCCACTTCTTCATGTGTCGCGGTGTGGGTTAAGCCTCTCTGATGAACCTGTGGACGTTCTCAGGAAGGGAGGTGCAAACCCCTCCGTTATTAATCAGGAGGGGGAACGAGCCGTCAGGCCAAGGCGCTCTCGATGGCATCGATAACCTCAGGGGCGTCGGGTTTTGTTGTGGGACGAAAGCGCTTGATCTCACCGTTGGGGAGCACCAAGAATTTTTCGAAGTTCCACATCACGGGCCCAGCTTTACCGGTGGAGTCCTTGGCTTTGACAAGCTCCTTGTATAGGGGGTGACGTGAGCGGCCGTTGACCTTCGCTTTCTCCAACATCGGGAACGTGACGCCCCACGTCGCGGAGCAGTACTCGGCGATGTCCTCGCTCGTCTTCAGCTCCTGCAGGAACTGGTTGGACGGAACACCAAGCACGGTAAAGCCGCGGTCGCCGTACTTCTTTTGCAGGGCTTCGAGGGCTTCATATTGAGGAGAAAGCCCGCATCGCGAAGCGACGTTGACAACCAGGACCACCTTGTCACCGTACGCAGCGAAAGTGGTCTCTGTGCCGTTGAGAGTAGTTAAAGAAATATCGTTCACAGTCATGCTCCGATGGTAGTCGGGCAGACTGTGAACGAGAAGACTGTGAAACTGACTCTTCCGCCACTCCGAAGAGCGGCTGTTGGTTGTTCCTAGATCGATTTAATGATGCGCTTGATGTGCGAAGCGATAACCATCTTCTCGAGCTCGCCTGCTTCGTCGACCTCGCCCTTTGAGGGCAGGTGGCGGCCCGAGCTCCAGACGGCAACGCCCAGTGTCGAGTAGCCAACGCTGGCCGCAATGGCAACCGTTGCGGTGTCCTTCAAGAGGGCCTCACGGGGAAGCTCACCGATTTCGTAAACGGTGTCGCTGATCTTCTTCTTCTTCACGTCGTTAACGAGCGTGTACAAGCGCGCCATGTTGATCTCGGTGAGGTCATTCATGAGGGTGCCGTAACGGTTGTTCACGAGCTCCGTGATTTGAAGCGATGCCGTTGGGTAGTTGATGACACTGCCCCAGCCCCCCATGCGGTTGAAGGAATCAATCGTTCCTTCCATCCAGGCGCGCAGGCGATCCTCAGGAGTCTTCTTCGCGGCCTTGATGAGTTTCCAGAGGCCGGTAATGTGCTGCTGATAAACAATGGCGGCAGCTTCGGCCAGGAGCTCGTCGCGGCTTCCAAAGTGGAAGTTCACGAGGCTGTAGGAGACCTCGAGGACATCACAGACGGCGATGGCGTTGAACGTTGATGGTCCAACGCGGCTCACGTCATCGATAGCGACGTAGACCATTTTTTGTCGGTTGGCGGGATTTGGATCATCGCCGAATTGGAGCCAAAAGTCCGCGTCTAGCTTGCGGTCTGCCGGCGCCTGAGCGTCAATTGTTGGTCGAGTCTTCGACAATCTTGATACGTGCTTGTCCCCATTGATATCCATTTAGCCCACCCTACGTGTGTTTGTTAAGGACACGGCTATAGCGCTGACGCCCAGCCGTGTCGTTATATCTTTTAGAGAATTACGAAACAAGTTTTACTAAAACAAGAATAGAGGGGGAAAGGGGGGCTCTGCAAACTGGCTTAGGCTTCGAAGATGAGCACGTTTGCCACGAGTATGCGATCCCACCTTCTGGAGACTTTTTCGGGCGACAGTAAGGGAATTCCGTACTGGGTCGCCAACATTGAAAAAGGCGACGATGAAGGGTACTTCGGCGCAGGCTCTGCCTCGTGGGCCGTTCACGGAGGAATGCCCACCATGGTTGCGGGCATCCGGGCTCTTCTCATGCAAACTCTTCACCCCGGTGCTATGGCCGGCGTTCACGACTGGTCGCGGTACAAAGAAGACCCATTGGGGCGACTGGCCGGAACGATTCAGTGGCTGATCACCGTGACCTTTGGGGACAGGGCTTTAGCGGACTACGAGTCGTCACGCGTTGCACATTTTCATAATCGGGTTCAGGGTACATACACAGACTCATGGGGCAAACAACGCCCATACTCCGCGGGAGACCCCGAATTACTCGAATGGGTGCACGTTGTTTTCACGGATGCCTTTCTCGGATGTCACAAAGTGTGGGGCGATCCGATCCCCGGCGGCGCCGATCAATACGTTCGCGAATGGGCGAAGGCGGGGGAGCTCGTGGGCGTCGCAAACCCTCCACGCTCGGACGCCGAACTGCGCGACGCTCTGCACCGCTTCAACGCCGCCGGAATCTTGAAACATGACGAGCGCGTGGAAGAAACGATTGCCTTCTTGCGCAACCCACCGCTCCGAAAATCAATGATGCCGTTTTACCGTGTCATGTTCGCCGGGGCTGTCGCCTCTATCCCGAAGGAATATCGCGACATCTTGGGTCTCAAGAAGTCACGCTGGCCTGTGATCTGGGCGACCGGCGCCATCCTGCGTATCTTGCGAGGCTTGCTTGGACCGTCGTCGACATCCGAGGATGCCGCGCGCATTCGGCTCGCTCGTCTGGCGACGACCTCAATCTAGGTCGCCAAGCGACAGCGACAGGCTAGGCCGTCGGGCTGGTAAACGCGTCGTAGGACTGGGCGTTCGATGTCGCGCCACCGTCGATGGACAGCACCGTGCCGAGGATGAATGAGGCTTTGTCGGAGGCAAGAAAGAGAACGGCTTCGGCAACTTCTTCGGGGGTTCCGAAACGGTTGAGCGGCTGGGGCGCAATGAGGCTCGCTTGAGCCTCGGGCGGCAACGAGAGAACCATGGGGGTGGCAATTGCTCCGGGGGCGATGGCATTGATGCGAATTCCCATGTTGGCGTACTCGCCTGCTGCCGTCTTGGTGAGCCCGACAACGGCGTGCTTTGCGGCAACGTACGGGCCGGCCATGGGAGTACCGACGAGACCAGCCTCGGATGCGGTGTTCACAATGGCGCCGCCGCCATGCTCCTTCATGTAAAGAATCTCGTATTTCATGGCGAGCCAGACACCCTTGAGGTCAATCGAAATGATGCGATCGAAGTCGGCCTCGGCGACATCCGCGGTAAAACCTGTCGTGAGAACCCCGGCGTTATTAAAAGCAAAGTCCAGACGGCCAAAGGCAGCGACGGTAGCTTCGACGAGGGCTTCTGCATCGTGGGCTACGGCAACGTCGGTCGGAACGAAGATCGCCGTTCCGCCGGCGGCTTCAATGAGGGCAACCGTCTCGAGAGCCTGAGGGCGCATGGCCTCAATATCGGCCACGGCCACCTTGGCGCCTTCACGCGCAAAAGCAATCGCCGTGGCACGGCCTATTCCACCGGCGGCTCCCGATACGAGTCCAGCTTTTTTGTCAAACGAACCCATGGGTATTCCTATCTATTTCTTGAGAGCCTCAAGAACAATCTGATGAAGAGGGCCATTGGTGGCCAAAGCCGACCCGTGCCAACAGTCGGGGTGACCGTCGATGGAGGTAAAAGTACCACCGGCTTCGCGCACGATGGGAATGAGTGCAGCCATGTCATAGGGTTTCAGGTCAAATTCACCCGCAACGTCAAGGATTCCTTCGGCCACCATCATGTACGACCACATGTCGCCATACGCGCGGGTTCGCCAGACGCGGCGTGACAGGGCGACGAGCTCATCAAGGTAACCGGCCTGATCCCACTGCTGCAGGCTGTTGTAGCTGAGGGACGCATCCGCCAGGTCACTCACCCCAGAAACCTGCAGGCGGCGGGGCTCGGATGCTGCGGAGATGGGGTCGCCGAGGAGGCCGGCCAGGGCATCCGGAATGGCAACGTTCGACAGAGCATCGCGGGACTCATCAACCCACGCACCGTTACCCTTCGTGGCCCACCAGCGCTTGCCCAGGGCAGGGGCGCTCACCACACCAACGACGGGGTCGCCATCGACAGCAAGAGCGATAAGCGTTGCCCACACGGGGACGCCGCGCAAGAAGTTAGCCGTGCCATCGATGGGGTCGATGATCCACTGGCGGTGGGGGTGATCGGATGCTCCCAGGGGGTGATCGGCCACACGACCCAGTTGTTCGCCGAATTCCTCTCCGAGCATGAAGTCATCGCCACGCTCAGCGGCGAGCATGTCGATGATGACCTGTTCTACGGCGCGGTCCGCATCTGTAACCGGCGTCCGGTCGGGCTTGGTCATCACCTCAAGATCGAGGGAGAGAAACCGGTCACGCGAAATGGCGTCAGCGGCATCTGCCAGTCGCAGGGCCAGCTCGAGATCATCGTTGAGGGAGAAATTGGGTGGAGTCACAGTTTAACGATAGTCAGTTGCTGACGATGAGGGTGCTGTCAGCTCCTCAGGAGAGTTAGGCGTTAGGAGTTAGGCGTTAGGAGTTAGGCGTTAGACGTTAAACGTTGGCAAGCGTTGAAGCGTGAGGGGGCGTCGTTCGGGGGAACAGGATGAGAACGAGAACCAGCCCCAATGCACCGCCCGCAATTTCAGCCGCAATGAACCCGGGGACCGCTGCGGGGGAGATGCCGGCGAAGGTGTCGGAGAACATGCGCCCAATCGCGATGGCGGGGTTCGCGAATGCGGTGGAGCTCGTGAACCAGTAGGCAGCTCCAATGTAGGAGCCGACGGCTATGGGGGCGAGGTGTCCGCGGCCGGTTCGGGCCAGCGAAAAGATGAGCAGAACGAGGCCGGCGGTGGCGACGACTTCCCCAATGAGGAACGCGGGGTCTTGACGGTCTTTTGTGCTGAACGTGATGGCGTCGAGACCAAACATAAGGTTGGAAAGAATGGCACCGACGATGCAGCCGAGAATCTGGGCCGGGATGTATCCGGCGACATCGCGCCAGGACCGGTGGCCGAGGGTCGCATCCGCTATCGACACTATGGGGTTGAAGTGGGAACCACTCACGGGAGAGAAGATCAGGATAAGAACGGCAAGTCCGAGGGCGGTGGCGATGGAGTTCTCAAGGAGCTGCAGCCCCGTGTCCTTGGGAGAAAGTTGGCCGGCCATAATGCCTGATCCCACGACGACAAGGGTCAGGAGGGCGCTACCGAGAAGCTCGGCGAGTAGGCGACGGGAGTAGTCCGCTGTGAGGGGAGAAGGATTGCGGGCGGTGGCCGCAGCGGGTGCAACAGTTGTCATACATAAAAGAGTGCCACAACTTGGTTAACGATTCGCGTCGCACAAGGCCCGGATGGTATCGTTTCCTGTTGGTGAAAAACAGGTTTTTCCCACGCGCACCTCTAGCTCAATCGGCAGAGCAACTGACTCTTAATCAGTGGGTTCCGGGTTCAAGTCCCGGGGGGTGCACACCAAAAAGTCTCGACCACTAGCGGAACTCGCCTTCTTGCGAAATGGTCGGGGCTTTTTGCTTTCTCTGAGGAGCTCCGAACCGGTCATACCCCGATTCACTAAAACCGTAATACGCTGAATCCACACGATGGGAGGCGTTGTGGGGGACGGCATGGCGGCGCACGACGCTGCTACTCAGGGTGGCGGCGAGGTTCTGGATGTCATGGGCTCGCATGAGTGCGGGCTGACGGCCAGTGAGGCGGCGGCACGGCTGGCCGAGGATGGCCCCAACTCCATTCGTACGCACCACGCCAACGGGTGGAGCGTACTCGCGCGGCAACTGAGGAACCCCATCCTGCTGCTGCTGCTCGTCACGGCTGGCGTTTCGGTCTTTTTCGGGGACGTCGCCAACTCCATTGTTATCGGAGTGATTTTGCTGCTCAGCGTGGGGCTGGGATTTTTCAACGACTACCGTGCAGAACGTGCCGCCGAGGACCTGCACTCGCGGGTAAGTCACCGAGCAACGGTCGTGCGTGACGGAGTCGCTCAAGAGGTGGATGTCGTCGGCCTGGTCGTCGGGGACATCGTGCGCGTGGGGCTCGGCTCCGTGGTTCCGGCAGATCTGCGACTGCTCTCAGCGACGAACCTGCAGTGTGACGAGAGCATTCTGACGGGGGAGTCATTTGCTGCGGAGAAAGAACCGGCGCCTCTGAGTGATTCAGGCAGCGAAGGCGATCCGGGCGATTCGGACGATGGAAGACTTGGGGGCAATCCGACTGAAAAGGCCGAACGCGAGATGGTATCGCGCCTCTTCATGGGAACCATTGTGCAATCGGGCACGGGGGAGGGCATCGTCTTTGCCACGGGCGCCCGCACAGCCTTTGGCGGCATCGCCGTCGGGCTCGGAACGCGTCAGCCGGAGACAGACTTTCAGCGCGGCCTTCGCCGGTTCTCTTACTTTCTCCTGCAGGTGGCCTTGGGGCTCACCACCCTTGTTTTTGTGGCGAACCTCATTCTGGGGCGCCCGCTGCTGGAATCCCTCCTGT
>CANEXL010000019.1 GCA_947443745.1 Microbacteriaceae bacterium | reverse complement strand
TTTTTTTAACGCTGGGCTTGACCTTCATGATGTTCTTCCTTGTTCGCTGTCTTCGTGCGAGCGCGTGGCGCGCAAGCCGTTACTTTCCAGTAACCGTTATTTGTAGCGGTAAACGATTCGTCCACGCGTGAGGTCATAGGGGCTGAGCTCTACAATTACCCGGTCCTCAGGGAGGATTCGGATGTAGTGCTGGCGCATCTTGCCCGAAATGTGGGCAAGAACCTTGTGACCATTGGTCAACTCCACACGGAACATGGCGTTGGGCAACGCTTCGGTGATCGAGCCTTCAATCTCGATTACGCCGTCTTTCTTGGCCATAAACTCTCAGTCGCTTCATTGTGGTTACTGGTCTTGCGGATGCAAAACAGTGTCGTCGACACGCCAAAACTAACGGCCTTGGACACCAAGGGTCGAGTCTATGTGATATTTGAGCTAATTACCAACCGCACGGCGAGCCGGATACCCGTTTGCACGCTGTGGTGAGTTACTACAGCGATCGAGAGGACCGTTACCCAGCAAAAGGTGTGGGCGTGATGCCAAAAGCAGCCAACTTGGACGCCCCGCCATCTTCCGCTGTCAACACCCAAATACCGTCGCGATGGATGGCAACTGTATGTTCCCACTGAGAAGCGCTACTTCCATCAACGGTGGAAACTGTCCATCCGTCGTCAAGAATCTTTGTTTCGGGGCTTCCCATGACGACCATGGGCTCGATTGCCACGACTAAGCCGGGCTTGACCTCGGGCCCCTTTTGGCGAACCCGGTAGTTGAAGACCGGAGGATCTTCGTGCATGTCACGACCGATACCGTGCCCGATGTAATCCGTGAGGATTCCATAGGTGTGGCCGAGGCGCTGACCCTCGTCTTCTACAAAGCCTTCGATTGCCTCGCCGACCTCGTTGAGATACCGAGCACTTGCCAGACGGGCGATTCCGTGCCAGAGCGCGTCCTCAGTAATGCGCGACAACTGTTCCCGCTCGGCAACAACATCTGGCCGGCTCGCATCCGGAACCACGACAGTAATCGCTGAGTCCCCGTTCCAGCCTTCGAAGATCGCACCCGAATCAATGGACAGAATGTCGCCGGCTTGAAGAATGCGCTCCCCGGGAATGCCGTGCACGATTTCGTCATTGATGGAGGTGCAGACCGTGTGGTGGTACCCGTGGACGAGTTTGAAGTTGGGTTTTCCGCCGAGAGCAAGGATGGCAGCTTCGGCCGCGGCATCAACCTCAGCTGTAGTCGCGCCGGCTACTGCTACGCGACGTGCGGCAGCGAGCGAAGCCGCCGTCATGAGGCCCGGCTTGACCATCAGCCGCAGCTGTGCCGGGTTTTTGTAGATGCTCGAGCGAAAGGCCATGAAGAAGATTAGACGGCGGGAGCCGAAATTCCCTTTGTCGCGAGGGCAGAAACGATGCGCGATGTCACGTCGTCAACAGCGCCGAGGCCGTCAATCGTGACAACGAGATTGCGTGCCGCGTAGAGAGCAATCAAGGGGGCCGTCTGCTCTTCATAGAGGGCAAGGCGGTGACGGATCACGGTTTCCGTGTCGTCGGCTCGCCCCTCAAGCACAGCGCGGTTGAGGAGCCTGGAGACAACTTCATCGGTATCGGCGGTAATCAGAACAACGACGCTCAGCGCCGTTCCCTGTGCCGTCAACATGCGGTCTAGCTCGTGAACCTGATCCGTCGTGCGCGGATATCCGTCAAGAAGAAAGCCGGCTTTGGCGTCGCTCTCCGAAAGGCGGCTTTCGACGACGGCGTTGGTCAGCGAATCAGGAACATATTCTCCTGCAGCCATGATGGCTTTCACTTGGAGACCCAGTTCCGTTTCATTCTTCACGTTTGAGCGAAAAATATCACCGGTCGATATTGCAGGAATCTTGTACGTTGATGCAAGAATCACCGCCTGCGTTCCTTTGCCCGCACCAGGGGGGCCGATCAGAAGCAGACGTGTTCCTAATGTCAACGTAAGAGCCCCTCATAGTGCCGCTGCTGCAGCTGTGAATCAATCTGCTTCACAGTCTCCAGCCCGACGCCCACAATAATCAAAATGGAGGTTCCGCCAAACGGGAATGACGAGTTGGCACCGACGAAAGCAAGCGCAATGAGCGGCAGAAGGGCAACGAATCCAAGATAGATAGATCCCGGAAGAGTGATGCGCGTGAGGACGTAATCGAGGTATTCCGCCGTCGGACGACCTGCACGAATTCCAGGGATAAATCCGCCGTACTTCTTCATGTTGTCGGCGACTTCTTCAGGGTTGAACGTAATGGCGACATAGAAGTACGTGAAGCCGACGATCAGGGCGAAGAAGAGAAGCATGTACAGCGGGTGGTCACCCTTGGTGAGATAGTTCGTCACCCAGACAACCCAGCCAGCGGGTGCTTGGCCTGCGGCAGGCTGATTGAACTGCGCAATCAACGCGGGCAGGTACAGAAGCGACGAGGCAAAGATAACGGGCACAACGCCGGCCATGTTGACCTTGATGGGGATGTACGTGTTATTTCCACCGTAGGTACGCCTACCGACAACGCGCTTCGCGTACTGAACCGGTATGCGACGTTGGGATTGCTCCACGAAAACGACAAGGCCCACGACAAGCAGCCCCAAAACGAGCACCAGTATCAGGATGTTGATTCCCTGAGCCGTGTACAGCGCACCCAGCGAACGGGGGAAGCCTGCGGCAATGGACGTGAAGATCAGGAGCGACATTCCGTTACCGATGCCACGCTCCGTGATGAGCTCGGCCATCCACATGATGAGACCGGTACCGGCAGTCATAGTGACAACCATCAACAGGATGGCGTACCACGCGTCGTTGGTGAGCAACTGAGTACACGCAGGCGTGTTATTCGTTCCAAAAAGTGCGCCACTACGAGCAACCGTGATCAGGGTTGTGGACTGCAGAACGCCAAGAGCGATGGTGAGGTAGCGGGTGTACTGAGTCAGCTTTGACTGACCCGCCTGGCCCTCCTTGTGGAGAGCCTCAAAGTGGGGGATGACCACGCGCAGCAACTGCACGATGATCGAAGCGGTGATGTAGGGCATGATGCCCAAGGCAAAGACAGAAAGTTGAAGGAGGGCACCACCTGAGAAGAGGTTGACGAGCTCGTAGAGTCCCGAAGTGTTCTGGTTTGCCGCCAGACACGCCTGTACGTTGCCGAAGTCGACAAACGGGCTAGGGATGAACGATCCCAAGCGGAACAGGGCAATGATGCCAAGGGTGAAGCCGATCTTGCGTCGCAAGTCGGGGGTGCGGAAGATGCGCACGATGGCACTAATCACGAAACTCTCCTGTTAACCCGGGTGTAACAGATGCTGGCCCCCTCGAAAGGGGACCAGCAACGCTACGTAGATGCGGAACCAGCCAGTCGGCTACTTAATTGAGCCGCCTGCGGCAACGATCTTCTGCTCTGCTGAGCTCGAGACCTTATCAACCGCAATGTTTAGCTTAACGGCAATGTTGCCATCTCCGAGAACCTTGACTTTTTCGTTCTTGCGAACGGCGCCCTTGGCAACGAGGTCAACGATTGTGACATCTCCACCGTTGGGGTATAGCTCCGAGAGCTTTTCGAGGTTAACAACCTGGTACTCAACTCGGAACGGGTTCTTGAATCCGCGAAGCTTGGGGGTACGCATGTGCAGAGGCATCTGCCCACCCTCGAAGCCAATACGAACCTGGTAACGAGCCTTGGTTCCCTTGGTACCACGGCCAGCCGTCTTACCCTTCGAACCTTCACCGCGGCCCACACGAGTGCGGTCCTTCTTGGCACCCGGTGCGGGGCGAAGGTGGTGAACCTTGAGCTGGTGTTCCTTAGGTGCTCCGTCGGATTCAACCTTGGGGGCAGCCTTAGCAACAGGAGCCTTCACAACTGCGGGAGCCTTTTCGGCAGCAGGTGCCTTTGCAGCAGCAGGAGCCTTTGCAGCAGCAGGAGCTTTAGCGGCAGCAGGAGCCTTAGCAACAGCCGGAGCCTTTGCAGCGGGTGCCTTAGCGGCGGGAGCCTTCTTTGCGGGTGCCTTTACAGCATCCTCATTGTTCTCAGCCATTAGTCAATCTCCTCGACCTTCACAAGGTGCGCTACCGTACGGACGTATCCGCGGTTGACGAGGCTGTCTTCCTTGACGACGATGTCGCCAATTCTTTTCAGCCCCAAGCTACGAAGCGTGTCGCGCTGGTTCTGCTTCTCGCTGATGATCGATTTGATCTGGGTAACTTTCAAACGTGCAGCCATTAGGCACCTGCCTTTGCAGCTTCAGCTTCTGCTTCGGCGCGTAGCAAACGAGCCGGTGCGACCTGCTCGAGCTCGAGGCCACGACGCGCGGCAACCGCACGAGGTTCTTCGAGCTGCTTGAGCGCAGCAACGGTTGCGTGAACGATGTTGATGGTGTTGGAGGAACCAAGCGACTTGCTGAGCACGTCGTGGATTCCTGCACACTCGAGGACGGCGCGAACCGGGCCACCGGCGATAACACCGGTACCAGCTGCAGCCGGACGAAGAAGGACGACACCGGCAGCTGCCTCACCCTGGACGGGGTGGGGAATGGTGCTACCAACGCGAGGAACGCGGAAGAAGTTCTTCTTTGCCTCTTCGACACCCTTTGAGATGGCGAGGGGAACCTCACGTGCCTTGCCGTAACCGACGCCGACGAGACCATTTCCGTCACCCACGACGACGAGTGCGGTGAAGCTAAAGCGACGACCACCCTTGACGACCTTGGATACGCGGTTGATGGTGACAACGCGCTCGAGGAACTGGCTCTTCTCAGCATCGCGGTCGCGGTTGCGGTCCTTGTTAGGGTTACGCTCGCGTCCTCCGCGGCGTGCCTCACGAGGTTCGCTTGCGGTGTCAGCAGAGACAACAGCGGTCTCTACAGCAGCTGCGTCAGCAGTCACCTCTTGCTCCTTAATATTCTCGCTCACAGTGTCAATCCACCTTCTCGAGCTCCATCGGCGATCGCGGCAACGCGACCGGCGTACTTGTTACCACCGCGGTCGAAAACGACAGCTTCGATGCCAGCCTTCTTCGCGCGCTCAGCAACGAGTTCGCCGACCTTGCGGGCCTTGGCGGTCTTGTCACCAGCAAAGCCGCGAAGCTCTGTCTCGAGGGTGGATGCAGAAACGAGCGTGTGGCCCTGTGCGTCATCGACAAGCTGAACGAACACGTGACGTGCCGAACGGGTGACGACGAGACGGGGACGAGCCAACGTTCCTTCAATCTTCTTGCGAAGACGTGCGTGCCTGCGGTCGCGGGCAGCGGACTTGCTCTTACCTTTAATTCCGAGCGCCATGGCTACTTACCACTCTTTCCGGCCTTGCGGCGAACGATCTCGCCGGCGTAGCGAACACCCTTGCCCTTGTAGGGCTCAGGCTTGCGCAACTTACGAATGTTGGCGGCAACTTCACCGACGGCTTGCTTGTCGATGCCGTTGACGACGACCTTGTTATTACCCTCAACAACAAAGCTGATTCCCTTGGGGGGATCAACGGTGATGGAGTGTGAGAAACCCAAAGCGAACTCAAGAGATTCGCCCTTAGCTGCAACACGGTAACCCGTGCCCACAACTTCGAGGCCCTTGGAGTAACCCTGCGTGACGCCAACGATCTGGTTCGCAATAAGTGTGCGAGTCAGGCCGTGAAGTGAGCGAGAGAGACGCTCGTCGTCGGGACGAGTCACGACAACCTGGTTCTCTTCGATCTGGGCAACGATGGGAGCTTTAACGGTGAGGATGAGCTCACCCTTGGGTCCCTTGGTGGTGACAACCTGTCCATCAATGGACACGGTTACACCCCCGGGGATGTCAATAGGAAGACGGCCAATACGTGACATTGTTGATTACCACACGTAGGCGAGGACTTCCCCACCTACACCCTTCTTCTCAGCCTGACGGTCTGTCAAAAGACCGGAGGAGGTGGACAGGATGGCAACACCCAAACCGCCAAGGACGGTGGGGATTTCGGTCGACTTTGCGTAAACGCGCAAACCGGGCTTCGAAACACGCTTGATGCCGACAATCGACCTCTCGCGGTTCGGGCCAAACTTGAGGCTCAGCGTGAGGGTCTTACCAACGCGAGCGTCAGTCTCCTCGTAGCTTGCAATGAAACCCTCGCGCTTGAGGATTTCGGCGATGCCTGTCTTGAGCTTGCTCTGCGGCATGGACACGGTGTCGTGGTGCGCTGAGTTCGCATTGCGCAGTCTGGTCAGCATGTCTGCGACCGGATCTGTCATTGTCATGTGGTTCTTCTTTCGTTCACCAGGTTTCGGCTATCCGTTACACGAACGCCGACCTGTGGTGGGTTATTTGGCGGAATCCGCCGTCTGGAATGGGAATCCCAGGTGCTTGAGTAGGGCGCGACCAGCATCGTCACTCTTGGCAGTCGTCACAACAGTGATGTCCATGCCGCGGGGGCGATCGATCTTGTCCTGGTTGATCTCGTGGAACATTGACTGCTCGTTGAGACCAAAGGTGTAGTTACCGTTTCCATCGAACTGACGAGGCGAAAGGCCACGGAAGTCACGGATACGAGGGAGTGCGAGCGACAGAAGCCGATCGAGGAACTCCCACATGCGGTCGCCACGAAGTGTCACGTGGGCGCCAATCGGCTGACCCTCGCGAAGCTTGAACTGCGCAATCGACTTGCGGGCCTTCGTGACCTGGGGCTTCTGGCCCGTGATCAACGTGAGGTCTGCAACGGCGAAATCAATGAGCTTTCCATCGCGCGCAGCCTCGCCGACACCCATGTTCACGACAATCTTGGTGAGTGTCGGAATCTGGTGAACGTTCGAGAAGCCGAGCTCGGCAGCAAGTGCTGCTTGGATCTCTTCGCGGTAACGGAGCTTGAGTCGCGGTGCGACAGCCTTTACGCCAGCTGTGCCAGCTTCAGCAACAGTGTTTGTCATTACAGGTCCTTACCTGACTTCTTGGCGTAACGAACACGGATCGTCTTGGTGACGCCGTCTTTCGTTACCTGCTCGGAACGGAAGCCAACGCGAGTGGGCTTCTTCGTCTCGGGGTCAACGAGGGCCACGTTGGAGACGTGAATCGGTGCCTCCATGGTCTCGATGCCACCGGTGGTGGTGCCGCGCTGGGTCTGGCCCGCACGAACGTGCTTCTTGACGTAGTTGATGCCCTCGACGAGAACGCGGTTGCGCTCCACGAGAACCTCAATGACGCGACCCTGCTTGCCACGGTCTCCGCCGCGAGCCTGGCTACGACCAGTGAGAACCTGAACCAGGTCTCCCTTTTTGATGTTTGCCATGACTAAATAACCTCCGGAGCCAATGAAACGATCTTCATGAACTTCTTGTCGCGAAGCTCGCGACCGACAGGACCGAAGATACGAGTACCGCGTGGCTCGCCATCCGCTTTGAGGATGACAGCTGCGTTCTCGTCGAACTTGATGTACGAACCGTCGGGGCGACGGGTCGACTTGACCGTGCGAACGATGACAGCTTTGACGATGTCACCCTTCTTTACGTTTCCACCGGGGATTGCATCCTTGACAGTGGCGACGATGACGTCTCCGAGGCCGGCGTAACGACGACCGGAACCACCGAGGACACGAATCGTAAGCAGCTGCTTGGCGCCGGTGTTGTCGGCTACCTTAACTCTGGATTCTTGCTGAATCACTTCTTACTCCCTTTACACAGTAAGCCGAGGCTTACTTTGCCTTCTCGACGATTTCGACCAGGCGCCAGCGCTTGGTAGCGCTCAACGGACGGGTCTCGTTGATGAGGACGAGGTCGCCAATTCCTGCGGCGTTCAGCTCATCGTGAGCCTTAACCTTTGAGGTACGACGGATAACTTTGCCGTACAACGGGTGCTTTACGCGGTCTTCGACCTCAACGACGATGGTCTTATCCATCTTGTCGCTGGTGACGTAGCCACGACGAACTTTGCGGTAGCCACGACCGAGAGACTCGCTCTCAGCTGCGTGCTGCTCTTTTGCGGTAGCCATTATTCGGTCTCCTCCGCGGTCTCGGCCTTGACAGCCTTGGTCTTCTTCTCAGCCTTAGGCGCAACGGGTGCAGCAACCGGCATGGGGCGGATGCCCAGCTCGCGCTCACGGATAACCGTGTAGATGCGAGCGATGTCGCGCTTCACGGCACGCAAGCGGCCGTGGCTCTCGAGCTGGCCCGTAGCAGACTGGAAGCGCAGGTTGAACAGCTCTTCCTTAGCCTTACGAAGCTCTTCTACGAGGCGCTCGTTGTCAAATGTGTCGAGCTCGATGGGACGAAGCTCCTTGGATCCGATAGCCATTATGCGTCTCCCTCTTCGCGCTTGATGATGCGTGCCTTGAGGGGCAGCTTGTGGATGGCGCGAGTCATTGCCTCACGGGCAACTTCTTCGCTCACACCGGCGAGTTCGAAAAGAACGCGACCCGGCTTGACGTTGGCAACCCACCACTCTGGCGAACCCTTACCGGAACCCATGCGGGTTTCGGCAGGCTTCTTGGTCAAGGGACGGTCGGGGTAGATGTTGATCCACACCTTGCCACCACGCTTGATGTGACGCGTCATCGCGATACGAGCGGACTCGATCTGACGGTTTGTCACATAAGCGGGAGTCAGGGCCTGAATGCCGAACTCGCCGAACGATACCTTGGTGCCACCAGTTGCCTGGCCACTACGGCCGGGGTGGTGCTGCTTGCGGTGCTTGACTCTACGTGGAATCAACATGGTTATGCCTCAACTCCTGCTGCAACCGGTGCCACGTCAGCCTTGGGGGCACGACGGGGGCGATCGCTACGCTCGGGGCGGACCGACTTTGAGTTGGCCTGCTCGCGAGCGAGTTCCTTGTTGGTGATGTCACCCTTGTAAATCCAGACCTTCACGCCGATACGGCCGAAGGTGGTTTTTGCCTCATAGAAGCCGTAGTCGATGTTCGCGCGAAGCGTGTGCAATGGCACGCGACCTTCACGGTAGAACTCCGAACGGCTCATCTCGGCGCCACCCAAACGGCCGGAAACCTGGATACGGATACCCTTGGCTCCTGCGCGCTGAGCGCCCTGCAGTCCCTTACGCATTGCGCGGCGGAAAGCCACACGTGCGGAGAGCTGCTCTGCAATTCCCTGAGCAACAAGCTGAGCTTCAGCCTCGGGGTTCTTGACCTCGAGGATGTTGAGCTGAATCTGCTTGCCCGAGAGCTTTTCGAGGTCGGTGCGAATACGCTCGGCCTCGGCGCCACGGCGGCCAATCACGATACCCGGACGGGCGGTGTGAATGTCGACGCGAACGCGGTCGCGGGTGCGCTCGATCTCAATGCGGGCAACGCCTGCACGATCGAGGCTCTCGCTGAGCATGCGACGGATCTTGATGTCCTCGGTTACGAAGTCGGAGTAACGCTGACCCTTTTTCGTGCTGTCGGAGAACCAACGCGACACGTGATCAGTGGTGATACCCAGACGGAAGCCGTAGGGATTGACTTTCTGGCCCATTACTTGGCCCCCTTCTTCGCAACCTTCGTGCCGGCAGCCTGAATTTCATCAGGGGTGCTCAGTACGACGGTGATGTGGCTGGTGCGCTTGAGGATCTTGAATGCACGGCCCTGAGCACGCGGACGGAACCGCTTCAGGGTTGCGCCATCATTCGCCCAAATCTTTGAGATGAACAAATCCTGCTCGTCGAGGAATGCGTTAGACGCATCAGCCTTGACACGTGCGTTGGCAACAGCCGACGCAACGAGCTTGAAAATAGCTTCGCTCGCACCCTGGGGGGCGAACTTCAGAATGGCCAATGCTTCGTTGGCCTGCTTGCCGCGGATCATGTTGATAACACGACGAGCCTTCTGCGGGGTAATGCGGATGTGACGCAAGCTTGCGACGGACTCCACCATTTCTCTACCTCTCCTATCGTCGCCGACTAGCGGCGACGGCCCTTCTTGTCGTCCTTCACGTGTCCGCGGAAGGTGCGTGTCGGAGCAAACTCACCGAGTTTGTGACCGACCATGGTCTCGGTGACGAACACCGGGATGTGCTTGCGGCCATCGTGCACCGCAATCGTGTGACCGAGCATCGCGGGGATGATCATCGATCGACGTGACCAGGTCTTGATCACGTTCTTGGTGCTGGCTTCGTTCTGTACAACCACCTTGCGGAGCAGGTGCTCGTCAACGAAGGGGCCTTTCTTAAGACTGCGTGGCATCTTCTTGAACTCCTACTAACGCTTCTTGCCGACGGTACGACGACGAACGATGAGCTTGTTGCTCTCCTTGTTAGGTCGGCGCGTGCGGCCTTCCTTCTTACCCCAAGGGCTGACGGGGTGACGACCACCGGACGTCTTACCCTCACCACCACCGTGTGGGTGATCAACAGGGTTCATGGCAACACCACGAACGGTCGGGCGAACGCCCTTCCAGCGCATACGGCCGGCCTTACCCCAGTTGATGTTCGACTGCTCGGCGTTACCGACCTCACCAATGGTGGCGCGGCAACGAGCGTCAACGTTACGGATTTCACCAGACGGCAGACGAAGCTGCGCGTAGGGGCCATCTTTTGCAACGAGACGTACCGAAGTACCAGCCGAGCGGGCCATCTTTGCGCCGCCACCGGGCTTGAGCTCAATGGCGTGAATGACGGTACCGGTCGGGATGTTACGCAACGGCAAGTTGTTACCGGGCTTGATGTCGGCACTGGCGCCCGACTCAATGATGTCGCCCTGGTTGAGCTTGTTGGGAGCGATGATGTAGCGCTTGCTGCCGTCATAGAAATGAAGCAGAGCGATACGTGCAGTGCGGTTGGGGTCGTACTCGATGTGAGCGACCTTGGCGAGCACGCCATCCTTGTCGTGGCGACGGAAGTCGATCACGCGGTACTGGCGCTTGTGGCCACCACCGATGTGACGCGTCGTGATACGACCTTGGTTGTTACGACCACCGGTCTTCGACAACGGACGAAGAAGTGACTTCTCCGGCGTCGAACGGGTGATTTCAGCGAAGTCCGCAACGCTCGAGCCGCGACGGCCCGGTGTAGTGGGCTTGTACTTACGAATAGCCATTATGTGTCCTCGTTATCCGTGCCGCGTTAGCCGACGGCTGTAAAGATGTCGATGGAACCGGACTTCAGTGTGACGATGGCGCGCTTGGTGTCCTTGCGCTTTCCCTGGCCAAACTTGGTGCGGAGTGTCTTACCCTTGCGGTTCAGGGTGTTGATTGAGGCGACCTCAACCTTGAAGATCTTCTCAATTGCGAGCTTGATCTCAGTCTTGTTCGAACGGGGGTCCACGACGAACGTGTACTTACCCTGATCGATCAGTCCGTAGCTCTTCTCAGAGACAACAGGCGAGATGATGACATCGCGAGGATCTTTGTTGTTGGTTGCGATCATGCGCTGACCTCTTCCTTCTTCTTGCTGCTCACGAAGGCGTCAAAAGCTTCCTTGGTGAAGACGATGTCATCGCTAACGAGGACGTCATATGCGTTCAGCTGGTCGGAGTGCAGAACGTGAACGGCGGGAAGGTTGCGAACGCTCTTGAGAGAGAGGTCGTCACCACGCTGGATCACGATCAGCACGTGCTTGGTCGAGGCAATCTTGTTCAAGAATGCGGCAGCAACGGTTGTCGATGGGGCATCGGCGCCGAAGGCAGTCACAACGTGAACGCGCGAACCACGGGCCCGGTCAGAAAGTGCACCGAGCAGGGCTGCGGCAATCATCTTCTTGGGGGTGCGCTGCGCGTAGCTACGAGGGATGGGACCGTGGACGATTCCACCACCGCGCATCTGTGGAGCACGGATTGAACCCTGACGGGCTCGACCGGTTCCTTTTTGCTTGAACGGCTTACGACCGGCACCAGAAACTTCACCGCGACGCTTGACCTTGTGCGTACCCTGACGGGCAGCAGCAAGCTGAGCGACGACGACCTGGTGGATCAATGGGATGTTGGCAGCAACATCAAAGAGCTCAGCGGGAAGTTCGACCGAACCGGCCTTCTTGCCTGCGAGGTCGAGGACGTCGACTGTGGTTGCGTTAGCCATGGACTACGCCCCCTTCACTGCGTTGCGGACGAATACGAGGCGGCCACGTGCACCGGGAACGGCGCCCTTGACGAGCAAGAGGCCCTTCTCTGCGTCGACGGCGTGTACGCGGAGGTTCAGCACGGTTACGCGCTCGCCACCCATACGACCGGCCATGCGCATGCCCTTGAAGACACGGCTGGGGGTCGAGGAGGCACCGATCGAACCGGGCTTGCGGTGGTTACGGTGCGAACCGTGCGAAGCGGACACACCCTTGAAGTTGTGACGCTTCATAACACCGGCGAAACCCTTACCCTTGCTGGTGCCCATGACGTCGACCTTTTGGCCGGCTTCAAAGGCGCTTTCTACGGTGAGCTCCTGGCCCAGTTCGTAAGAAGCTGCATCAGAGGTGCGAACTTCGGTCACATGACGGCGAGGCGTGACGCCTGCCTTGTCAAAGTGGCCTGTAGCAGGCTTGTTTACCTTGCGTGGGTCGATGGCGCCGCCGGCGATCTGAATGGCGCTGTAGCCATCCTTCTCGGGCGTACGCAGCTGCGTGACAACGTTGGGAGTGATCTCGATGACGGTGACGGGAACAAGCTTGTTGTTCTCATCCCACACCTGGGTCATTCCCAGCTTCTTGCCGAGCAGACCCTTAACGGTCCTAGTCTCAGTAGCCATGATTCCCTTAGAGCTTGATCTCGATGTTGACGTCAGCTGGCAGGTCGAGGCGCATAAGCGAGTCGACGGCCTTCGGCGTGGGATCGATAATGTCGATCAAACGCTTGTGGGTGCGCATTTCAAAGTGCTCCCGGCTGTCCTTGTACTTGTGGGGAGAACGAATCACACAGATTACGTTCTTCTCCGTAGGAAGCGGCACTGGGCCGACAACAGTGGCACCCGCACGGGTTACTGTGTCGACGATCTTGCGCGCCGAGGAGTCAATGACCTCGTGGTCATATGACTTAAGTCGAATGCGGATTTTTTGTCCCGCCATGTGACTCTCTCTTTCGTTTCGAGCGTCGTACGGCCTCGGGACCGCATTGGACGCATAGTGCATGGAAAAAACTGGGTACTACGTGTGTTGCACCACTATTTATCTGTCAAAACCCCGTTGATTGGGCCTGACGAAAACGCACCACTCATAACGAATGGTGTGGCCTCGACAGACGCGACCTACGTGGGTTCCAGCACTCTCCCGGTGTAAACACGCAGACTCTCAGCGAACTGAGACTCATCAAAGAGTGACGGGTTGTTCTCGTACCTGTGGCCTAGCGTGATCGGAATGCTCCGTCGCTATGCACTACCTGGCAGTGATCCGCGCGCATAATGGCGCGAAATGTCGAACTTGTATATATTGCCACAGGTTTACGTGTTCATGCAACCCGGGCGTGTCTTAATTTCCAGCCCGTGATGGATGTCCATCCGTTGTCGCAAGTTGAGGAGGTCCTGAGTCGCTACTTCGGCTTATTCTCAGGCCTTAACCTCGCGGATGATGTGGCTTCGTGCGTGGGCCACGGCATCGTCGAGATTGTCGAAGAGGTGATTCTCGTGACGCAGCTTTCCGAGCACTCCTACGCGACGCACAAGGTCAATGTGACCCGGCTGAACGCCCTTGATGAGGGTCGTGATTCCCTGCTTCTCAAGCTGATCGACGATGTCAACGAGGACCCGCGCGCCGGTGGCATCCAGGAACTGAAGTTCCGACATCCGGATAATGACAACGGATACGCCGCTGACGTGCGTGACCGAGTCGAGAATCCGATCAGAGGCCCCGAAGAAGAGTGCTCCTTGCATGCGAAAGAGCGCGATGCGTTCATCGCCCGGCTCAGCCTCGCCCGGGATGGACTCACGATGAACCCCACTGGACTTTACGAGGGCACGAAGCGCGAAGAATGCGGTGGCGACGATCCCGATGATGACGGCCTCAATGAGGTCGAAGCCCACGGTGATAATTGCGGTAACGACGAAGATCAGCGCATCCGACTTGGTTGATTTCATGATGGAGAACATCGCGCGCCATGGAATCATGCGGGCGGCCGTCACCATGAGCACACCGGACAGGGCGGCGAGGGGAATGCGTGAGACGGGGCCGGTCGCGAGATAGACGACACCGAGAAGAACGGCAGCGTGCACGATGGCCGCAACTCTCGTCCTTCCCCCCGACCGAATATTGACGGCGGTGCGTGCGATGGCTCCCGTTGCCGGCATGCCACCAAAAAGCGAGGATCCGATAGAGGCCAATCCTTGACCGAAGAGTTCGCGGTCGGGATCGAACGTGCCTGTGTCTCCCATCGTCGACGCGACGCGAGCCGAGAGGAGTGACTCGATGGCGGCCAGGGCTGCGATCGCGAATGCGGGCGCAATCATCGCGCTGAGTTCAATGGAGCCAAAGTCTGGCCACGACGGAGCCTTGAGCGAAGAGGGCAAGGCGCCGATGCGCGCCATGGGCGCTGCAAGAATCTCGGCAAGAACGGTAACGAGGACGATGGCGATGATGGAACCGGGAATCAGCTTCACGAACTTAGGGAGAATGACCATGATGGCGGCGACCGCAACGACGGCGCCGATACTCCACGCAACCGCAGCGGGGTTTGCCGCGACAACGCTGAGATAACCATTGACGAGCGCGCTGGTGGAATTCTTGATGTCCGGGGACCCCACCGCAGCCGGAACCTGTTGCAAGAAAATAATAACGGCAATGCCAAGCGTGAAGCCTTCAATGACCGGCCACGGGATGAAGCTGACGGCGCGGCCAAGTTTCAGCAACCCCATTGCCACGACGATAAAGCCGGCAATCAGACCAACGACGACGACCGCCGATGGGCCGTAGACAGCGACGACCGGAGCTAGAACAACGACCATGGCGCCGGTCGGACCGGAGACCTGCACGTTTGATCCGCCAAAGACGGCGGCAATGAAACCGGCAACGACCGCCGTGATGAGGCCGGCTTCCGCGCCCACACCGGAGCTCACTCCGAAGGCAAGCGCCAGGGGCAAGGCAACGATGCCGACAGTCACACCGGCAAGAAGGTCTGCTCTCCAATTGCGCCGGGACTGTGCATAGTCTTGGGCTCGCGGCAGGAATGTACGAAGGTTTGAAATGAGCGACACGGGCTTAGGCGACCGTTCTTGATAGTGGGTTTAGCTTCACCCTACGCCGGTATAGGGGTACCATCAATTCGACAGGGTGGAATTCCGCTTAGCGGCGCACGTTCCCGCTCCCCGAGGCAAGCCAGCGGATGACCTTCGGCCGCAACGCGAGCCAGACAATAACGGTCACAACGAGGGACGCAGCAAACACGGCGACACCCGCCCAGCTCGTGCCGTCATTGCCTGCAAACATGTGGTTAAGGTTGCGCAAGGCCCCCGTGGCCATGACCAGTGTGACGTGCACAATCGTGAAGATAACGAAGTAGAACAGAACGGCATTGTGCACCCAGCGAATGGGTGCCTCAGGAAATATCTTGTTGAGTCGCGCGGCCTTCAACGGCCAGGCTGTCGAGAGGCGTAGCCCGGTCGCCACGGCAATCGGTGCCGCCAAAAAAACGGTAACGAAGTAGGCAATGACTTGGATGCTGTTGTAGTTCACCCAGCCATTACTGGTCGGCCAGTCGAATGACGCGTACTGAAGAAGTGCCGAGGCGGCGTTCGGAAAAATGTCCCAGCTCGTGGGCACGATGCGCATCCATTGCCCGGTAGCAAAAAGAAGCGTCATCAGGACGATTCCGTTGAGCACCCACGCGGCGTCAGCGACAAGATGCAACCAGACATTGATGCCCATCCGACGGGGGGCAGCCTTCGTGCGGATGAGTCCCGTGTTGGAGCGGGTCCAGAATGCGTCGGGACGCTTATTGGATCGAATCGACCATGCCGTGCGAGCGATGAGCACGAGAAAGAAGAAGTTCAGGAAGTGTTGCCAGCCCAGCCACGCGGGGATACCGACGGGAGCACCGGCTGGAAGAGGCGTCGTTCCCGGGTACATCTCGACGAAGGTCACGACCTCTGGCAGTGTGCGCAACCATCCGGCGACGAGTACGAGAGCCACGAGGCCAACAATCGCGCTGGGGACCATCCACGCGAGAAATCGCCACTGCTTGTGCACGCCTCTAATCTATCGAAATCCAACGGTGGCTCCGCACCGCGATGCCCGCCCGCTAGAAGGCCTGCCTGCGCCGCAAGACCCGCCTTAACTCGAAAAGACCCACCCCTTTCGGGATGGGCCTTTTCGATAAATAACCTTTTCCCCGAAGGGAGCGCCCGCAAGCCCTGGGTTAAGACGAAAAGACCCAACTCTTACGAGTTAGGCCTTTCCGATAAGCAACCTTGTTCCCCGGAGGGAGCGCCTGCGCGGTGGGCGTTAGCCCAACGCGCGGCAAGATTACTTGAGGATCTTTACGACGGTTCCAGCACCTACGGTACGTCCACCCTCACGGATGGCGAAGCCGAGGCCCTCTTCCATGGCGATGGGCTGAATCAGCGCAACGGTCATGTCAGTGGTGTCGCCGGGCATGACCATCTCTTTGCCCTCAGGCAAAGTGATGACGCCGGTGACGTCGGTCGTACGGAAGTAGAACTGGGGACGGTAGTTACCGAAGAACGGGTTGTGACGGCCACCCTCATCCTTTGACAGGATGTAGGCGGTACCTTCGAAGTCCGTGTGAGGGGTAACAGAGCCGGGCTTGACGATAACCTGACCGCGCTCAACATCTTCGCGCTTGGTGCCACGAAGAAGAAGACCACAGTTCTCGCCGGCCCATGCCTCGTCGAGCTGCTTGTGGAACATCTCGATACCGGTAACCGTGGTCTTGACGGTTGGGCGAATGCCAACGATCTCAACTTCGGAGTTGATAGCAAGGGTTCCACGCTCGGCGCGACCGGTGACAACGGTTCCACGACCAGTGATCGTGAAGACGTCCTCAATCGGCATCAAGAACGGCTTGTCCTTGTCGCGGATGGGGTCGGGGACAGACTCGTCAACAGCGTCCATCAGGTCGAGGATGCTTTGCGTCCACTTCTCGTCGCCTTCGAGAGCCTTGAGGCCCGAAACGCGAACGACGGGAACGTTGTCGCCGTCGAAGCCCTGGCTGGTGAGGAGTTCGCGAACCTCGAGCTCAACGAGCTCAAGGATCTCTTCGTCATCGACCATGTCGGACTTGTTCAGTGCAACGAGCAGGTATGGCACGCCAACCTGCTTTGCGAGCAGAACGTGCTCGCGGGTCTGAGCCATGGGGCCGTCAGTTGCGGCAACCACGAGGATTGCGCCGTCCATCTGAGCAGCACCAGTGATCATGTTCTTGATGTAGTCGGCGTGGCCGGGTGCATCAACGTGAGCGTAGTGACGCTTAGGCGTCTCGTACTCAACGTGCGAAATGTTGATCGTGATACCACGCTGACGCTCTTCGGGAGCCGAGTCAATCGACGCGAAGTCGCGCTGAATGTTCGTCTTCGAAGGGTACTTGTCAGCGAGAACCTTGGAAATAGCCGCGGTAAGCGTCGTCTTTCCGTGGTCAACGTGCCCGATGGTTCCGATGTTTACGTGCGGCTTGTTCCGCTCGAATTTGGCCTTAGCCACAATGTCCTCCTCAGGACTCTTGTGCAGTCCCCCACCGAAAAGTTCGGAGGGTTTCCGCAACGAGTTGCGTAGATATTTTACTGGATAACAGGAACGAGTTATTCGCCCTTGTTCTTCTGGATGATCTCATCAGCTACCGCGCGGGGAACTTCCGAGTAGCTGTCGAAAGTCATCGAGTACACCGCGCGACCTGAGGTCTTGGACCGCAGATCACCGACATAACCGAACATCTCAGACAGGGGTACGTGGGCACGAACAACCTTTACGCCGGTGGCGTCCTCCATGGACTGAATCTGTCCACGGCGGGAGTTGAGGTCACCGATGACGTCGCCCATGTATTCCTCAGGGGTACGTACTTCGACAGCCATCAAAGGCTCAAGCAGAACTGGGTCTGCCTTTCGTGCGGCTTCCTTGAACGCCATGGAACCGGCGATCTTGAAGGCCATTTCCGAAGAGTCAACGTCGTGCGCAGCACCATCGAGCAGGATTCCCTTGACACCAACCATGGGGTAGCCGGCGAGAACGCCCACTGCCATGGAGGCCTGGAAGCCCTGGTCGACCGAGCCGATGTACTCGCGAGGAACGCGACCACCGCTGACCTTGTTTTCGAATTCGTAGGTCTTCTCTGCCGTTACCTCAAGAGGCTCGAGCGAGATCTGGACCTTGGCAAACTGACCTGAACCACCGGTCTGCTTCTTGTGCGTGTAGTCATGCTTGTCTACGATGCGACGAATCGTCTCACGGTAGGCAACCTGGGGCTTACCCACGTTGGCCTCAACGTTGAACTCGCGACGCATGCGGTCTACGAGGATGTCGAGGTGAAGCTCACCCATTCCGGAGATGACCGTCTGACCAGTTTCCTGGTCGTGCTCCACGCGGAACGTGGGGTCTTCTTCGGCCAATTTCTGGATGGCGATTCCGAGCTTTTCCTGGTCAGCCTTGGTCTTCGGCTCAATAGCAACCGAGATGACGGGCTCAGGGAATGTCATCGACTCGAGAACGACCTGGTTGGCGGGATCACACAGAGTGTCACCCGTCGTGGTGTCCTTGAGGCCAATGACGGCGTAGATGTGACCAGCTGTCATCGACTCAACAGGGTTTTCCTTGTTGGCGTGCATCTGGAAGATCTTGCCGATGCGCTCTTTCTTACCCTTGGTTGCGTTGATGACCTGAGCGCCTGAATCGGCTGCTCCGGAGTACACGCGCACGTAGGTGAGACGACCGAAGAAGGGGTGAACGGCAACTTTGAAGGCAAGGCCAGCGAACGGGTCGGTCGAAACCGGACGACGCTCAATGATCTTCTCTTCGTCGCGCACATCGTGACCCTCAACAGCAGGAACGTCAAGCGGGCTAGGCAAGTAGTCGATAACAGCATCGAGCATGGGCTGAACGCCACGGTTCTTGAAAGCAGAACCACAGAGAACGGGGTAGATCTCGCTGTTAACGGTGAGCTTGCGGATGGCGGCCTTGATCTCAGCAACACTGAAATCGACGTCACCCACCATGAAGCGCTCGAGAAGGGCGTCGTCAGTTTCGGCGACGACCTCGATGAGTGCTGCACGGTACTCGTTTGCCTTGTCGACCAGGTCGGCAGGAATGGGCTCGATCTCGTACTTAGCTCCGAGCTCAACGTCACCCTTGGAGTCTCCACGCCACGTGAGGGCATGCATCTCCACGAGGTCGACAACACCCTCAAAGGTGTTCTCGAAGCCGATAGGAAGCTGAATAACGAGGGGACGAGCGCCGAGGCGCTTGATGATGGTGTCTACCGTGAAGTAGAAGTCAGCACCGAGCTTGTCCATCTTGTTGACGAAACAAATACGAGGAACGTCGTACTTGTCGGCCTGACGCCACACTGTCTCCGACTGGGGCTCTACGCCCTCTTTGCCGTCGAAGACCGCAACGGCACCGTCGAGGACACGGAGCGAACGCTCCACCTCAACGGTGAAGTCCACGTGGCCAGGGGTGTCAATGATGTTGATCTGGTTGTTGTTCCAGAAACAGGTGGTGGCAGCAGAGGTAATCGTGATGCCACGTTCCTGCTCCTGCTCCATCCAGTCCATGGTGGCTGCGCCATCGTGGACTTCACCGATTTTGTGAGTGATACCCGTGTAGAACAGGATTCGCTCGGTCGTCGTGGTCTTGCCAGCATCGATGTGAGCCATGATGCCGATATTGCGGACCTTGTTCAGGTCAGTGAGCACGTCTTGTGCCACAGGATTCCTCCGAGTTTAAATGTGATTAAGAAAAGGCGAACGCGTGCGTGACTACCAGCGGTAGTGCGCGAAGGCCTTGTTCGACTCGGCCATCTTGTGCGTGTCTTCGCGACGCTTGACAGCGGCGCCCAGACCGTTCGAGGCGTCAAGAATCTCGTTCATGAGACGCTCGGTCATCGTCTTTTCACGACGAGCCTTTGCGTAGCTGGTCAACCAACGAAGAGCGAGGGTGTTGGCGCGGTGAGGCTTGACCTCAACGGGGACCTGGTAAGTCGATCCACCAACACGACGTGAACGAACCTCAAGCGTGGGGCGGATGTTGTCGAGAGCCTTCTTCAAGGTGACAACGGCATCCAGGCCGGACTTGGTGGTTACGCCAGAGAGTGCGCCGTAAACGATGCGCTCTGCAAGACCCTTCTTGCCATCAAGAAGAATCTTGTTGACGAGCTGGGTGACAATGGGGGCGCCGTATACGGGATCGGCAACAACGGGACGCTTAGGAGCGGGACCTTTACGAGGCATTACTTCTTCTCCATTTTCGCACCGTAGCGGCTACGAGCCTGCTTGCGGTTCTTTACTGCCTGGGTGTCGAGAGCACCACGAATGATCTTGTAACGCACACCGGGGAGGTCCTTTACACGACCGCCGCGAACGAGCACCATCGAGTGCTCCTGGAGGTTGTGACCTTCACCTGGGATGTAGGCGGTTACCTCGGTGCCGTTGCTGAGCTTGACACGAGCGACCTTGCGAAGAGCCGAGTTGGGCTTCTTGGGGGTGGTCGTGTAGACGCGCGTGCATACGCCGCGCTGCTGGGGGTTCGACTTGAGGGCGGGAGCCTTGGTCTTGGTGACCTTAGGCGAACGTCCTTTGCGAACCAACTGGTTAATAGTTGGCACTACTTCTCCTTGGAAAAACTGCACGGTGACAGCTGTCTTGATGACGAGCATTCGAGCTTGAATCGACGAGTCGAAAGGCACGAGTTCAATTGGACCTGCCCAGTCAAACGAGTGTCTGGCTGATGGTGACAGGTATGCCGTGGGGGCAAACCGCACGAATGATTTCATGCGGAAAGGACCCGATTGTGTTGCATGACGCGAGTGTCGAATGCCCGCCGAACCCGAGGGCACAACTGAAGCGCGCGACAAAACGCACCAAGGCAAAAGCTTAGCCCGAGCGGAGGCGTGGGTCAAATGGGTTTTCGTGTTTCATCCGGTAGCTGAGAGTTGCAAAATAGGCGACCGTGACGATGAGCGCGTTGATGGCAATGACGAGGGCTGGCCAGTCAATCGCCATACTGAGTGCGAAGAAGAGCCCATCGGTCGCGAGCCCCCCGGCAAAAAGTGCCCACACAATGATTCCGCCCAAAAGATAGGCGCCGTACACGAGAACGACAATTGCTGCCATGGTGGTGACGCGCACGGTGACTGCTCGTCGCAACGCCACCCGAATGAGGCCTCCGACCAGGGCCAGAGTTGCTGCAGCGACCATCGCTAGCCCCAAGCCCACTCCTGCCCGCGGGTCCGTGATGACATCCCGGTTCACGAACAGGCTCATCATGCCGAGGCCAAAGACATCCAGCGCCCAGAAGCCTCCAACCGCAAACATTGCCGTTCCCACTATGGAAGCAGTCGAGGGCAACTGAGGTCCGCGAGCTCCAGATTGTGGGGGTTGATCTGGCGTCGTCATTGAGAATCGGGTACGACGGGAATTTCCTCGGAGCGGAGATCTTCAGCCCGGAGACCTTCAGCGCGGAGCCGTTTGGCACGTCCAGAAATCCACAGCCCGAGCCAGAGCGAAATTTCACGACTCAGGACGACGGCGATCAGAATAAGTGGACTAAAGGCAATACCCTCCCAGACAGCATTTTGCGCGGCAGCGTAGGTGAGTTCCCACGCGTGGATGGCGATTAGACCCGCACCGATTGCCGCGGCATACGTCAGAAAAGCGACGAAGAAGCTTCCCACCACGTAGGCAATCCACGGCGCCCGACTCAACACAAGGGTCAGAATGGCAAACAATGCCGTGAACAGAGCCGTTGTGAGCCAATAAATCGGAGTCACGAGAAAAGAGATGGTGCTGCTCGTCACGTTCTCAGGACTCTGGCGGAGTGTCAGCAGCCCGAAGACGGCAGCGGCGTACAGAAGCGCGAAGATGACGCCCCCTAAAAGGGCGATGAGGCCGGCCGCTTTACGATCACGTGACCCGCCCAGCCGGGACGGTGTCAGGACAATTGCCGGCACAACGACGTCGCCGAGGAGCTCATCGACGGTTTCACCGTGCGTTTCTTCCGACCCTGCATGCTCCTGGCCAGAAGACGGCGCGTTGTCGATTTCTGCAGCATTGCCGTCATCTACCACGGTATCCCGCTCGGATGCGGGCTTAAAGAATTCTGGGTGTTCCTTGGTCACATCACTCATCAGAGACCCTTTCGATCTGCCAACTTACGGGCCCTAACCGGCCCGTTGCGTCACTCTACAACGACGAGAGCCCCACCAGATGGTGGGGCTCTCGCGTAATCACAAACTCAATTTCTCAAGAGTGTGAAGGATGTTTGCGGCCGAAGCCACCTGCATCCGTTTAGTTGTAGTTACCGGAGAAGTCATCCGACGAGAAGGACTCGAAGTCGACGAAACTCAGGTCAGCCTCGCTGAAGTCGCCCTCGGCCGCAAAGATGCGGTTCGGGTAACGCTCAGCTTTAGCTTCTTCTGTTGCCTCGACCGAGATGTTGCGGTAACGCGCCAATCCGGTTCCAGCAGGAATGAGCTTTCCAATGATGACGTTCTCTTTCAGACCGACGAGAGGGTCAGACTTGCCCTCCATGGCGGCCTGCGTGAGAACACGGGTCGTCTCCTGGAAGGAAGCGGCCGACAGCCACGACTCGGTAGCCAGCGAAGCCTTGGTGATACCAAGAACCTCTTGACGAGCCGATGCGGTCTTCTTGCCCTCGGTGAGAGCAGCACGGTTCATCTCGGTGTACCGCGAACGGTCAACGAGCTCGCCGGGCAGAAGATCGGTGTCACCGTGCTCCACAACCGTTACCTTGCGGAGCATCTGACGAACGATGACCTCAATGTGCTTGTCGTGGATGGGGACACCCTGCGAGCGGTAAACGCCCTGAACACCGCTGACGAGGTGACGCTGCACGGCGCGAACGCCCTGCACGCGAAGAACCTCTTTCGGGTCGACAGTTCCGACCTGAAGTTGCTGTCCGAGTTCAACGTGGTCACCGTCAGAGACAAGGAGCGTCGAACGCTTGAGCACGGGGTAAATCACTGCCTCGTCGCCGTTATCGGGCGTGAGGATGATCTTGCGGCTCTTGTCCGTGTCTTCAATCGTGATGCGACCAGCGGTCTCAGCGATAGGCGACGCACCCTTGGGGGTACGAGCCTCGAAGAGCTCCTGGACGCGAGGAAGGCCCTGCGTGATGTCATCAGCCGATGCCGAACCACCCGTGTGGAAGGTACGCATGGTGAGCTGAGTTCCGGGCTCACCGATCGACTGGGCCGCGATAATACCGACGGCCTCACCAATGTCGACGAGCTTGCCGGTGGCGAGCGAGCGACCGTAGCAGGCAGCACACACACCAACAGCAGACTCACACGTCAGAACCGAGCGAACCTTGGCTTCGTAGACTCCGGCAGCAATGAGCGTCTCGATGAGAACGTCACCGACGTCGGCACCAGCCTTAGCAACAACAACACCCTTGGCGTCAATGGCGTCTTCCGCGAGGCTACGAGCGTAGACCGAGTTCTCAACATTGCTGTCGCGAACAAAGGCACCCGTTGCATCTTGGATGGCGATGGGAAGGTCAAGACCCTTGGTCGAACCACAGTCGTCTTCACGGATGATGACATCCTGTGAGACGTCGACGAGACGACGGGTGAGGTATCCCGAGTCTGCTGTTCGCAGAGCCGTGTCCGCCAGACCCTTACGCGCACCGTGGGTAGCAATGAAGTACTCCACAACGGAGAGGCCCTCACGGTAGGACGAAATGATCG
>CANEXL010000018.1 GCA_947443745.1 Microbacteriaceae bacterium | reverse complement strand
GTCGGCATCCACAATCTATGGCGGGTCCTGGATGGAGGGAGCCGGAGCGGTTTATGCCGAAAACGAAGTTCTCGAGTGGCTCGCGGCCGAAGCGGGCCTTCCGACCGGTGCCGGCGGCGTTTTCGTGCAAGGCGGGACGCTCGGCAATCTTTCCGCGCTCGTTGCCGCTCGGCACACCGCTCAGGAGGCGCTGACAGCGGCAGGGCTCCCCCGCCCGGCTCGCTGGCGCTTCGCCTGTAGTAGTGAGGCACATTCCTCGCTGAAGGCCGCTGCGCGCGTGATGGACGTGGAGATTGTGGCAGTTCCCGTAGATGACGCTGGCCGCCTGACAGGCGCCTCGCTTGAGTCCGCGCTGCACGGTGAGTGGGATGGCATTTTTGCTGTGGTCGCCACTGGCGGGACCACCAACTTTGGCATCGTCGATGATCTCGAGGGCGTTGGTCGCGTGACCAAGGCCCACGACGTCTGGTTCCACGTTGACGGAGCGTATGGGGTTGCCGCCATGCTGGCCCCCACCACGAAGCCTCTGTTCGCGGGATTGCGGCTGGCTGACTCCTTTATTGTCGACCCGCACAAGTGGCTTTTTGCCCCCTTCGACGCGTGCGCCCTGATCTACCGCGAACCCGAACTCGGACGTCGGGCGCATACCCAGCACGCCGAATACCTGGATGCTCTCACCGACGCCAACGAGTGGAATCCCAGCGATTACGCCTACAACCTGACCCGTCGCCCCCGCGGTCTGCCCTTGTGGTTCTCCCTGGCGACGTACGGCGTCGCCGAGTATCGCGCCGCCATCGAGATGAACATCCGTCTGGCTCACGTTATTGCCGAAGAAATCCGTCAACGCCCCGACCTCGAACTCGTGCGCGAACCCCAGCTCTCTGTGGTCGTCTTCACGAAAAAGGGCTGGACCCTCGAGGACTACAGCCGCTGGTCAGCGAAACTCCTGGACGATGGAATCGCTTTCGTCGTGCCGAGCTCGCATAACGGTGAGCCCAACACGCGTTTCGCCATCGTCAACCCCAAGACAACGTTGGAGGCTCTCGTGCAGATCCTCGACACCATGAACTAAAAGGACACCGCATTGGAACGCATCATGTCAGAAGGAACCTCGTGACCCTCGGCGGCGACCGCCCCTGGCTGATGCCGGCGGAGTGGGCAGAACACGAACGCACGTGGATGGCGTGGCCCTCTTCTGGTTACACCTTGGGAGAAACCGAGGCGGAGGCAGATGAGGCCCGGGCGTGCTGGGCCGCCGTGGCCAACGCGATCGTGCGCTTTGAACCGGTGAGTGTCGTGGTTGACCCTTCTGCCGTGACCGTCGCCCGCGAGTGGCTTGATGATGCCGTTGAACTTGTCGAAGCCAACCTCGATGATGCCTGGATGCGAGACATTGGCCCCACGTTCGTGCGCGGTGCCGACGGCAAGCTCGCTGGCGTTAACTGGGTCTTCAATGGTTGGGGCGGCCAGAAGTGGGCGAACTGGGAGCATGACTCGCTGATTGCCTCCCGGGTGAGCGCTGCCGCCGGTATCACGGTGCTCGACTCTCCCTTGGTGAATGAGGGCGGTGGCATCCACGTGAATGGCGCGGGCACACTTATGGTGACCGATACCGTGCAGCTGGACGCCGGCCGCAACCCCGGCTGGAGCCGCAACCAGGTCGAGGAAGAACTCAAGCGCACCCTCGGAGCCACGCGTATCATCTGGATGCCCCGTGGCCTGACCCGCGACTACGACGAGTTTGGAACCCGCGGGCACATCGACATCGTCGCGTGCTTTGCGAACGAAAATACCGTGCTTTTTCACGACCAGCGCAACGCCGAACATCCCGACTTCTGGATCAGTGCGGAGACCCGCCGAGTGCTCAAGGCCGTGGGCAAGACGCCCCCCGGGATCCCTGCCGAAGAGGTGACGGGCTCGACCGGCAAGCTCAAGGTCATGGCCGTTCCCGCTCCGGATGTGTTGCAAGACGATGATGGATGGGTCGACTTCAGCTACATCAACCACTACGTCTGCAACGGCGCCGTGATTCTGTGCGCCTTCGATGATCCGGGCGACGCGCGTGCCCGCAAGATTTTGAACAAGGCCTACCCGGGTCGCGAAATTGTACTCATCGACGCCCGGCCGCTTTTTGCGCGCGGCGGCGGCATACACTGCATCACGCAGCAGCAGCCCAAGGCCTAGCCCGCGGGGCTCCCACGGATCTCTTCCGCGGGCCCCGGTGCTACGCCCTCCAGACGTCGCGGCTGGCGGCACTGTTCATGCAGCCTGGAGAGAGTAGCGCCTAGGCCCGCGGGATGTTCACCGCGCCAGTGAGGTTCATTCCTCACTGGCGAGAAAAACGAGAATCAGGGGTAGAGGCCGCGGAGCCGGTGCGCCTGGGTAACTTTTTCTAGGGCCAAGCACGTCGCCGAGACCCTGAGGGACAGGTCTCGTTTGGCCGAGAAATCGATGACGTTATCCCACGCGCTCTTCATGCGTTCTTCGAGGCGCGTGTTGACCTCGTGTTCCGTCCACCAATACGCCTGATTGGCCTGCACCCACTCGAAGTAGGACACAACCACCCCGCCGGCATTGGCCAGAATGTCCGGCACGACCAAGATCCCAGCTGCCTCGAAGATGGCGTCTGCTTCTGGGGTCGTGGGACCGTTGGCACCCTCAACGATGAGGCGTGCCCGAACTCGTCCCGCATTCTCCGCGTGAAGGACACCCTCCACGGCGGCAGGAACCAAGAGATCAACGTCTAGCTCGAGCAACGCCGCGGGATCGAGTTCTTCTCCGCCGATGAAACCGCTCACGCCACCGGTGAGATCGACGTGATCGGCGAGGAGTTCGATGTCCAATCCCTTCGCGGCAAAGATCGCGCCGTACTGGTCGCTCACCGCAACAACGCGCGAACCGAGTTGCGCGAGGAAGCGCGCGGTGTCTCGACCGACTTTGCCGAAGCCCTGAACGGCGGAGGTGCTCCCGACGGGGTCGACTCCCATTCGGCGCAGCGCTTGCTCGGCAACATGGACGACACCGCGCGAGGTTGCACTGGCGCGTCCTAAGGAGCCACCCAAGCTAATGGGCTTTCCGGTCACAACACCGGGAACGGTGTAGCCCTGACTGACGGAGTAGGTGTCCATCATCCACGCCATGGTCTGCTCGTTCGTGCCGACGTCGGGGGCCGGAATATCGCGCTCCGGACCGATCAAAGGGAGAATTTCCGTGGTGTACCGGCGTGTGATGCGCTCGAGTTCGGTGGTGCTGTGGGTGCGCGGATCGAAGGCGATGCCACCCTTGGCGCCGCCGTACGGAACATCAATCAGTGCACATTTCCAGGTCATCCACATGGCCAACGCGCGAACCTCATCGAGGGTGACATGGGGGCTGTAGCGCAACCCGCCCTTCGCGGGACCGCGCGACAGATTGTGTTGGACGCGATGGCCGGTGTACAGCGCAATGCTGCCGTCATCACGACGAAGGGGAACGCTGACGGTGAGCTCTCGTCGCGCCGACGCAAGCATCAGGTACGTGCCCTCGTCATAGCCCATGATGCGCACGGCATCAGCGAGCTGATGACGCGCATCCTCGAGGGGAGTGGCGACAGGGATCTCAGTGGGGGACTGAACGGCTGTCTTCTCTGGGGCGACGCTCGGCGCCGAATCGGAGCGAGCCAGGATGTCGGTCATGACAGGTCCAAAGCGTGGGCGAGAACAGAAAGCCCATCGATGAGAAGTTCATCAGAGATGGCCAGGGGTGGCAGAAAACGAATGACGTTGCCATAGGTTCCACAGGTCAAAACGACGACTCCGTCGGCGTGGCAGGCCGCAGCCACGCGCGAGGTGAGGGCCGCGTCCGGGTCTCCCGTTTCGGCGTTCACGAGTTCCACGGCGATCATGGCTCCGCGGCCCCGAATGTCTCCGATGCGTCCATCCCGTGCCTGCAAGATTTCGAGTTTGCCAATCAGAAGCTCACCAATCTCGCGGGCACGCTCGAGCAAACCGCCGTTCTCGTAGAGCTCCAGTGCGGCGAGGGCCGCGGCACAGGCCAATGGGTTTCCGCCATAGGTTCCTCCAAGGCCACCGGCATGGGGTGCATCCATGATCTCGGCGCGACCCGTGAGAGCCGAGAGCGGCATTCCGCCAGCAATGCCCTTGGCGGTCACGATGAGGTCGGGAATGATTCCCTCGTGCTCACAGGCGAAGAGCTGACCGGTGCGGCCGAAACCAGACTGCACCTCATCCGCTATGAAGACGACGCCGTTTTCCTTCGCCCATTCGGCGAGTCTGCCCAGGAATCCGGGCGCCGGAACGATGAATCCGCCTTCGCCCTGAATGGGCTCGATGACGATGGCGGCAAGATTGCTCCCGCCGATCTGCTTCTCGATCTGAGTGATGGCAATCTCAGCGGCCGCCGGGCCCGAGAGGTTTCCGTCACGGTAGGGGTAGGACATGGGCATGCGATAAATATCGGAGGCGAAGGGGCCAAAACCGCTCTTGTAGGGCATCGACTTTGCGGTGAGCGCCATCGTGAGGTTTGTGCGACCGTGGTACGCGTGATCGAACGCCACGACACCTTGGCGGCCCGTGAAGTAGCGCGCCACCTTGATGGCATTTTCAATGGCTTCGGCGCCCGAGTTGAACAGGGCGCTTTTCTTTGCGTGGGTTCCCGGTGTGATGCGGTTGAGAGCTTCGGAGACAGCCACATACCCTTCGTAACCCGTGACGGAGAAACAGGTGTGGGTAAACAGCTCCGCCTGAGCGGTGATGGCCTCAACAACCTCGGGGGCAGCATTGCCCACGGTGGTCACGGCGATACCGGAGCCAAGGTCGATGAGCGAGTTGCCATCAATATCGACCAGAATTCCGCCCCCTGCGGCCGCCACGAAAACGGGCATCACCATGCCGACGCCGCTTGAGATTGCCGACTGCTTGCGCTCCAGCATCGCCAGCGATGCGGGGCCAGGAATGGCGGTCTTGAGCCGGCGTTCTTGCACGATGGCGGAGGTACGTGCGGGGGCAAGTTGGGAAGACATTTCCACAGGCAACTTTCTCTATATTTTATACAAGCGGATTATGTCCAGACTAGAAAGGATGCCGTGGATGCACATCTGCCATATCTGCAAATATTCCGCTGTTATCTCCTAATTGGCAGTTGTGCAGCGCACCGAATAAGCTCAGTTAAATGGACCCAACGTTGCAGTCCCTCGTCCTTCAACGGCCACTCTCGCTGAGCGTTTTGCACCCCGGTTTATCACTGGGGCGAGACATCAGCTGGGTCGCGAACTCCGACCTCGCCGATCCGCGGCCATTCCTTTCCCCTGGTCAGGTGCTGCTGACCACGGGGCGGCAGTTTGCCGATTGGACCGGCCAAGAACCCTTCGATGAGTACGTGGCGCATCTCGCGGCGGACGGGATTGTGGGGATTGGTTTCGGCACCGAAATCTTTGTGACCGGCACGCCCCCCGAACTCATCACCGCGTGTCAAACCGCCAACATGAGCCTGATCGAAGTGCCGTATAACACCCCCTTCATCGCGATTATCCGCTGGATTTCGGATGCCATCGCGAGCAAGGCAAAGGCCCGAGCGGAGTGGGGCCGCAACGCCCAAAGTTCCATTTCACTCACGGTCATCAAGGGCAACGGCGTCGATGGTGTTCTGGCGGAACTGGCCCGCCAGCTCACGGCGCGAGTCTGTATTATCGACGCGACCGGGCGCCTCGCGAAGTCTTTCGGTGGCTTGCCAACCGCAGTGGGCGGGGACCCGGCTCCGGACCAATCGCCGGATCGGACGCTGGACCGAGCGCAGGACCGAGCGCAGGAGCAGAATTTTGAGCAGGCGCTACTGACGGAAGCCACGCGTCTGCTCAGCAACAAACGGCGCGCGGGGAGCTCCCTGAGCATCGACGGCATAGAGTCCGTTTTTCAAACGCTGGGCGAGCAAAATGCCATGTTTGGGGTTCTGAGCGTCTCGGGTGCCGACCGCTTCGATCGTGCAGCGATGGCGGTCATCACCACCGCCGTGGCGCTCTGCGAGATCTCGTTTCGCGATGATGCGGAGCGCGCCGCCGAGCGAATGACGGCACAGAGTGGCGTGTTGTCCATGCTGTTGGAGGGACACTACGACGCTGCGCGCGAGTTCCCACCCCTGGGAGATTCCTGGCTCCCCCGAGCGTCCACCCTGTGTTTCGCTGTCATCGGCGGTGGCGCTATCCGCAGCACCAGCGTGGAAGCCGCCTTGCGGGAGACTCCCGCCCTGGCGCGCATAGAACGCCTCGTCGCGTGCCACGATGACGACCTCGTGCTGGTCTTCGCCAATACCCACCGACGCCAGATGGCAAACTTTCTCGCACAGGGGGGAATGCGTGCGGGTCTTTCTGGTGCCGTCACCCCACACAAGGCGCGACAGGGCTTTGATCAGGCTGTCATGGCTCTCTCCAGCGCACGCAACGATGTCACCGTTGTCGATTGGGGGGAGGCCAACATCAAGGGTTTTTGGGAGCTCCTCGACCGCGAAGAGCTGGCCGATTATGCGACCTTGCGCTTGGCAACGGTGCGGGATCGCCCCGATGGTGACGAACTGCTGAGCTTCGCCAGAGCGTGGTTCTCCCACAATTGCAACGTCGACGCTGCCGCCAAAGAGGTCGGACTCCACCGCCACGTCCTGCGCAACCGCCTCGAACTCATCGAAGCCACTCTCGGCCTGACCCTGGGTACTTTTGAGGGACGAGCCGAGTTATGGGCGCTCCTGTCAACCGCGCACTAATCGCCCGGCGACTGCCCGGCAACAGGCTTCAATCAGTAGCGCTTTGACAGCGCCCGCTGATTCTCAGGCGACGAGGCCCACACTGTTGCGGTAGCCCATGATTTTCGAGCGCATCCCGATGCCACACACCCCGACCATAGAGTCACCCTTGAAGTAGCCGTAGACGCAGTTTTCCCCGACAGCACCTTCGAGAAGACGAATGTCGTCGGCCTGATCGAGCAGACCGTAGGCCAGCAAACTGACCTCGAACTGATCACTCCAAAAACTAGGAATCGGGGCAAAGGGCTTCGCCAGGTGATCCGCCAGAGCAGGGTTCTCCGTCATTGTCGCCGAAAGAATCTGGCCGACTTTGCGCGCCATCTCTGTGGGAATGTTCCAGTGCTCGACCCGGCGGGTCGTCTCGCAGAACTGAGGAATCGGAAAGCGAGCCACGTCGCCAATCGCAAAGACGTTATCCCACGGTTGACCGTTCGCGCGAAGCGCGTGAAGAGTGGCATCGACGTGGATGCCGTCGTCAATGTCGATGTCGTTGCCGTGCAAGAACTCAACGTTGGGTTCCGAGCCGATGGCTTCGATGAGAACGTCACAGGGAAGGGTGACCCCCGAGTCGAGAACGACACCGGTAATCGTGTCGGTTCCCTCGATGCGCGCCAGGTTGGAATTCATCACGAATTTCACGCCGTGCGCCTCTTGCCGCGCCTGAATGTCACTGGCCAACTGCAGCCCCAAGGGGCGCAGAAGAGGAACCGGGCCCTTGCCAATGACCGTGACGTCGGCCCCCAACTTACGGGCGGTCGCTGCCGCCTCGCAACCAATGAATCCCGCGCCGTAGACAACAACGCGCGCTCCCGGAATCAACTCGGAGCGAAGCGCCATGGCATCGTCAAGGGTTCGGATGGCGTGAGTTCCCCGAGCGGGCATCTGTGCAAGTTCGAGACGTCGCGGACGCAATCCCGTGGCGATGACCAGAGCGGAATACTCGATAACGCGACCTCCGGCCGTCGTCACTGACTGGGCCTCAAGATCAGCGCTGGCCACAGGGCTGCCCAGAACCCATTCCACGTCTTCCAAGACGGGAGGGATCGGGAATGCCACCGCGGCGTGGTCAACCTGTTCAGCCAAGACCTCTTTGGAAAGGGGAGGTCGGTTGTAGGGAGCGTGAGGCTCATCGCCAATGACGACGAGCCCACCCGTGTATCCGCCTTTTCGCAACGACTCCGCCGCACGCAGCCCACCCATGGACGCACCGACGATAACGATAGGACGGATCATGATGACGCGAACCTATTTAGCGAAAGCGATTGCTTGCATGGGGCAAACATCGATAGCGCGCTCAACATTTTCCAACTCGCTGTCGTCAGCGGTGGCGTGGTACTCGAGTTTGTCGTCATCGTTGAGAGCAAAAACGGTGGGAGCCTCAAAAACGCACTGACCGTAGTGCTGGCACTTGTCCATGTCGACGTGAATCTTTAGCATGTTTATTTTTCCTTAACGGTGGAGGGGTATAGGTCTTTTGAGGGGGTGCGAATTCCGCGGAATTCCCAGTCGCCCCCCATGGCGGTCGAAATGACCTCTTCGCTTTCGGTGGGCTGAGCACCAACATCCGTTCGGATGGGGGTGGGGCCTACCACGATGGTGTTGCTGAGGCGACCGAGACCTTCGACCTCGACCTCAACGACATCGCCGGGCTGAACCGGGCGCGAGTTTGCCGGCGTCCCGGAGAAGAGCATGTCACCAGGAAGCAACGTAATGGTACGCGCAATATCGGCGACCAGATAATGCATGTCCCACTCCATGTTGTCGGTGTTGTCTTCTTGCTTGACCTCACCGTTCACATACGTGCGGATGACCTTGTTGCGAAAGTCCCAGTCCGTGACGAGTCCGGGACCAACGGGGGCGAGGGTGTCGGAACCCTTGACGCGCAGCATGGATCCGGCATCCGTATCGCGAAAGTCATGAAGCCCAAAGTCGTTACCGACGGTGTACCCGGCGATGTACTCACCGGCATCTTCGGGCGCGATGTTGCGGCAGGTCTTGCCGATGACGATGACGATTTCACCCTCGTAGTTCAGCCACTTGCAGCCTTCGGGGCGCACGACGGCACCCTTGTGACTGTTGATGGCCGTGAGGGGCTTTTGAAAATACGTGGGCGCGGCAGGGAGCTTCGTCATGAATTCCTGCGTGCGGCTGTCGTAGTTCAAATGCACGGCAATGATCTTGGTGGGCTCTGCGGGGGGCAGGTGGTGCGCATCCGCAATGGCAACGCGGCGACCGTCAGCGGCCACCAACGTCTCGCCCTCGCGCACGGTTTGCACGACGGCACCATCGAGCAGAATTCTTCTATATTCAGTCACGCGAGAGCACCAAGTCCTTGGGTAGGGGGAAGCCACCTTCGGGCTTCGGGAAGTACATGTGGATCTGGGCGGTGCCGACCGAGTTTTCGTAATCCGAGTACATCACGGCTTTGGAGGTGTTGGCCTCTTCGCCGAGAGCGCCGGCCATCATCAGGTAGTGGCTGAAGTTGGCCTCTGGCTTGTACTTCAAGAATTCTGGCATGGTCTCCAGAACCTGGGCGTGGTCGCCATCCTTGAACCATTCGATACGTTCTTCATCTGCGGCGCGAGCCTCGGGCGAGAAGATATGAATGGGATCGCTGGCCTCATGCTTGCGCAGGTCGCGCAGCTTGTAGAACGTGTGCGAGAGAGCGCCCGACGCAATAATCAAGACCTTGCGGTCGGAGTCACGAATCGCTTCGCCGAGGGCGCGGCCGGCACGCAGGAAGTCTTCGGTGGTCGCCGTCTGGCAGACCGAAACGCTGACCCACTTCTTGTCGATTCCCTTGCCGAGGTAATCCCATAGGTTGACCGTGGCATAGAAGATCGGAAGGTAGGGATCGGAGATGGGCGTAATCCACGTGCCATTCTTCTCGTCGTACTTGACGACGGATTCGGCAAACTCGGGGTCACCCTTGAAGGAGTAAGGCACCTGAGACATTCCCCGAGGAAGCTCCTCTGCGGTGTACAGGCCCTCGCGGTGCTCGTGGGAGCTGATGACGAACTCGACGGTGGTCGCCCAGTGGCTATCCATCACGAGGACGGTGTCGTAATCCAGTGTCTCGAAGACGTCCTTGCGGAGTTTCTCGAGGCCCGGAACCAGCGATGTCTCTTTGCCCTCATTGAGCTCATAACGCGTCTCTTTGGGGAGCATGATTGTGGGAACGTGCGCCAAAAGTGCTGCGCCTACTACTTCGCCCATGGTTATTCCTTCCATCCATTTGGTGACACTACGGTGTTCTTGATGTCGGCATAAAAATCGAATGACCAGGTTCCGCCATCGCGGCCAATGCCGGATTGCTTGGACCCGCCAAACGGTGCTTTCAGGTCGCGCACGAAGAAGCAGTTCACCCAGATGGTGCCGGCGACCAGCTGCGAGCTGATCTTCTGAGCGTGCTCTCGATCACCCGAAACGACGACCGCTGCCAGGCCGAACTCCGTGCCGTTGGCCATCGCGACAACCTCGTCGTCGGTGCTGAACGTCTGCATGCAGAGCACGGGACCAAAGACTTCGCTGGTCAGAATCTCGGAATCCAGCGAAGGGTTCTTTACCAACGTGGGCCGGAAATAGAGGCCACCCAGCTCGGCGTTGGGCTCTCCGCCCATCACAATATTTTCGCCCGCAGCTTGAGCCCGGTCGACGAATCCCTTGATGCGGTCGAAATGAACCTGGTGAATTTGAGGCCCGATGTCAGTCTCGGGGTCGCGAGGGTCACCCTGCTTCAGCGTCGCTGCTTTTGCGGCGAAGCGTGCGGCGAACTCCTCGGCAATGCTCTCGTGCACCAGCAGGCGGGTTCCGGAGAGGCAGACCTGGCCGGCGTTGTCGTACTGCTCGACGGCGATTTCGACAGCGAGGTCAAGATCGGCATCGCCCATGATGATGGCCGGGCTCTTACCACCAAGCTCGAACGAGCAGGGGGTGAGGTTGTCGGCGGCCGCGCGGGCGATGGTCTTGGCGGTGGGGACGGAGCCCGTGAAGGAAATGCGGGCGAGGTCGGGGTGGGCAACAAGAGCGGCGCCAGCTTCCTTACCAAAGCCCTGCACGACGTTGAAGACACCAGCGGGAATCCCCGCCTGAACCGTGAGGTCGGCAAAGAAGGAGGCGCTGAGGGGCGTCCATTCGGCGGGCTTGAGCACGACGGTGTCTCCGGCAGCGAGCGCGGGACCAATCTTCCAGGTCGCCAGCATAAGCGGGGCATTCCACGGCGTAATCAGAGCCGCAACGCCCGAAGGGTCCCAGCTCACGTTGTTGGTGTGACCACGGGTTTCGAAGACATCGTGGTGAAGTTCGTTGATGGCCCAGTCGGCGAAGAAGCGAATGTTCATCGCCACGCGGGGCATGACACCGCGACGGTGTGACCGCAGCAGCGAGCCATTGTCCATCGTCTCAAGCTGCGAGAGTTCCTCGTTGTTGGCTTCGATGAGATCAGCAAGCTTGTGCAGAAGTTCACCGCGGCCCTTGGCTCCGAGAGCGGCCCACGCGGGGAAGGCCGCTTTTGCTGCGGCGACCGCGGCGTTTACTTCGATCTGACCGCCTCGGGCGATCTCCCCCAAGAAGCTGCCATCAATGGGCGAGGTGTTCGTATACGTCTCTTTCGAGGCGACACGCTGACCGCCGATGAAGTGGCGGGTGTCAATGGTGACCCCGGCAACGCTAACTTCATTCATATGGCTGTGCCTCACATCGTCGTGTAGAAGTAATCATTCGTATACTAATGATTATTCCTGAGATATAAAAGTCCGACCAGCAAAATCCTTACCAATTTTCCGAAAGGCTCCTCTGATGACAGCATCCCTTCGCCCCCGGATCGCCATCCTCGGTCGCTTCGCGTCCAGCACCTCCGCAACGCGCTACGAGGCATTGGTGGGAGCCCGCAAACTTGTGCAAGGCGTCTGGAATGCCGGTGGCGAGCCGCTGACAATGCTGCCCGTCGAGGAAAGCGACTGGGCCGAGCGCCTTCGCGGCATTGATGGCGTTCTCATGCCCGGCGGTGCCGACATAAACCCTGCGCGCTACGGCCAAGAAATTGAATCCGACGAAATTTATGACGTGGATGATCTTGCCGACGAAAATGACCTGGGCATGGTTACCTACGCTCTAAAGACGGGCATCCCTGTTCTCGCAATTTGCCGCGGTCTGCAAGTGGTCAACGTTGCTCGCGGCGGAACCCTCGTGCAAGACATGGCCGCTCCCCACCGCCATCACGTGGCCCCGGTTACCATCGATGCGTACGTTGCCGAATTGGGGCTGTCGACGAACGTCGTTGAGGCCTCGTGCTATCACCACCAGATGATCGACACGCTGGGCGAAGGCCTCGAGGTCATCGCTCGCTCCGCTGAGGGCTTCATCGAAGCCGTCAAGATCGATGCCCCGGCTTGGGCCTTTGGGGTTCAGTGGCATCCCGAAGACAACTTCGAAACGAACCTGCCCCAAGCGCAACTATTTGCGAGTTTTGTTCAGGCCTCTTCGGTGTAAGAAATCAGCTGGCGCAACATTGTCGCCAGTTCTGTTCTGCTCTCAACGGGCACGTGCGAGACGAGATCAACCTCCTGCAGGTTGAACGCCGGAAAAAGATCTTCCATGAGATCGCGGCCCTTGTCGGTGAGGGTAACCAAGACGCGGCGCCCATCATCTGGGCTCCGCGTGCGCACCGCATACTCAAGTTTTTCCAGCGTGCTGAGTACTCCCGTGAGCGTCGCCTTTGAGATGCCACTCTCCAAAGCGACAACGCGCGTCTCGACGGGTTCCCAAATCCAGGTCACCCAGAGAACCAAAAATGCCGTCCAGCTCAGGCCACTCTCGGAGAGCACATTGCGTTCAAGGTGATTTCGAACCGCGCTCGCGGCGCGAAAAAGGTTGTGCGTGACCGCCATCGCCTCAAAATCGAGGGTCATGTGGCTGAGGCGATGTGAAACACGCGCCTCAGTCTCGACCAAGGTATAGCTGCCAGTCATGTTGTCCCTCGTGGGCAGGGCGTGTCGAAATCCGCTGCCCGTGAATCACTAAAAATGTCGTCAGCCTTTAACCTATGCGAGATTGCCTAAGAGGTCCTCAATTTTTCTTGACACGACACGAACTGCTTTAGGTACTATTGTGTATATTATTCGTACCCGAACAATCTCAATGAGGAGCTCCCATGCCAACCACAACGTCGCTTTCGTTGGCCGACCTTGACCTGTTTGAAAAGGGCGCCCCGTGGGACGCTTTCGCAGAACTGCGGGCCAATTCCCCCGTTCACTGGAGCGAAGAGACAGACGGCGGGAGCGGCTTCCACTCCATCCTGCGCTACCACGACATCGTCAAGGTCCTCCGTGACTCGGAGACGTTCACGAGCCAACATTTCACCAACCTCGAAGAGGTTGACGCCGAGCAAGAAGAAGCACGCCGCTCCCTCATCGAGACCGACGGAACCCGCCACCGGGCGATGCGCCGCCTTCTTCAGGGCGAGTTCACCCCGTCGGCTGTGGCCAAGTACGAAACGTTCCTGCGTGGCCTGACAGCAACGACGTTGGATGCCGCATTCGCCAAAAAAGAATTCGATTTCCTCGACGAGGTTGCCGCCGATTTCCCGATCCGTGTTCTCGCTCGCCTTCTCGATGTTCCCGACAGCGACATCGGCAAGCTCATCAAGTGGGGTAACGAGATGGTCGGCAACACCGACCCCGAACACGCTCGCTTGCTGATCAGCGATCCCGAGAGTGAGAAGTACCGTCTGGTGCCATTCCGCTCCCCCGCCGCGCTCGAACTCTTCGCCTACGGTGACGAGCTCAAGAAACAGCGTCTGGGCCACAACGGCACCGACCTCGTCTCGCTGCTGATTAACACCACCCCGATCGATAACATCCCCCTGACGGATCGGGACTTCCACACCAACTTCCTCCTGCTCGTTGTAGCCGGAAACGAAACTACGCGTCAGACCATCGCGCACACCATGAACAACCTCATCAACAACCCCGAGGCTCTCGCCTTCCTTCAGGAGAACCCCGACAAGATTCCCTGGGCTGTCGAAGAGTTTCTTCGCTACGCGAGCCCGATCTACCACTTCCGCCGCACCGCAACGCGCGACGTCGAGGTGCAGGGAGTGCAAATCAAGAAGGGCGAGAAGGTCGTGTCGTGGTTCGCCTCGGGCAACCGTGACCCCGAGGTCTTTGCGAACCCGAACTTCATGGATGTCCTGCGCATGCCCAACGAGCACATGACCTTCGGTCGTGGCGGCCCCCACATGTGTCTCGGAAATGCCTTGGCGCGCATCGAGCTCATCATCATGTTCGAAGACCTCATCAGCCGCGTTGACACGATGCAACTCACCGGCGAGATTGACTACCTGCGCTCAAACTTCATCAATGGCGTCAAGCGCATGCCCGTTCGCGTCACCACGCGATGACGGTCGGGCTCCACTGGTCGATCAAGGAAACCTTTGTTCGCTACATCCTCGGCATGCAAGATGGCCTGTACGCGATTACGGAGGATGCCACGGTCAGCCCCGACTTCGTCTTCACCTACCCGGTGAAAGATGTGTCGGGGTTTGATCCGGCAACAGGTCTCGGAACGCTGCAGTTCGGCGGTGCCGTTCGCTTTGGCGGGCACGGTGGCGCGCTCTACGTGATGATTGCCGACCCCATTGTGGAGATCTCTGCCAACGGCGCCATCCTGAGTGCCAAAGTCGACAACGACGGCGAGCGCCTCGATCTGGTCACCGTAGATTTTGGCAACGCCATCGGCGGTTCGGGCGACAAGGGCGCTCAGAGCGGCTACATCCCGAGCAGTGACGCGACCAGCAGCGGGACTCCCGAGGTCTCCCCGAGCTGGGACGCGGCGCCGACATTCTTGACCGCGAACGGTGCCTCGCTGTTCATCGGCCAATACCCCGCGGGAACACCGTTCGACCCGCTGGACATCACCCTCGTTTAGCTCGACGTTAGATCAGCCCGGCAACACGGCTGAGGAATGCGTCAATCAAGGCATGGGTGCGAGCCTCTGCCGCGGGGTCTTCGGCGACCGTTTGTGCCAGCATGACGGCGGGATCTTGACCGTCCTCCACGACTTTGGCTGTACCGCCCATGTCTAGCCACCCCTTCAGCGAAGACGCCTCCAGCTCGGGATGGAACTGGACTGCCAGCGTCTTGTTGATGACGAACGCCTGAGATGCGGCTGGGTTGCGCGCGATTTCTCGGGCGCCGGGCGGAACCTGCCAGGTGTCGAAATGAAATTCGAACCACGGGCCGTTACCGACGAGTTCGTGGTCATCGCTAAAGATGGTGGTCCATCCGATTTCAGGATGCTCCCCCGGGGCAACGGATCCACCCATGGCACGTGCCACGAGTTGTCCTCCAAAGCAGATGCCCAGAACGGGCCTATTCGTTGTCACGGCGTGACGAATGAGCTCGAGCTCAGGAGTGAGCCAGTTGCCGATGCACGCATCATCCCACGCGCCCCACGGTGCTCCCAGTGGAACGATGAGATCGTAATCATCGACGTTGGGAAAGACGACTGCGACGTTCGGCTTGTCGAAGGAATCCTGCGGGACCACGAGGAACTCTGTGATCGCGAATCCGTGATGCTCGAGGCGTCGACCGACCGGGCCTGTTGGGCTTGCGTGGTCGTGTTGAATAATGAGTGCCCGCATCAAGGTTCCTTTTTCATGATGAAATTTATCTGTCACACATCCGGGGAATTTACAAAATTCAGCACCGAAAGGTAGAATTCGTTTGTTCCCTAACGATATCGTTGGAGAACAAAACTTGCCACAAGGGAGTAGCAATGGTTCACGATTTGGCCAAACTGAGGGATGACCTCAAAGAGCGCGGCATTGATGTTCTGCGCGTCGTCTACGCCGACGTTCTCGGCATCCCTCGCTCCAAAGATATCTTGGTGAGCCAGCTCGACAAGGCCTGCGAGAACGGCCCTGCCTTCAGTCAAGGTGTCTGGATGACGACGACGGGTGGCGATTTTCTCAACGCCAACGACGTCGCCACAGATGGCCTTCAAGATTTCGTGACGCAGATTGTGCCCCGCACAATCTCCCCCCTTGCGTGGGAACCGGGTGTTGCGTACGTCGTGGGCGATGCGTTCAACCCTGACGGCAGCCCCAACCTCATGTCTCCCCGTTCGGTGCTGACTAAGGTCGTTGAGCAGTACAACAAACTAGGACTCCAGCCGGTTGTTGGCCCCGAGCTCGAGTTCTACATTGCCAATCGCACCGCCGATGGTGGCTTCGAGCGCGCTATCGAACAAACGGGTCGGGTATACATGACCGGAACCGTGGTTGATCCCGATGGTGACTTCCTTCATCTCCTGCGCATGCTCGATCGCCTGAACATCGGTGCCTTCGCCGGAAATCACGAGTTCAGCCCCAGCCAGTACGAAATTAACCTGTGGCACAGCGAGGCTATCGATGCCGCCGACCGCACCTTCTTCTTCAAGACCGCCATCAAAGACATCGTGGCGCAACGAGGCAAGCATGCGACCTTCCTCGGCAAGCCCTTTAGCGACGAGGGAGGAAGCGGATTCCACCTTCACTTCTCCGTCACCAGCATGGATGGCACCAACCTCATGCACGACGGCAACCCTGTTTTGTCGAAAGTTGCGCGTCAAATGATTGCGGGGATCACGGCACACGCGGCGGGGCTCACCGCGCTGACAAATCCGACCGTCAACGCGTTCAAGCGTTTAGGACCCGATACGTTGGCCCCGTACCGCTCCAACTGGGGCTATGACAACCGCAGTTGCATGGTGCGCGTTCCCCCGGAGCGCGGCCAAGGAACTCGCCTCGAGGTTCGTGTCGGCGACGGCGCGGCGAACCCCTATCTCGTCATCGCGGGTGTTCTCGCTGCGGCGCTCGATGGCATCGTCAACAACCTTCCGTGCCCGGATGACGCCGTGGGCATGGCCTACGACAACGAAGGCGCGGCGATTCTGCCCGAGACATTCTCGCAGGCCCTGGACGCCCTCGACGCCGACGACGCCCTGCGTGATCAGCTCTCCCAGGAGCTCGTGAACGTCTTCATGATGCTCAAGCGCGACGAGGTTACCCGCTACGAGGCCTCTGTCGATGACGTTACGACGCGTGATGTCACGCCATGGGAAATCGCGGAGTACTTCGAGGCCTACTAAGCCTGGGGCAGAATCGAGAAAGGGCGGCCGGCGCATCAGCACCGGCCGCCCTTTCGTTAGTTCGTATGCGGAGGCTTAGACCGCCGGGTTGGAGCGATCCGCAATCAGGGTGCCACCATTGAAGGTGGTTCCGACCTCGCGGTAGTAGCCACCGAGGATCTTATCTACGGGCAGAATCGAGCCGAGCTCGTCCCACTGCGAATCTCCGAGGATCAGTTCCGCGTTTCCACCCCAGGCTTGGCCGAGATCGAGGTCGACGCCGCCCATGGTGATGAGCTGGTCAAGAGAGTTGCCAGCACCGGGAGTAATCGAGGGCACCCAGCGGTTGTGCAACATCTTGTGGCCATTGACGAAGCCGTTGCTGTCAACGGGACCGGTCAAGGTGACTTTGGCAGTCGCGAGACGGTGGTCGTAGGCCGCCAGGCTGGCGCCAAACTTTGCTCCGGCTTCGAGACGCGGTGTTGCCTTGCCGCGGTTATACACGCGCGTCACGTGCATCGAGCCCAGCTTCTTGGGGTAGCCCTGGAACCATCCGCGGGCCATGGCGAAGTCTTTGGTCACCCAGATGGCGACACAGCGACTGTAGGTTACGCCTTCGTACTTGCACCGAACGACGGCAAATGTCTCGAGATACTGAGACCGGTCGGGGTCCAGCAGCTCTTCGAAGTCACTACTACAGGATTGCCAGTCAGCCCAGATGAGGGCCACGGCGCCGGGCTCGTCATCGGCAAGCTCAAGGTCGGGAGGAAGAATGGCACGCACATTGGCGGGATCGGTCAGGTACTCGACGGTGAGTAACGTGCCCGAATAATGCCAGGGCATTTCGGGAATGATGGCACTTTTGCCCGAGGGGGTCTTCGGCGCGAGGAATCCTTTGAGTTCAGTCATGGCTCTAGAATATAGGTCATTCGGATACAAACAAACTAGACTTAGAATATTCAATATTTTCTATCTAATCGCGCTATTGTTGGCTTGACGAAAGCGCCTTCTGTTGCCACAGTTAGGTATTCGTTTTTATCCGAACGATTTGTTTCGAACTCAATGAGGAGATCACCCCATGTCCACCACTCAGAAATCTGAGCGCACTTCCCTCAGCAAGGGCCGTCTCGGCGTTGCGGGAATTGTGTTCTTTGTTGTCGCCGCGTCGGCCCCCATGGCGGGCATGACCGGTGTTGTTCCCGTTGCTGGCGTTCTCGGAAACGGCGCAGCCGTTCCCGGTGCCTACGTCTTCGTCGGCCTCATCCTGCTCTTGTTCAGCGTTGGCTTCACCGCCATGAGCCACAAGGTCACTAACGCCGGTGCGTTCTTCGCTTACGTTGGCAAGGGCCTCGGAATCAATGTGGGCGTCGGCTCGGCCTTCGTCTCGATTCTCGCCTACGTCACCGTGCAGTTGGCCATCTACGGCTTCTTCGGCGCCATGATGGAACTCACGTTCGGCGCCCTCGGCGTCTCGATCCCCTGGTACATCTGGTGTGCCATTGGTTGGGTCGGCGTCACCGTTCTCTCGCTCTTGAGCGTTGACATCGGCGCCAAGGTTCTTGGTGTGCTCACCGGCCTCGAGGTCCTCTCCATGCTTGTCGTTGCTGGCGCGATCCTCTTCAGCAGCAACCTCCCCGAAGGCCTCAACTTCGAGGCATCGTTCTCCCCAGCAAACGTCTTCGCCGGCGGATTCGCCGGTACGGCCGGTATCGCCATCACGTTCGCCTTCGCGTCCTTCATCGGCTTTGAAGCGACCGCTATCTACGGTGAAGAAGCAGTCAACCCCAAGAAGACTGTTCGTCGCGCAACGTACTGGGCCATCGGCATTATTGCCGGCCTGTTCACCATCGTGACCTTCGCCATGATGTCGGGAATGGGATCCTCCGCCGTTGTCGACCAGATCTTGGCTCGTTCGACAGTAGATGGAAGCCCCCTTGCGAACCCTGCTGCGGTGCTGTTCTCTCTCGCCACGGAATTCGTCGGTCCCTGGATGGCTCAACTCATGAGCTGGTTGGTTCTCACAAGCCTCTTCGCTGGCCTTCTGGCATTCCAGAACGCCACGTCGCGTTACTTCTTCGCAATGGGCCGTGGTGGCGTTCTTCCCGCTCGCTTCGCCAAGACCAACCGTCGTGGAGCCCCGTGGATGGGTGTCACCCTGACATCCGTCATTGCCATCGTGGTTATCGCCATCTTTGCCATCTTCCAACTGGACCCCGTGTTGAACCTGTTCTACTGGTTGAGCTCGGTTTCGGTGCTGGCCATTGTTCTCGTGGAGATTCTCGTGAGCATCGCGGTCATCGTGTACTTCATCAAGAACGAGGGCGCCAACGTCTGGCAAGGCAAGATTGCGCCAGCACTCGCTGTCATCGGCATGGCGCTTGCCGTCTACCTGCTCATCGCTCGCTTCAACCTGCTGGCAGGAACCTCTGCTGACGGTGTTGACCCCTCCCTCCCTGACAGCGGCTTCGAGATGAACCCTCTCGGGTGGGTTCTCGTTCTGCTCCCCTTCGCAATTTTCCTCGTGGGCCTCATCGCCGGCGTCGTGAACAAGAAGGAAAACGCCTCGCTCACGGAAGACATTCTTTCCTAGAGCAGACAGACAAAAAGGACTCCCGATCTCAACTGAGATCGGGAGTCCTTTTTCGTTAACTTTTCGAGCCCCTAGAGCTTGATGTAGGTGGTCTTGAGCTCGGTGTACTTGTCGAGAGCGTGCCGCGACTTGTCGCGGCCGTTGCCCGACATCTTGAAGCCACCGAAGGGCACGGTGAGGTCACCCTCTTCGTAGCAGTTCACCCACACCGTTCCGGCACGAAGCTGACGGGAGAGTTTGTGCACACGGGAGACACTGCCCGTCCACAGGCCGGCAGCCAATCCGTAGTCGGAGTTATTGGCAACGCGAATGGCTTCGTCTTCATTGTCGACCGTGATGACCGACAGCACGGGGCCGAAGACCTCTTCCTGAGCCAGAGCCGAATCCGGGTGCACCCCGGTGAACACGGTGGGCTGATAGTAGGCGCCGCCAGCCAGGGGGGCGCCGAGCTCGATGGAGCTCCCACCGATAGCCAACGTCGAGCCGTCGGCAAGGGCACGGTCAACGTGAGCCTGTACCTCACCGCGACGGGACATCGATGCGAGAGGACCCATCTTCGTGGCGGGGTCGAACGGATCCCCGGGCTGAAAATTGCGAGCCGAAGCGAGAACACCGGCGATGACCTCGTCGGCAATGTCTCGGTGCAGAATCAGGCGCGAAGGAGCCGTGCACATCTGGCCGGAGTTGAAGAAGATTCCCCAGGCCGCCGTGTCGATGGCCTCTTGAAGGTTGGGCGCATCCGGCAAAATGATATTCGCAGACTTGCCACCCAGCTCAAGCCAGACGCGCTTGAGGTTTGATTGCGCGGCGTACTCCATATACGCGCGGCCCACCTCCGTGGAGCCGGTGAAGGCGAGCGAGTCAACGCCGTGGTGAAGGCCCAGACCCTTGCCGATGACGGATCCGCGACCGGGGAGCACGTTGAAGACGCCGGCAGGAATTCCTGCCTCGAGAGCCAGTTCAGCGATGCGCACGGCTGTCAGTGGCGTCAGGTCGGCGGGCTTGTGCACGACGGTGCAGCCGACGGCGAGCGCGGGAGCAATCTTCCAGGCCGACAGCGTGAGGGGAAAGTTCCACGGGGTAACCACGGCCACGACACCCACGGGCTCGCGCGTAATGAGGGCGAGGTCATCGCCACCCACGTTGGAGATCTCATCGAGCTCTTTGTCGGCCATCTCGGCGTACCAGCGGTAGGTGTTGATAAGCGCGCGCAGTTCGATTCCCCACGCATCCGAAATGGGCTTGCCCATCTCAATGCTGAGCATCATCGCCAGTTCCGTGCGGTTGAGTTCCATGAGGGCCACCCACGCCAGCAGAAGTTCCTTGCGCTCCTTGGGAGCCATGCGTGGCCAGGGGCCGTCGTCGAACGCGCGGCGCGCTGCCGCAACGGCGTCATCCATATCGGTCGCCGTGGCATACGGAACCTGCGTAACGGTGCTGCCATCGCGCGGCGTGATGAGCGGAACATAGGAGTCATCGTGGGCAGCCCGAGGCTTGCCATCAATGATCATGGCTTTCGGCCACGAAATGCTCTGAGAGTAGGTTGTCCATTCCTGAACGGTTTTGACGGGCATGTTCATGAGGGGCTAACCAATCGTGTCTGAGGATGTTGTGGTGAGAACCATTCGGCCACGCACGTCGCCGCGGCGCAGGCGATCCAGCGCCTCCTGGGCGTTCTCCAACGGCATGGTCTCGATGAGGTGCTGGACACCGCGCGTGCGCACGAATTCGAGCAACTCCTTGAGCTCCTCGAGGCTGCCCCAAATGCTGGTGGTCAACACGGCTTCGCTGGGGATGACTCCCACACCAAACTCGAGACGCCCGCCGGCAAGACCGACGACAACAACGATTCCTTGGCGACCGACGGCACCAGCCGCAGCCTCCAGGGTTGGTTTTGCCCCCACGAAGTCAATAATCGCGTCATATTTCACGCCTTCGGGCAATGCCTTCACCGCGTGATCGGCACCCAGCTCGAGCGCCGCTGCCAACTTGTCATCCGACATGTCGAGAACGGTCAGCTCAACATTGGCCAGCTTCTTGAGGAACTGAATGGCAAACTGCCCCAGGCCACCGGCGCCAATGACGACAGCCTTGGCGGCCGGCACCTGCAGGTGAGGGAGAGTGCGCTTTACTGCACGGAAAGCAGTGAGTCCACCACACGCCAGTGGAGCCGTGGTTGCGGGATCGAGATCACCGATTGGGATCAGGTAGTCCCGGCTGGGAACGCGCATGTACTCGCTGTAGCCGCCATCGTCGACGACGCCCGCTTCGTGACTGTTCGCACAAATCATCTCGAGACCCGCGTTGCATTGACGACAGTCGCTCTGGCGGCATCCCCAGGGGGCGTACAGCAAAACACGGCCCAGCTCAGCGTGCTCGCCGACAACTTCGTGGCCCAGCACAACCGGCAATGGCCCCCCAAAGTGGCCATCAGCGACGTGTAAATCGGAGTGGCACACACCACAGGCGAGGACCCTAATTATCTCTTCCTCGGGCGTGCGGGCCACGGGAATTTCTCGCTCCTGAACAACAAGGGGCTTATTGGCTTCCACCAAGACGACGGATTTCACGAGACCTCCACAATGAGACTTGCCGGAAGAGTTGCCGGACGTGTAACCCTCGGTTACAGTTATAAAATATTGTATATCCGATTGATGGATAACACACTCAAGGACGAGGAACCATGGCATCCCACACCACTGCGGCCCCCCAGACGATGGCCGACTGCGCCAAGATCATCGCGGACAACAACATCCACACCGTTGAATGTCTCTTCACCGACACGTGGGGAATCCCCCGCGGAAAGCGCCTCCCCGTAGCGCAATTTCTCTCGGGCGCCGGCTTCTCCATCGCCGCCGTCGCTTTCTCGTGGAACTTTCGCAGCGACATCGAACCCACCCCTTGGGCTGAGATGGACAGCGAGTTTCCCGACATGAAGGCCGTTCCCGACCTGCAGTCTTTCCGCCTTGCGGGCTGGAGCGAGGGCATGGCGACTGTCATGTGTGACATGAATGACGGCCACACCGGTGAACCCATTGCTCTGGATGGCCGCGGCATGGTCAAGAAGACCATTGCTCAGTACCGCGAGCTGGGCTACGACATCAACTTGGCCACCGAACTGGAGTTCCACCTCTTCGATGAGGACTGGACCCCCATTTCCGACAAGTCCTTCTGCTACTCGATGGACCGCGCCGATGAGCTCGAGGCCGTCATTGGCGGCATCCGCAAAGCATTGACCGACTCCGGCATTGAGGTCGAAGCCAGCAACGTCGAATACGGCCCCGCTCAAGTTGAAATCAACCTGAAGTACGACCGTGCCCTCGCCATGCTCGACAACACCATTCTCTTTCGCCACATTGTGCGCCGCGTTGCCCGCCAACACGGTTTGAACGCAACCTTCATGGCCAAGCCCATCAACGGTGGCGCCGGCTCGGGAATGCACATGCACCAGAGCCTCACCGACTCCACCGGCAAAAACCTCTTTGCCGCCAAAGACTCGTCGGATCACCCCGTGCACTCCGACCTGATGCGTCGCTACCTCAGTGGCCTCATGGCGCACCACCTTGACCTGCAGCTCATTGCGTTGCCCACGGTCAACGACTACAAGCGCATCGTCGACTACTCCTTTTCCCCCACGCAAGTCTGCTGGGGGCTCGATAACCGTCTGGTTGGTGTTCGGTGCATAACGGATGCCGGCCCCGGCACCCGCATCGAAGTTCGCTGGGCAGCAGCCGACGCCAACCCGTACCTCGTCGCGCAGGGATACCTGCAGGCCGGCCTGGATGGCATCCTGCACGACCTTCCCCTGCAGCCTGCTTCGTCGGGTGACCCCCACGCCGATGCATCCCTCACCCGCGTGGCACCGTCTCTGAACGCGGCGTTGGAGAACTTCACCGCGAGCGCGTGGAACGTCACGTGCTTCGGCCAAGACTTCGTCGACACCTACTCCGTGATGCAAGCGAATGAACTGGCGTCCTTTGCTGCCTGGGTAACCGACTGGGAAACGCAACGCTACCGCGACGTCATCTAAGTTCCGCCCAATCTAACGACACGTGAAGGACTCCTCGTGACCAAGAAAGTCTTGCTCATCACGCACGAACAAACCGACGCCTCCGATTATGGGTACGTCGCCTCGTATCTGACCGAACTCGGTCACGACGTTCGCCACCACACGGTGCTCGAAGCGACGGCGGGCAAGGACGGCTTCCTCGCGGCGAATACCGATTTCCCCACCCTGGATGACCTCGACTCCGTCATCATGTTTGGCTCATTTACCCACGCCTACGCGGAGCACACGCGCGACTGGGTCGAGAAGGAAATCGCGTACGTCGCCGAGATTCGTGACCGCGGAATGCCCTATCTCGGCATCTGCTTTGGGGCCCAAATCTTGGCCGAAGTACTGGGCGGTCGCACCGTCAAAGCCGACCGCCTCGAGGCCGGCATGATTGAGTTCAGTGCCGACCCCAGTTGCCCTGTGGCCGCCGGACCGTGGTTCTCCTGGCACAACGACAAGGTGGAGCTTCCCGCCCACATTGAGGTGCTTGCCGCCAGCGACGTTGCCCCCCAGGTCTTTCGCGACGGAAATTCGCTGGGCGTCCAGTTCCATCCCGAGGTCACTGAGGAACTGATGGATGAGTGGCTTCGCGTCGGCGGAGCCGAACTCGTCGGAAAGCTCAACCCGGACGAATTCCGTCGCCAGTGGCAAGAGAGCGGAAAAACTGCTCAGCTCCACGGCCGCGAACTTCTCGATTGGTTCCTGAAGGTCGAACCCGTCGCCGTTTAATCGCCCAAAGAAAATCCCCGCCGCTCCGGAAGGAGGGCGGATTCAATGGGTCGTTGCAACACTGGCGGCTAAGTAGAAGTAATTAGATCACGTAAACGCTCGGCTGGAGTCCTCCAGCCGAG
>CANEXL010000017.1 GCA_947443745.1 Microbacteriaceae bacterium | reverse complement strand
GCATCCGCTCAGGCATTGACCCACGTTCGGGACCTGAGTTATGTGATTCCTGCGGTTGGCTCGACGCCGGCCGAAGAGCGCCACGTGCCCACCATTCACTTTGGCGTGGGAACGGGCGAACTACTGCCGCTCATGCATGACATTGGCGTGGATGCCGTCGGCGTCGATCACCGCATCACCCTGGAGGAAGCCGAGCGCCGTCTGGGCGGTGGCGTTGTGCTGCAGGGAAACCTCGACCCCGCGCTGCTGGCGGCGCCTGCCGAGGTGCTCGCTGCGGCCGTTGCCGACGTGCTGGAAAGCGGCAAGGCAGCTCCCGCGCACATCTTTAACCTCGGCCACGGCGTCCCTCCCGGCACGGATCCTGCTGTGTTGACGCGCATCGTCGAGCTCGTTCACGGCGCGACCGACTGACATGGCCGCAGCACACAAAAACGCATCTGCAGAGAAGCCCGCTGCTCGTAACCTCCCGAATCCTGTGGTGGATGTCGTCGTCATTGGTGGCGGAATCGCCGGCTTGGTCGCAGCGGATGTCTTCGCTCGCGCCGGCCTGAGCGTCACCCTCATCGAGGAGCGCGCAACGGTGGGCGGTCTCGTTGCTTCAGCCATGATTGATGACCTGCGGCTGGATATTGGTGCCGAGGCGTTTGCAACCCGCGAGGGTTCCGTGAGCGAGTTGGCCATTGACCTCGGTCTCGCCGATGACCTTGTGACCCCCGATCCTGCGGGCGCGTGGATTCGCATGCCCACCAAGACGGTGCGAATCCCGCGGCTGGGCATCCTTGGTATCCCCGGCAAGCCCTTGGCGCGCGATGTCGTTGCCGCCATTGGCGTCGGTGGAGCTCTGCGGGCGTCGCTTGACCGCGTCCTCCCCAAGTCAGTTGGTGCCCAAAGCGCCACCCTCGGTGAGCTCGTTCGCACGCGCATGGGTGCAAAAGTTGTGGATCGCCTCGTGGCTCCCATCTGTCTCGGTATCCACTCCACGCATCCGGATGAACTGGATGTCGACGCCGTCGCCCCCAGCCTGCGCGACGGGTTACGCCGCACGAAATCTCTGGTCGGAGCCGTTCGAGAACGTGCCACAACGCAGCGCGCCGGTGGCGCCGTCATGGGAATCAATGGGGGGCTGTGGAAGCTAGCCGTTGCCCTCGAAGCCCGCATCATCCGCAACAAAGGAACCATTCTCACATCTTCCCGAGTGACCTCGCTCGCTCCTGCAGGCCGGGCGCGCGATGCTGCCTGGCAGGTGGGCTACCGCGATGCCGACGGCGCCAGCCAGACGGTGAAGGCCCTCGGGGTCTTGATTGCCATTCCCGCGTTGCCCGCTCAAACCCTCCTTCGTGAAGTAGTGACCGAGCCCGCCAGCACCTCGGCCGGGCGCACGCTGGGTGATGCCAAGACCGAAGATGTCACCGTCGTTTCGCTCGTAGTGATGTCGCCTGCTCTGGATGCGCATCCGCGCGGATCCGGAATCATTGTTGCCCCCGGAACTCCCGGTGTTCGCGCCAAGGCCCTCACTCACTCCAGCTCCAAGTGGCCGTGGTTGGCCACACTTGCCGGCGAGGGCCGTCACGCGATTCGTCTCTCGTATGCCGGATCACAATTGCCCTCCGACATGGCGAACAACGCCGTGGCTATCGCAGCCGCCGATACGGAACTGGCGGAGCGGGCGCTCGCCGATGCCTCCGTGTTGCTCGGGGTGCCACTGACCAAAGCGGAGGCGCGCGGTGTTTTCGTGACGCGATGGACCGACGCCGTCACCCCGCCGAGCCCGGCTCATCGCCACCTCGTGGGGCGTTGGACGAAAGCCGTCGCTCGCCTGGAGCGTATTGGCCTCACCGGTTCGTGGATTGCGGGAACCGGGTTGGCATCCGTCATCCCCCACGCTCAAGCGGCAGCAGATCAACTCATCGCCGGGCTCGAACAACGGGCATCCGGAGAAGAACTCAACAGAAAACCCCTCAGTAGAAGGAAAATGACATCATGACATCGACAGGAAACGGCTACACACTTTTTGCCATTCTGAGTGCCGAGCAGGCGCGCATGTCGGGGGCGACTCTGGCGACGTCGGCGGGTGCGGTTGCGCCGACCCAGGCCACTGCGGCGGCTCTTGCGGGCACCTATGCCGCCGAGCTTGATGCTCTCACGACGTCGCTGGAGACATCCGGCGTCATCACCCGTGGCTTCTACGATGTTTCGGGCATGCGTGCCGACGCCGACATCATGATCTGGCTGCACGGCTCCGACCCTGCTGGTCTTCAGCAGGCCCTGCGCGACCTGCGCCGCACGGCCCTGCTTTCCCCTTTGGAATTGGTGTGGAGCGCCATGGGCGTTCACCGCGATGCCGAGTTCAATAAGTCGCACGTTCCCGGATTCCTGATGGGTGTCGAGCCCAAGGGTTGGCTGTGCCTGTACCCCTTCGTGCGCAGCTACGAGTGGTACTTGCTTCCCGAAGAGGAGCGTTCGGCGATGCTCGCGCAACACGGTCGCGCCGGTGCCGCCTTCAAGGGGGTCACCGCCAACACCGTCTCGGCCTTCGCGCTTGGCGACTGGGAGTGGTTGCTGCCCCTCGAAAGTGATGACCTCATCGACTTGGTCGACATGATGCGTGACCTTCGCAACACGGATGCGCGCCGCCACGTTCGCGACGAACTCCCCTTCTACACCGGTCGCCGCATCACTGCTCTTGAGGTCGCTGAGGTGGTTCGTTAATGCCCGCCGCAAACCTTGGGTCGGCGGGGGCAGACTCCGCCGAACGCGGCACGATTCACGAACCGCACGGCTCGCACGCGGCCCATACCCCGAAAGAGTCGCACAAAGCCCTCGGCGCGACGGCCGAATACTTTGCGCCCGGTTCCCTCGTCTCGAGCGCGACGGCGGAAGCCCAGTCGGGTCTGCCGTGGATTGAGGCGCCGACCGCGTACGACGGCATCCTGTTGCTGGGCTTTGGTGGCCCCGAGGGTCAGGACGACGTCATCCCCTTTTTGCGCAACGTTACGCGCGGTCGCGGTATCCCTGACGAGCGCCTCGAGGAGGTCGCCCACCACTACCGCCACTTCGACGGCATCAGCCCCATCAACGAGCACAACCGTGAGCTGAAGGTTGCTCTCACCGCCGAGCTGAGTGCCCGGGGCATTGCGCTTCCCGTTTTCTGGGGTAACCGCAACTGGGCGCCCTACGTCAATGAAGCGATGACCGAGGCGGCGGATGCGGGCAAGCACCGCCTGCTGGCCCTGGCCACCAGTGCGTACAGTTCGTTCTCCAGCTGCCGCCAGTACCGCGAAGACCTGGCCGATGGGCTTGAAGACACTGGGCTCGGCGAGACGCTGCAGATTGACAAGGTGCGCCAGTTCTTCGACCACCCCGGATTCGTGGCTCCCTTCGTCGAGGGCGTTCGTGACGGCCTTGCCGCCGTTGAGGCGAAGTTCCCCGGCATTAACCTCGAGACCGAGGTCGAGGTTCTTTTCTCCACTCACTCCATCCCCGTTTCCGATGCCGACCGTTCGGGCCCGCCCGAGCGTGGCTTTGGGCCCGGTGGCGCCTACGTTGCGCAGCACCGCGCCGTCGCCGAGGTCATCATGACGAAGCTCGGGCGCACGACGACGCCGTGGCAGCTCGTGTTCCAGTCGCGCAGCGGCCCCCCTCAGGTCCCCTGGTTGGAGCCGGATGTGAACGACGCCATCCGCTTGCTGCCGGCATCCGGTCGCAAGGCTGTGCTCATCGTGCCACTGGGTTTTGTCAGCGATCACATGGAGGTCATGTGGGACCTCGACACCGAGGCCATGGAAACCTCGGAAGAGGTGGGCATCTTTGCCGTGCGCACGCCGACTCCGGGCATCCATCCGGCCTATGTTTCTGGCCTGGTTGACCTTATTCTGGAGCGTATGACCGGTCTTCCTGGCGCCAATCGCCCGCATGAAACGACCCTCGGCCCTTGGTATGACGTGTGTCGTACCGGATGTTGCGAGAACGCCCGCCTCGGCTTTAAACCGGCGCTCTCCGGGCTCAAGCCGTGACCCAGCAGACCACCCCTCACCATGTGGAATCGCTGCTGCCGCCGCTGCGCATTGGCACGCGGTCGAGCACGTTAGCGCTTGCTCAAACGGGAATGATGGCCGAACGCTTGGCGGAGATTGCGGGGCGGGACGTGGAGCTCGTGCGCATCACCTCCCACGGTGATACCTCGAAGGCCTCGCTCTCGTCTCTCGGTGGAACGGGCGTGTTCGTCAGCGCTCTGCGCGATGCCCTGCTGGCCGAAGAGTGCGATGTCATCGTGCACTCGCTGAAAGACCTGCCCACTGGTGATGTCGACGGCATCGTCATTGCGGCCATTCCTACGCGCGAAGATTCCCGGGATGCCCTGTGCGCCCGCGACGGTCTCACGCTGGAAACCCTTCCCGAGGGCGCTTCTGTCGGAACGGGGTCTCCGCGCCGCCGTGCCCAACTTCTGGCGGCTCGGCCCGACCTGAACGTTCTCGACATTCGCGGAAACGTGGACACCCGCCTCGGCAAGGTCACCTCCGGTGAGCTCGATGCCGTGGTTCTCGCGGCTGCTGGCCTCATCCGCATCGGTCGCCCCGAGGCGATTACGCAGTTGCTCGACCTCGCTGTCTGGCCCTGTGCTCCGGGTCAAGGAGCCCTTGCCCTCGAGACGCGCAGCGACGAAGCATCCCGCGGCATCACCGGACTCGTTGGTCAGATTGATGATGTGGGAGCTCGGGTAACGGCACTCGCCGAACGCGCCGTTCTCGCCGGTCTTGAAGCCGGATGCGCGGCTCCCGTCGGTGTCACCGCGTCCATCTCTACGGTTTTCGATGCGGACACCATGGCGGCAACGCACTCTCTGCGCATCAACGCGACCGTGCTCAGTCTCGACGGGTCTCAGCAGATAACGAAGACGTGGAACGGCCCGAGTGATCATGGCCAGGATGGCGCGGCTCTCGTTGTCACGGAACTCCTCGCTGCCGGCGCCGCCGCCCTCGCACCGCTGGGGTCGACGCGATGAGCGCGGATCGCAATCCATCTGGGTCCGCGGCAACCGCCGCATCTTCTTCCAGCGCGTCAGTCCCTGAATCCGCGACACCCTCGGCCTTGGCCGGCCGCCGCGTTCTGATTCCGCGCGACGGCAGCTGGGGCGAGAACGTCTCCTCGCTTGTGCAGGAATTTGGCGGAACTCCCGTCGTTGTGCCCCTCGTGAAATTTGCCCCGCCCGCTGATCCCGGCGAGCTTGTATCGGCTCTCTCGGACATCGAAGCGGGCGAGTACGACTGGGTGACCATCACCAGCGTCGCCACGGTCGGCATCCTTTCGGAGGAGCAGGTTTTCGTTCCGTCCACGACCCAGCTCGCTGCCGTCGGCACGGCCACCGGCGACGCTCTCGAAGACGCCGGCTTTCACGTGTCGCTGACGCCAAGCGGTCAGGTCGCCAACGCCCAGGCTCTCGCCGCTGAACTCATCGCGCTGTTAGGGGATGAGCCGGCCAGTATTCTCGTGCTTCAGTCAGACCTCGCATCCTCTGCTCTGGCCGATACCTTGACGGATGCCGGTCACGCCGTGACCGCGGTCATCGCGTACCGAACGGTTCCCGTCCCTGCCAACGTCGTCACTGACGGTGTCTTGTTGGCCACCGGCATCGACGCCGCCTTCCTCACCTCGGGAAGCATCGCGGCCGCCCTCCTCGCCCGGTTCCCCACCCTCGTAGCCGCAGCCCAACGGGTCGCCCCAGCTGATGCTGCCGACGCCGACGCTGCCGTCACCGGTGAGATTGCGGATCCACGTCAAGCCGAAAACGGCATGGTCTTTGCGTCCATCGGTCAGGGCACCACGGCATTCGCCGAGCACCTCGGCATGCCCGTCGCGGTCACGGCCGAGGGCCAAAACGTTGAGGCCCTCGTGACCTCGCTTGCTCGTTACTTTGAGGAATCCCATGTCTGAGTTCAGCCTCCCTATTCGCCCGCGGCGTCTGCGCAGTAGTCCGGCACTTCGCCGCCTGACCTCAGAGACGAGCCTTGAGCCACGCCACCTGGTGCTGCCGGCCTTCGTTCGTGAGGGACTGAGCGAGGCCCTGCCCATCGCCTCAATGCCCGGCGTCATGCAACATTCCCTTTCGAGCATACGTCGCCTGGCGGCCGATGCTGTCGCCGCCGGAGTTGGTGGAATCATGCTCTTTGGTGTGCCCGAAGAGCGCGACGCGACCGGTTCAGCCGGTTCTAACCCAGGGGGAATCCTCAACGCAGCCATTCGCGCCGTGAAGGAAGAAGTCGGCGATGCCCTCGTCGTGCAGGCAGATCTGTGCCTCGACGAGTTCACTGATCATGGTCACTGCGGTGTGCTCGATGAACACGGTCGCGTCGATAATGACGCCACTCTCCTACGCTACCAAGAGCTCGCTCTTGCCCAAGCGGAAGCAGGAGCCGACCTTCTCGGACTCTCCGGAATGATGGATGGCCAAGTTGCCGCCGTGCGCGAAGCCCTAGATGACGCGGGTCGCGAGGATGTCGTCATCCTGGCCTACTCGGCGAAGTACGCGTCGGCTTTCTACGGACCCTTCCGCGATGCCGTGGAATCTGCTCTCGATGGGGACCGCCGCACCTACCAGCTCGACCCCGGTAACCGCCGCGAGGGAATGCGCGAAGCGCTTCTCGATATCGACGAGGGTGCCGACATCGTCATGGTCAAGCCCGCTGGCAGCTACCTCGACGTGCTGGCTGACGTTGCTCTCGCGAGTCCCATTCCAGTTTGGGCATATCAAGTGTCGGGGGAGTACTCGATGATCGAGGCCGCCGCCGCCAACGGCTGGATTGAGCGCGAGCGGGCCATTGATGAGTCCGTTCTCTCCATCCGTCGGGCGGGCGCCGATGTCGTTCTCACCTACTGGGCAATCGAGATTGCCGAACGCCTCAACGCCTCTCGCAGCATCGGCCGCACAAGAAATGGACGCACCAGCGCATGAGCAAGAAGCCCACCAACGCCGAGCTCTTCAACCGCGCGCAAGCCGCCATCCCCGGTGGCGTGAATTCCCCCGTGCGAGCGTTCGGGTCTGTCGGCGGTACTCCCCGTTTCTTGGTCAAGGCCAAGGGGCCGTACGTTTATGACTCCGAGGGAATCGAGTATGTCGACCTCATCGCGAGTTGGGGTCCGGCCATCCTGGGCCACGCTAACCCGCGTGCGGTGCGAGCCGTAAAGAAGGCCGCTTCCAAGGGGCTGTCTTTTGGGGCGAGTAGCCCCGGTGAAACAATATTGGCTGAACTCATCGAGCAGCGAGTTTCTCCGGTCGAACGCGTGCGTCTCGTCTCCACCGGTACCGAAGCAACGATGACCGCCATCCGTTTGGCACGCGCCGCCACCGGTCGCGACCTGTTGGTGAAGTTCGCCGGCCACTATCACGGACACTCTGATGGCCTGCTTGCCGCGGCCGGTTCTGGCCTCGCAACCTTCGCGCTTCCCGGTTCCGCTGGAGTCCCCGCGCCCATCGCGGCGCAGACGCTCGTCATTCCCTACAACGACCCCGAGGCTCTGCACGCTGTCTTCGCTGAGTACGGTGACAAGATTGCGGCCGTCATCACCGAGGCAGCGCCGGCCAACATGGGTGTCGTTCCTCCGGGCCCGGGATTCAACGCTCTGATGACCACCGTCGCCCACGAGCACGGCGCTCTCATCATCTTCGACGAGGTTCTCACGGGGTTCCGTGTCGGCCCGGCTGGCTACTGGGGCATTGAAGATGTGTCAAAGGATTCCGGTGGCTTCCGCCCCGACCTCTTCTGCTTCGGCAAGGTCATCGGCGGCGGTCTTCCCGTTGCCGCTATTGGCGGGCGCCGCGACATCATGGAACTGCTCGCACCGCTGGGCCCGGTCTATCAAGCCGGAACACTCTCGGGAAATCCCGTCGCCGTCGCAGCAGGCATTGCCACCATGCAGGGACTCACTCCTCGCGTCTACAAGAAGCTTGATCGCACCGCTCACATCATTGCGGATGCCGCCTCGGCCGCCCTGCACCAGGTATCGGTTCCCCATCGCATCCAGTGGGCTGGCAACCTGTTCAGCATCGTCTTTGGCGAGGAAGCCGCCATCTCTGGGCTGCACGATTACGCCGCTGTTCAGCGTCAGGAATCGTGGCGCTACCCGCCGTTCTTCCACGCGATGCTCAACGCCGGCGTCTCGCTGCCTCCCTCGCTCTTCGAGGCGTGGTTCGTCACCGCCGCCCACGACAAGCGTGCCATCGATCGCATCCTGACGGCTCTACCCAAGGCCGCGAAGGCTGCCGCTACGGCAACTCCGCCAGCTGTCTAACCGAGCGTCCGCCACACATCGGCCGGCCATCACAGCGGCCGGCCATCACAGCGGCCGGCCATCACAGCGTCCTGACAGGGACTGCGGTCTACTCGGCCGTAACGAAGTCGATGAGCTGTTCGACCCTGCCCAGAAGTTCGGGCTCTAGGTCGGCATAGCTAGATACTTGACTCAGGATGCGTTGCCACGCCCGCGCGATATCCGCCTGGTCTTCGTGGGGCCAGCCGAGGGCCTCGCAGATACCATGCTTCCACTCGATGGATCGTGGAACGGTGGGCCAAGCCGCGATACCGAGGCGAGCCGGCTTGACGGACTGCCACACGTCGACATACGGGTGCCCGACGACGAGAACGCTGTCGCGGAAAGGTCCACGACTGACGGCGTCCGCGATGCGGCTCTCCTTGGAGTTGGGCACGAGGTGATCGACGAGCACGCCAACCCGGCGCCCCGGACCCGGCTTGAACTTCGCGAGCACGTCGGCCAGGTGATCAACACCTTCGAGGTACTCGACAACGATGCCCTCGATGCGAAGGTCGGCGCCCCACACCTTCTCGACTAGTTCGGCGTCGTGCCGGCCCTCAACGAAGATCCGGCTCGCGCGGGCGATGCGTGCACGCTCGAGCGGAGCCGCGATCGAACCCGAGGCGGTGCGGCCTGAGCCTGTGTGCCCTGAACCTGTTGGTCCGTGCCCGGATGCACTCTTTGGTCGAGGGGCGCGCACCGCGACCGGGGTTCCCTCGAACAGAAAGCCCGGGCCCAGAGGAAACATTCGACGATTGCCATGCCGGTCTTCGAGTTCTACCGTGTGGCCCTCGACGCGCACGACGGCCCCGCAGAAGTCTGAGGCCACGTCTTCCAACACGAGATCGTGCACAGCCTCGACAACGGGAAGCTCAACCTTTGGCGCCCGGCGATTGAAATCGGCCAGCACATCGGAGCCGTACCGGTCGTCGTTATTGGTCACCTCCCGAGGCTAACAACCACGCTGGCCATCTACCCGGTGCCTCGCGGTCTAGCGGTCCGTTTCCACTACCTCGAAGCGCTGGAAAGATGTCGGGAAATACCGGGAATACTGACGCGTGGCGCGCGTTATCTCCAGAGTGCCGACGACGCCACAATGTTTTTAGTCCGCCGCCTCCACTGACCACAAAAGGATTCCCATGTCACGCTTGGCCACCACCATTACCCCCATTTCTGAGATCCACGCCACGCGCTGGAGCCCCCGTTCTTTCGATGCGACCGCAGAGCTCACCCGCGAAGCCGTCACGGCGTCACTCGAAGCCGCCCGCTGGGCTCCCTCCGCCAATAACGTTCAGCCCTGGCGCTTTGTCGTCGGATTCCGTGGCGACGACACCTTCACCACCATCGCCGCGAACCTCATGAGCTTCAACGCCGCCTGGGCTCCGCAGTCGTCGGCGCTCGTTGTCAACATCGCCCACACCACCGACGCCGAGGGCAAGGAGAACGCCTACGCGCTCTACGACCTCGGTCAGGCCGTGGCTCACTTCACGTTGCAGGCATCACACGATGGCCTCTTTACCCACCAGATGGGTGGCATCAACCGCGAAGAGCTTGCCGCCGCGTTCAACGTTCCCGCCGGGTTCAGTGTCATCTCGGTAACGGCCGTTGGTGCCCTTGGTGCCCCGGATGCCCTGCCCGAGCCCCTGGCCGCTCGCGAGGTCGCCCCCCGCACCCGAATCGAGCTCGACGAAATCGTCAGCTACGGCCCCATCGAAACGGCTGCCGCAGCAGCGTAGTCAGGCACTCGCAACACCTCAGCAACAACAGCGAGCAACGTCCGGGCATGGCGGTGACTCACGAGAAATCGGGGTCGCCGCCATTCCTTATATATAGGTGGTGTAAACCCCTGCATCCGCCCTCCCTGGATTCGACCACCCGCATCCGAGCGCTACCAGGCTTGGTCGGCGGCACTCGCATCGCGCATGAAGGGGCTGCCGCCGAGTTCGCGGGTGAAGTCCTGGGCCACTCGGGCCACCACCAGCCCGAGCTGCGCAAACTGCGTACCGACGCGCGCCTCCGGCATGCCGACACTGATGGCACCCACCACACGACCGGCACCGTCGCGGATGGCCGCAGCCGCGTCGACAATTCCGGCGGCGAATTCTCCGTTCACGATGGCATACCCGCGTTCGCGCACGATCACCAGTTCCTCCGCCAAGCGGCGGTAAGTGGTGACCTGCGGCGAGGATCCCTCGAGCACATCACTCTCGGTGGCCTCGATGGGGTTCTGATGTTCCCTAAACCAGTCCTTGAGCTCGGGTTCCGTGAACGTCGCCAAAATTGACCGGCCGGATGCCGTATCGATGGCCCGCAGAAGGCGCCCATCTTCGGTCGCATTGCGTGTCGCCGTGCGGGCCTCCTCGGTGCGCAGCGTCTGCAAATGGGAGCCTCGCAAAATGTTCAGGTGAGCTGTCTCCTGCGTGAATGCCACGGCCTCCAACAAGAAGCGTTGGGAGACCATGACGAGAAAGGCCTCCTGCGTTTGCAGCGCAATGGAGTAGAAACGGATGCCCACGCGGTACCGCCGCGTCGTCGGATCGCGGTCTACCAGCCCCGCGGCAAGAAGTGTTTTTAGGCACCGCGAAATCTGTCCTTTGTCCCGAGATGTTATTTGCGCAATACGGGAAACTCCCAGCCCGCGGTTATCCCAGGCTTCGGCGGTCGCTAAGAGCTCGATAATTTCGATATCTCTCGCCAATCCACTGACGAGTGGGGCCACAGGCGCGGGATTGTGGGGAACGATGGGAATCGTGAGGGGGGACATGCCATCAGCCTAACAAATTGATATATCGTCAACCATTTTGATTTCTGCCTCTCGACCCCCCTACTGTCGAAGAGTACCCACATCACAGCTGTGGAGTGCGTCTATGACGAGGTGAATCTTTATTTTTGAATTTTTAGTTAAGCGCTGGGACGACGTCCTTGAAATGGCGCTCGGTCACACCGGGGTTGTTTTGGTCTCGCTCGCCGCTGCCGCCATCATCGCGATCACTCTGGGTCTTCTCTCCTGGAACAAGTCAATCTTTGCCAGTTCATCACTAGCACTCGCGGGAATCTTTCTGACGATCCCGGCTCTGGCGCTCCTGGCATTCATGATTCCCATCTTCGGACTCGGCTGGATCCCGACCGTCGTGGCACTGTCGGTGTATTCCCTCCTCCCCATTTTGAGAAACACCATCGTGGGGCTGAGATCAGTTCCCAAGGAGCTCATGGAAGCGGCACGAGGCATGGGAATGTCGAAGTCGCAGGTTCTCTTCCAGATCCAGATGCCCCTCGCGTGGCCCCTGATCTTGTCGGGGTTGCGGGTATCCGCCCAACTCATCGTGGGTGTGGCCACTATCGCTGCCTACGTCGCGGGCCCTGGTTTTGGCGAGTATATCTTCAGAGGCCTGGCATCACTCGGGTCTGTCAACGCACTCAACTTTGCCATTATCGGCACCGTCGGAGTGGTCATTCTGGCTCTTGTGATTGACGGGCTTTTTGCCCTCGTCGCAAAAATGGGCCTCTTTAGGAGCAATCATGTCTAAACGTTCAACGTTCGCCGCAACAGAAAATACCGCAACCATCGCACCTCTGCCCACACGCGCATCGCTTCGTAAAGCACCCTCCGAGGGCGCTCGCATCGTTTTCGACAAGGTGTCCAAGAAGTATTCGGGCCAAGCGCAATCCGCCGTTAATGAGTTCTCACTCACCATTGAGCCCGGCGAATTCATTGTTTTCGTTGGCCCTTCCGGTTGTGGAAAAACGACCACCATGAAGATGGTCAACCGCATCATCGAGCCCACCGCTGGAAGCATCACCATTGATGGCACGGATATTCGCGAGCTGGATGAAAACAAGCTGCGCAGAAAAATCGGCTACGTCATCCAGCAAATCGGTCTTTTTCCTCACATGACGATTGCGGAGAATATCGCTACGGTCCCGAAGCTCTTGGGCTGGGACAAGGAGCGCATCGCCGATCGCGTCATTGAATTACTGGAACTCGTGGAGCTTGATCCCGCGGAGTACGCCAACCGTTATCCCAAAGAACTCTCCGGTGGTCAACAGCAACGTGTCGGTGTTGCGCGCGCCCTCGCTGCCGACCCTCCCGTCATGCTGATGGATGAGCCCTTCGGTGCCACGGACCCCATCACCCGCGAAAAATTGCAGGATGAGTTCCTTACCCTTCAGTCGCGCATCAAGAAGACAATCATCTTTGTGACGCACGATTTTGAAGAAGCAATCAAGATGGGGGACAAGATTGTCATCCTCGGCCCCCGCACGAACATTGAGCAATTCGATACTCCTGCCCACATTTTGGCAGCCCCCGCAAATGAGTACGTTGCGGAGTTCATTGGCTCCGGTCTGAATCTTAAGCACCTCGCCCTTTTGGACTTGGCGGATACGGAACTCGGACCCTTGGATGCTGCTGCGAAGGATGCCGCATCCGTCGGTATCGATGCCACACTGCGTGACGCCCTGGATGCCGTCATCAGCGGTGATGGTCAACCCATCTTCGTGCTTGATGCGAATGAGCAGCCCACGGCATCGATTTCAATTGAAGACATCGCCAGGCGCTTGGCAGCCGAGGTTGAGGCCATGGACACCGATCAGGCCCTGGAGACAGACGAGGTCGTAAAGTAATGTTTTCGCCCAGTCTTGCGTTTGGATTCATCCCCAACAACACACAGCCCGATCCCGATTCTGAAGATCCCAAAAAGGATGTTGCTGCAAAAAAGGCCATCGTCACCGCGGCATCGCACAAGCGTCCGAGTCGTTTTGGCGGCAACAAGTTGCAGTGGGAGCTGCCCGCAATTTCCATCGGAATGCTCGCAGCACTCGCCATCTATCTCACAGCTCGAGGTCAGCCCGATTCAATCGAGGCCGTTGTCCTCAACTGTGAGTATGTCGGCGAAGCAATCTGGAGCCACCTCTGGATCTCGGTAGTGGCTGCCGTTATTGCCGCCGCCATTGCGATTCCCCTGGCAATCTTGTTGACCCGCACCTCCTCGAAGTGGGCAATGACCAGCGCCCTCACGATTGCCAACATCGGACAGGCCACCCCCGTGATCGGCGTGCTGGTCATTTTGGCCCTGATTATTGGCATCGGATCGGGAACAGCCATCATCGCTCTCGTCGCGTTTTCCTTCCTCCCTGTACTGCGTAACACACTGGTCGGGTTGCAGTCCGTTGACACCACGCTCATCCAAGCGGCTCGCGGTATGGGAATGCGCAAGTCGCAGGTGCTCTTCGCCATCGAGTTGCCGATGGCCGCCCAGAAGATTATTTCGGGCTTTCGCACCGCTCTGGTGTTCAGCATCGGTGCCGCTACGCTGGCGACCTTTATCAACGCCGGCGGCCTCGGGGAAGCAATCGTGATTGGGCTCAAACTCAACCGTGAAGCGATCCTGTTGACCGGTGCCGTTCTCGTGTCGGCTCTCGTGTTGATGCTCGACTGGCTGGTCGGCATCTTCGAAGTGGCCGCCACTCCACGGGGCCTGGACTAGCCGCACCCCGTCACCATCGCGCCTTCCGGCGCGCCCAAAAATGTTCCATCGATATTCGCACTAACCGAAGGGGAAAGAATGAATACACGTAAGAAATCCGCATTCATCGGAATGCTTGTAGTGGGGGCACTCGCCGTATCGGGTTGCGCCGCAGGGGCATCCGAAGCCAACACGGGAACGGGCGAACTTGCTGGACTAACCGGACTGGTCGGCGGTAAAGAATTTACCGAGCAGCTCATCTTGGGCGAAGTCGCCACGATCGCCTTGAACAATGCCGGTGCCGACCTTGAGTTCCAGGAGCTCGCGGGTTCAACCAATGCGCGTGCCGCCTTGATGAACGACGAAACCATCGGATACTACGAGTACACCGGAACCGCATGGCTCGTGTACCTCGAAAACGAGGCTCCCGTTTCTGGCTCTGAAGCGCAGTACGACGCCGTCGCCGCGGCCGACTTGGCCACCAATGACATCACGTGGCTCGAGGGTGGAAACTTCAACAACACCTACACGTTCGCGATGAACGCGGATGCTGCCTCGAGGCTTGGCGTGACCACGATGAGCGAGATGGCAGCATTGCCCGCCGCTGACCAGACCTACTGCATCGAAGCCGAGTTCTCGGCTCGTCCCGATGGCTGGCCTGGATTTGCCGCAGCCTATGGCGCCGACACGAACACCGTCGCGACCCTTGATACCGGTGCGATTTACCAGATCACCGCTGATGGCGGTACCTGTAACTTCGGTGAGGTGTACATCACGGATGGCCGCGTTGCGGCTCTCGACCTCACGGTCCTCGAGGATGACAAGTCGTTCTTCCCCGTCTACCAGGGCGCCTTCACGCTCAAGAGCTCGACTCTTGCGGCGTACCCCGCCATCGCTACGGTGCTGGATCCCATCTCGGCAGCATTGACCGACGATGTCTTGCAGCAGCTCAACGCCCTCGTTGACATCGAGGGAGAAGATCCCGAAGACGTCGCTCAGGAGTGGCTCCAGGAGATGGGCTTCATTAGCTAATCAGCTCCGGCTCATGAGTTACAACGAATCACAGTGGTGGACGGTCCCGAGTACGGGGTCGTCCACTAACTCGTTAAGTAATGGAGGTTAGGTGGCGCGGGTAGGGCCGTGCGGCCGAGGAAGGCCTCCGCAACGTTTGTCTCCGCTGCCACTAAACGCTGAGGACGCGGGTGCTCTTCTGCGCCTCAAGGATCTCGGCAATGCGTGCGGGAACCGTCTCGTCTTGGAGCGATGTGGTGTCGCCCAGTGCTCGTCCTTCTGAGAGGTCAACCAGCAAGCGCCTCATGATTTTGCCCGAGCGGGTCTTGGGAACATCCGGAACAATGAGCACGTCACGGGGCCGGGCGATGACGCCAATCTCGTGGGTGACATGGGCGCGAAGGGTGGCGGAGAGCTCCTTGGTGAGGCGCAACCAGGTCTGTGGGTCGGCGCGCTGCGCATCCGTGAGTGACTGCGATGGTGCAATGAACGCCGCAATAGCCTCGCCGGTCACGGGGTCGGAGACGCCCACGACGGCGGCCTCGCCGACATCCGGATGCGACACTAAGGCCGACTCAATCTCGATCGTGGAGAGGCGGTGACCCGACACGTTGATGACATCGTCGACGCGGCCGAGCAGCCAGATGTACCCATCCGTGTCATATTTCGCTCCGTCACCGGCGAAGAAGTACCCCTGCTTGGCGTATTGCGCCCAGTAGGAATCGCGGTATCGCTTCGGGTCGCCCCACACGCCGCGGGCCATGGACGGCCAGGTTCCGTCGATCACGATGTAGCCGCCCGAACCCCAGGGGACCTCGACGCCGGCCTCATCGACAATCTTCACGTTGACGCCGGGGACGGCGCGGGTGGCCGATCCGGGTTTCAGCACCGTGATGCCAGGAAGGGGCGCGACGATGGCCGATCCCGTCTCGGACTGCCACCACGTGTCGACAATCGGGGCCTTGCCCGCGCCGATGTGGGTGTGAAACCAGACCCACGCTTCGGGGTTGATGGACTCGCCAACCGAGCCGAGTAGACGGATGCTGGAGAGATTCCACGTGTCAGGGAGCCCGTTCGGAAACCACGTCATGAACGTGCGAATGAGCGTGGGCGCCGTGTAATAGGTGGTCACGCCGTAGCGTTCGATGATCTCGAAGTGGCGCCCCGTGTCTGGGGTGTTCGGGGTTCCTTCGTAGATGACACTCGTCACGCCGTTGGAGAGCGGGCCATACAAGACGTAGGTGTGGGCGGTGACCCAGGCGAGGTCGGCGGTGCACCAGTAGACGTCGGTCTCGGGCTTGGCGTCAAAGACCGCCCAATGACTCCAGGATGTCTGCACGAGATACCCACCCGAGGTGTGCACGACGCCCTTCGGCTTTCCCGTGGTTCCCGAGGTGTAAATGATGAAGAGCGGTGTCTCGGAATCGAAGTATTCCGGTTCGTGCATATCGGATGCGCTGTCGACGACATCGTGCCACCAGACGTCGCGGCCTTCCGTCCACGCAATGTTCGGGGTGGCGTCACCGGTGCGGCGAACGACCAGCACGTGCTCGATGTTGTTCTCCCCAGAGACAGCTTCATCGGCGTTGGCTTTGACCGGGACGGCGGTGCCGCGACGGAACTGGCCGTCACTCGTGACGAGCAACTTGGCGCCGGTGTCTTCGACGCGAAACTTGAGCGCTTCGGCGGAGAAGCCCCCGAAGACGAGCGAGTGAATTGCGCCGATGCGAGCGATGGCCAGCGTGATGACGATGGTCTCGGAGATGACGGGGAGGTAGACCACCACGCGGTCACCCTTCACGATGCCGAGGCTCGTGAGAGCGTTGGCGGCGCGGGCGACTCGGCGTTGCAGCTCGGCATAGGTGATCGATTCTCGGTCGCCGGGCTCCCCCTCGAAGTGGATGGCGACGCGGTCGCCGTTGCCGGCCTCCACGTGTCGATCCACGCAGTTGACCGCCACGTTCAGCTTGCCGCCGACGAACCATTCCGCACGCGGAACGCTGAGTTCGCCGGAAGGTTCTTGATTGGCGGTTTCGGGAACCGTGTCATCGTTTGCGGGTCGCAGAATTGCTGGCTTCCAGGTGTGCGTGGTGTGCCACGGCTCTGCCCAGTCGAGGCGGCGGGCCTGAGTCTCCCAAAACGCGAGGGGGTCTGCGGCTGCGGTAGCCCACGGGTCGTTATTCGCGACGCTCCCGTTTGCGCTGGTGCTGGTGTCGGTGCCATTGCGCCCGCTTGTGCCTTCATTGCCAAACTCATGCAGCCGAAGGTTGGCCTGCGCGACAAAAGCAGCCGAGGGTGCGAAGGTGCGGTTTTCGGTCAGCAGGTTCGCGATTGTCGCTGGGGTGGCTGGGGTGGCTGGGGTGGCTGGGGTGGCTGGGGTGGCAGGGGTTGCAGGGGTGGCAGGGGTTGCAGGGGTTGCAGGGGTTGCAGGGGTTGCAGGGGTTGCAGGGGTTGCAGGGGTTGCTGGGGTTGCTGGGGTTGCTGGGGTTGCAGGGGTTGCAGGGGTTGCAGGAGCTGACATGCCTTAACGGTACGGACGCTCCAGCGAGCCCGCCAAAACTCGCGTCATTCGGGGTAATGAAAGATAAAAGGCCCGCCTGTCGGCGGACTTTCTGACCTTGGCACGTGGTGTCCTTCTTTATCTCTCGCCGACCCGTCACGTTTAGCGGGGTCGCGCCACCGTACTTTCACCGACCCGTCGCGTTTAGCTGGCTTCAGGGCGCCCGAGGCAACTAAACGCGACCACTCGATGGTTGTTGTGCCCGGAGAGGCCACTAAACGTGACCACTCGACTCGTGCCGTTCCCACATTCCCGCCGGAGCACAGCTGTCGTGGTGCGGCGGACGCGGCGGTTTTTTGGGTGGTTTTGGGTGAGCTAGGAGAAGGGAGACCCGCGTCTAGGCGTGGAGGTCGATCTCGTAGAGCATGTGGCCGTTGTCGTCGGCGACCTTGTCGTACAGTTTGCGCGCGGTCGTGTTGGAATTTTGGGTCTGCCAGTAGACGGTGTCTGAGCCGGCGGCACGAGCAATCTCGGTGACGGCGGCGATCAGGGCGCGGCCGACGCCGAGGCCGCGAACGTCGGGGGAGGTGAAGAGGTCCTCGAGGTAGCAATCGGGATTCACATGCCAGGTCGAGTCCGTGAAGAGATAGTTCGTGAAGCCGACGATGCGACCGTCGACTTCAGCCACCAGCCCCGTCATGTTGACACTGTCATCCAGCAGTCGCGACCAGCTCAACTCCGTCGTCGAACGAGGAAGGTCCTCCTCGTAGAACGCGAGGTAGCCTTCCCATAACACGAGCCACGCATCGAAGTCAGCAGGTTGAGCCTTGCGAACAGTGACGGGAGTTTTTGCGGAGTCCGAGGGAGTCATGAGCACATCCTAATCCTGAGTGCGCACGCGCATCCGGTTGACATTTAGATGCCGGAAAAGATCTGCCGATGCTTCGCTAAACGAGGCGGCGAACGGCGGCGGCGAAGTTATCGACATCGTCCTCGGTGGTATCCCACGCGCACATCCAGCGAACCTCACCGGTGGCGGGGTTCCAGTCGTAGAAGCGGAATTCCTTGCGGAGCTCGTCGGCAACGCCGGGGGGCAGGGTGGCAAAGACCCCGTTTGCCTGCGTGGGCTGCGTGAAGTTCACGCCGTGAACACCCTCGAGCGAAGCGCGCAACCGGGTAGCCATGGCGTTCGCATGCGAAGCGGAGCGTGACCAGAGGTCGCCCTCGAGCAGAGCAATGAGTTGCGCTGACACGAAACGCATCTTCGACGCTAGCTGCATGTTCATCTTGCGCAAGTAGATCAACCCGTGCACGGCTTCGGGGTTCAAGACGACAATTGCCTCGGCGCCCATCAGGCCGTTCTTGGTGCCGCCGAAGCTCACGATGTCGACGCCGGCATCGCGGGTGAACGCGCTGAAGGGAACGCCCAGAGCGGCCGCCGCATTGGAAATGCGGGCACCATCGAGGTGCACGCGCATGCCGAGGGAGTGCGCGTGTGTGGTGAGCGCCGTCACTTCGGCCGGCGTGTAGATGGTGCCGAGTTCGCTGGACTGCGTGATGGTCACCACGAGCGGCTGAGCGCGGTGCTCATCGTCGCGACCGTGCGCCTGCTGATCAATCAGCGCAGGAGTGAGCTTGCCCTGAAGGGCGGGGACGGTCAGTAGCTTGAATCCGCCCACGGCCTCGGGCGCGGTCGACTCGTCATTGTTGACATGCGCGGTGGCTGCACAGATGACGCCACCCCAGCGAGGCAACATCGACTGCAGGCTCAAAACGTTCGCGCCGGTGCCGTTGAAGACCGGAAAAACTTCGATGCCGTCGCCAAAGTGCTGCGCCATGACGACCCCGAGATGCTCGGTGTACTGGTCTTCGCCATAGGCAATCTGGTGGCCGCCGTTGGCGATGGCCAACGCATCCAGAACCTCGGGATGCACCCCCGCATAGTTATCGGATGCGAACCCACGCCAAGCAGTGTCATGCAGTTTTTCCATGACGCAAGCCTAGGCGCGGATGCCGACGGTCGACTCAATTACCGGCAACATTTTGCGTTGCAGAGCCTCGTAGAACATGGAAAGCGGGAATTCGTCATCTAGGAGTTGATCCGTCAATCCGCCCGGCGCCCCGGTAACCGGAAGTGCGTCGGCACCCTTTGCCCACACGGACGCGGGATGCGGAGTGAGTGTGGCGGCAACCAGTTCGTAGGCGGCCAACCAGTGCGAGATCTTGGGGCGATCGATGGAGCGCCAGTAGAGCTCGTCGATCGCATCGCCCAGCTCCACCACGACATCGGGCACGTCGGCCCAGTCGATGGAAAGTTTGTTGTCGGTCCAGTGCAGCACCCCGTGCTGGTGCATCCAGGCAAAGAGCAGTTGACCGGCGACGGCGTCGTAGTTGCGCACGCGCGTTCCCGTCATGGAGAAGCGGAAGATGCGGTCGAAGATGACGGCGTACTGTACGAGGCGGGCGTGCCGGCGAATGTCGGGGCTGGCGGTGCTGCCCCGGTCAATCTTCACGCTCTCGCGAAAGGCGGTGAGGTCGCAGCGCAGCTCTTCGAGCCCATATAAGAAAAATGGCATACGTTGCTTGATCATGAACGGATCGAACGGCAAGTCGCCACTCATGTGCGTGCGGTCGTGGATGAGGTCCCACATGATGAAGGTCTCTTCGGCCAGGTGCTGGTCGGTGAGGAGCTCCTCCGCATCCGTGGGCATGGTCAGACTCGTTATCTCGACGGCTGCCTTCGTCACTGTGCGAAAGCGCGCGGCCTCGCGGTCTTGAAAAATGGCACCCCACGTGAAGGCGGGAACCGAGCTCATGGCGACCGTCTCGGGAAACAGCACGGCCGAGTTCGTGTCATATCCGGCGGTGAAGTCGAGAAAACGCAGCGGCACGAACAGCTTGTTCGAGTAGGTGCCGGCCTCGAGCTCACTAATGAATTCGGGCCAGAGGACCTCGACGAGCACGGCTTCAACGAAACGATTGGTGCTGCCGTTTTGCGTGTACATGGGAAAAATAACGAGATGACGGATGCCATCCACCCGCTGCGCTGCCGGAGCAAACTCCAGAATGGACGCGAGAAAATCGGGCTCACCAAAACCGCCATCGACCCAGCGGCCAAAGTCGGCAATTGCGGCGGCGAGGTAACTGGCGTCGTGCGGGAAGTGCGGGGCCAGCTCCTCGATAGAGGAGCAGATTTTCGCGACGTGGGCGCGGGCGGCGGCGTGGTCATCCGCCTCTGGGATCGAACCGTTCTTGATCTGCATCCCTTGGAGCGCGGTGGCGGCGGCCTTGAGGGCAATCCACGCGGGCTCGGCGACGAGGTTTACGCGGACGAGGTCGGCGCTCGTGACATCGGCGCTCGTGACATCGGTGGGCGCAGTGGTGGGCTCAAGGGTGCTGGCAACGGTCTTCATCTCTCGAGCGTAGCCGCGATTCCGGGACGATATACGTACATTGTTGCGTGAAAACGGCGTCTTTTAGCGTATATCGTGCGTAAAGAGCGTTGAAACGCATAATTATGACTCTTACCCCGAAAACCCCTACGTGCAAGAATGAAATCATGTCATTCACTGTTGCAGGCACTCGAGTACTCATCACCGGCGCGGCCATGGGAATGGGGCGGTTGTATGCCGAACGTGCCGTTGCCGAAGGCGCCGACACCGTCATTCTGTGGGACATCAACGAAGCGGCGCTCGCCGAAACGGCGGAGGCTCTGCGTGCCAGTGCAGATATTTTTGGAAGCGGGAACACCATCATCGTGCCCATGATGGTCGACATCTCTGACCGCAAACAGATTGAACTCGCGGCCGAACTCGTGCGCACCGAACACGGTGGGGTCGACATCCTGATTAATAATGCGGGTGTCGTCAAGGGTGCCCTCTTCTGGGAACACGACAACGAACGCGACACCGAGTTCACCATGCGCATCAACACTCTCGCGCCCATGTATCTCACCCGCGAGTTTCTGCCCGGCATGATTTCCGGTGGTCGCCCGAGCCGCATCGTCAACATTGCGTCCGCTGCGGGCACGCTGTCGAACCCGCGCATGAGCGTCTACGCCGCCAGCAAATGGGCCCTGATTGGGTGGAGTGACTCGGTGCGGTTGGAGTTGGCGCAGGAGGGCATCCGGCATATTAATGTCACGACGGTGTGCCCCAGCTACATTGCCACCGGCATGTTTGAGGGAGTCAAGGGGCCGCTGATGACGCCGATCATGCAACCGGATTACGTGGTCAACCGCGTCTGGAAGGCCATGAAAGCTGGCAAGGGCATGCTGATGCTGCCGTGGACGGTGACCATGTCGAAGGTGCTGAAGGGCATCTTGCCGCAGCGCGCGTTCGACGTTGTGGCCGACAAAGTCTTCGGCGTTTACAACACCATGGAGCACTTCACGGGGCGGGTTCCAAAGTAAGCGAACTATCCTGTTCACGGCTGTTTGATTCGCGCCGATTCAGATTGGGGATCTGTCATGACCACGCCCGTTACCTCGCTTGTCACCACGCCCATTACTAAGCCTCTGCTCCAGATCATCATCGGCAGCACCCGTCCCGGCCGCGTTGGCCCGTCGGTCGCGGCGTGGTTCGAAGCGCACGCCCGGGCTGCCGACACGTTCGAGATAGAGGTCATTGACCTGGTCGATGTTGCCCTGCCGTTGCTCGACGAGCCGAATCAGCCGGGCGAGCAGAAGTACACGCACGAACACACCAAGAAGTGGAGTGCCACGATAACGCGAGCGGATGCGGTGGTCTTCGTCATCCCCGAATACAACTCGTCAATCAATGCCGCCACCAAGAACGCGCTCGACTATCTCTACGTGGAGTGGAACTACAAGCCCCTCGGCGTGGTGAGCTACGGTGGCATCTCGGGCGGACTGCGTGCCGCTCAAGCCATCAAGCAGGTGGGCGCGGCACTCAAGATGATCGTGATGCAAGACACCATGATGATCCCGCGGGTCAGCTCCATGCTCTCGGAGGCAACCGCAACCTCGGGAACGGCGGTGCCACTTCGCACCCTGACCTCCACTCCGGCGATGGATCGCTCGGCAGCCACCCTGCTGTCCGAGTTGCTCAAGCTCACGCTCGCGACGGCGGGCCTTCGCGGAAAGTAGCGCGCAATCATCGGTCCCCATAAATCGAGTGGTCATTAGTGGTGACCCAGAACGTGCCAAAGCCCCTCGAGTGGTCAGTAATGGTGACTTTGGAGGCGGCGGATTCGTGCGGTCAGCGCAACAGTAGTTCTGTCATCATCTCATTCGGGGTAGCGAAGTCCAGTCGTTTGCGTGGACGCTCGTTCATTTCCCATGCAACGTAGTCAAGGTCTTCTTGAGAGTAAATGCTGAGGTCAGTGCCTTTGGGAAAGTACTGTCTCAAGAGCCCGTTTGTGTTTTCGTTGGTGGGACGCTGCCAAGGAGAGTGTGGGTCACAAAAGTAAATATCGATATCGGCCGCGATTGTTACTTCCTTGTGGCGGTGCATTTCAACACCTTGATCCCAGGTCAGGCTGCCTCTCAACTGGTCAGGGAGGGCACCAATTTTCTTGATAAGTCCGTCATGGACAGCATCAACCCGGTTTGTTCCCGGGGCGAGATGCACGAGCATCAAAGCCCCGGAGCGGCGCTCAACAATCGTGCCGATGGCACTTTTCATATCTTTGCCAACAATGAGGTCACCCTCCCAATGGCCGGGGACGGCCCTGTCGGCTGCTTCCGGCGGCCGGTCGGCAATCAAGATCATGTCTTTGATCTTCCCTCGACGTTCATCTGCTTTCGTTTTGGGTTGGCGAAGGGTTCGTCCTGTGCGGCGTTTCACAACCAATTCGCGCTTGAGTCCGCCTCGAGAGAGCAAATACAAGGATTGGTAGATCGTTTCGTGTGACACCCACATCTCCGGTTCATCAGGGAAGTCTTTTCGTAATCGGCCCGCGATTTGCTCCGGTGAAAAACGTTTATCGAGGTCTATTTGGACGCGTTTTCTCAGGGCCTCATTCGTCGCGAGTTTAGCTGCCTTGGGCCGACGGGCATTCTCGAATGCCCGTGCGTGGGCTGTGGTTGCCCGATATTTTCCTTCCGAAGTGGCGTTTCTTTTCAGCTCCCTAGAGACCGTCGAGGGCGACCGACCCAGCACTTGAGCTATCTGCCGAATCCCGTGCGTTCTCTTCAAATCAAGGATTGTTTCACGTTCACTAATTGACAGGGATCGTCCTTTCAAATGCCGCCCCCAACGCGGACGCATCCCGCCATAAAAATGAACATGCCGCCGCACTGCTGTGGCGCTCCACCCAATTTGCGGCCCAATATCTTCCGCGGAAATACCGGCCTGTTTCAGGTCCCATAACTTGTGGACAACCTCGCCGAGCATGCGTTCGGAATATTTGTCAGCCATCTCAATCAACACCCTTTAATCTTCAGGTGTTGCCCTGACCGAATGAGCCCAAGACCCTCAAAGTCACCACAAGTGGCCACTCGATGCGAAAAGTCAGTCGCGGGGTCACCACAAGTGACCACTCGCTGGTGCGCGACACGGATCAACGATGCCACACGTGTCCCGGCCGAAGATCGAAGAAGTTGACGGCCGCGGGACTGCCAAGGCATCTGGATTCCGAGAAACCCCCTGCTAAAAGATCTGCGCGCACGAGAGGGGGAGAGCGCCGATTTCGGAAGTGAGCCAGATTCTAGAAGATCTGCGCTCCGGGAATGCCGAGGATCATGACCGTGGTCCCAATGACAAGAGCCAACACTGCGGCACCCATCGTCGTCAACGGAACCCAAAAGGCGAGTCTGCGGCGAATGACGCGAAAAATTGTGATGAAGATACCGACGATGGTCAGGATGCTCGGCGCCGCCATCGCGAAAATCCATCCGCCCTGGATGACGGTGTAGTTGCAGGTCACGTTGCAGGAGTCACTGAGCAGAACGAGCCACACGGCCAGTGCGGTCACCACGACGTTCACAATGACGGCGACGATCACCAGAACGATGGAGGCAATCATGTCGCCGCGACGAACGGGGCGCTTTGCCCCGTGGTCGCTGACCGCAAGACCATTCGCCTCAAAATCATTCGCACTGAGACCCGTCGCGGAAGACGGTATGTACTGCGGATCTTTTTTGCGCTTCGCCATCGATGGGCCCTAACCAAAAATCATTGGGCGATCGTCGTCATCGCCAAACTCGGAGTCAACGCTCACGTCGACAACGACGGGAACGTGGTCACTCGGGCCATCGCCCTTGCGTTCGTCGCGGTCAATCCGCGCGCCCTCGACGAGCTCGGCGAACGCGGGGGACCCCATGATGAAGTCGATGCGCATGCCCTCGTTGCGGGGAAAGCGCAGCTGCTTATAGTCCCAGTACGTGTAACCCTCTGGCACGAGCGGCCGCACAACATCGCGCAGACCAATCGCCTCGAACGCAAAGAAAGCCTCGCGCTCGAGAGGGGAGATGTGAGTGCTGCCGGCGAACTCGGCGACATCCCACACGTCGCGGTCGAAGGGAGCTACGTTCCAGTCGCCCGTGAGGGCCAGGGGGAGTTCGGGGCTGTCGGCCAGCCAGCCGGCGGTATCGCGGGCCAGGCCGCGCAGCCACTCCAACTTGTACGCATAGTGCGGGTGATCGAGCTCGCGACCGTTGGGAATGTAGAGAGAGTAGAAACGCACCCCGTCGACCGTGGCACCAATCGCTCGAGCTTCGAGGGGGGATACCCCGTCGGCATCCGGTTCGCCAAAGCCGGGCATGGAGGGGAAGTCACGTTCAACATCCGTCATGGGAAGCCGGGACGCAATAGCCACACCATTCCACTGGTTCAAGCCGTGCATGACGACCTCGTAGCCGGCAGCGGTGAACGCGTCGAACGGAAACTGGTGCTCGCGACACTTGATTTCTTGCATGCAGAGAACGTCGATATCTTCGCGAATCAGGTAATCCGTGACACGGTCGACCCGGGCACGAATCGAGTTGACGTTCCAGGTGGCCATGCGCATAGGACTAATTTACCGGGCGCGCAGGCCCTGCTCTACTTCCCAGGCGACGACTTGCGCGTACAGGGCGCGATTTAGCGGCACGGCAATTCCGACCCTTTCGGCAGCCTCGATAACGGCTCCGTTCAGCACGTCGATCTCTGTGCGGCGCCCGGCGTCAATATCTTGCAGCATGGATGTTCGCCCGTGAGGGGT
>CANEXL010000016.1 GCA_947443745.1 Microbacteriaceae bacterium | reverse complement strand
CTTCAGCGCGCCTACGAGTTTGATCCTGACGCATCCGTTCATTTCAGGCTTGATTCGAAGCTCATTGTGGAGCAAATGTCAGGGCGTTGGAAGATCAAGCATCCCGACATGCAGGTATTGGCCAACGAAGCCCGCACTCTCATCGGCACAAAGAATGCCACTTTTGAGTGGATTCCTCGACTGGAGAATGCCCGGGCTGATGCTGCGGCCAATAAATGCATGGACCGTAAGGAATCGTTCCGGTCTTAGACTGAATGTGCGAATGGGTCGGCAAGACGGTCGCGTCATTGTGTGATTTATCAGGCAGTGCCGAGGAACGTCCGGGCTCCACAGAGCAGGGTGGTGGGTAACACCCACCCGGGGTAACCCGCGAGACAGTGCAACAGAGAGTAAACCGCCTCCGGTTCGCCGGCGGTAAGGGTGAAACGGTGGTGTAAGAGACCACCAGCAGTCTGGGTGACCAGATTGGCTAGGTAAACCTCGCCCGGAGCAAGGTCAGACAGATAACGCCATGGTTGCTCGCCTAGTTATCGGGTAGACCGCTAGAGAGTTGTGGCAACACACCTCCGAGATAGATGGCCGTCCACACAGCGCAAGCTGTGAGACAGAACCCGGCGTATTAGCTGGCCCATTCGCACTCAACCAGATGTTGAGAGGGCAGCTAACGCTCGCCATGCTGGGTCAACGCGGCGGCTCCGAGAATACCGGCCTGGTTGAAGAGTTTTGCGGGCACAATGGGAGTCCTCAGGTTGAGCAGGGGAAGAAACTTCTCGTGGCTCTTGGAGACGCCCCCACCCACGATGAACAGCTCGGGGGTGAACAGCATCTCGACGTGTTCGTAATACCGTTGCAGGCGTTTTGCCCAGTGTTCGTAAGACATTCCTTCCTTCTCACGAACGACGGCTGAAGCCCGTTTTTCGGCGTCGTGACCATCAATCTCTAGATGGCCCAATTCCGCGTTCGGAATCAGCACACCTTCAAATATCAACGCGCTTCCGATACCGGTTCCGAGGGTGGTCATTATGACGAGGCCCTTCTGGTCTTGGGCCGCCCCGTATCGCACCTCAGCGAATCCGGCAGCGTCCGCATCATTGACGAACGTGATGTCCCGCTTCAGTTTCTCTTCAAAGTATTGTTCAGCGTCAAAGCCAATCCACTTGTCGGAGACATTGGCGGCCAGCAAGGTAACGCCGTGGTGAATGGAAGACGGGAAGGCAACCCCGACCGGGGTGTCATTGTCAGCTCCGAGTTTGTCGATGAGCTCGCTCGTGACCTGAACGATGTCCTTAGGGTGTCCGCCCTTGGGGGTCTCAATGCGCTCTCTCTCGCCAACGAGCTCACCCGTGACGAGATTGACGAGGCCAGCCTTAATGCCTGTTCCCCCGATATCAATTCCGATTGCGACGTTGCTCACGAGAGTGTCAATATTTCTGCTCCAGTTTCGGTGACCACGATAGTGTGCTCAAATTGTGCGGTCCACGAGGCGTCCTTGGTGACAACAGTCCAGTTGTCGTCCCACATGTTCCACTCGTGCGTTCCGAGTGTCAGCATGGGCTCGATCGTGAAGACCATGCCGACCTCCATGATGTCGTCGTACTGAGGGGCTGAGTCGTAGTGAGGAATGATGAGTCCGGAATGAAAATTGGTTCCCACTCCGTGGCCGGTAAAGTCGCGAACAACTCCGTAGCCGAAGCGCTTGGCGTAGGACTCGATTGCCCGCCCAATGACATTGACCTGACGACCGGGAGCCACGGCTTTCATGCCGCGACGCAAGGATTCCTCCGTGCGTTCGACGAGATCGCTGACGTCTTGGGACACCCCGGGAAGCATGAACATGCGATTTGTATCGCCATGCACTCCCTCGAGAAAGGCAGTGATGTCGACATTCAAGATGTCACCGTCCTCAATGACGGTGTCGTCGGGGATGCCGTGGCAGATGATCTCATTGAGAGACGTGCACGACGACTTGGGGTACCCGCGGTAACCGAGAGTCGAGGGGTAGGCGCCGTGAGAGGTCACGTAGTCGTGACCAATGGCATCGACTTCGGCGGTCGTCATTCCGGGGCGCAGGGCTGCCCCGACGGCGTCAAGAGCGCCTGAGGCGATTCGTCCTGCGTTGCGGATGCGTTCAATCGCGTCAGTGTCATAGACGTTGTCGCCCTCGTAAGGGGACGGTGCAGCCTTGCCCACGTATTCGGGGCGTCGTATTCCAGGTGCAACGGCAAGGGCCGCAGAGAGTGTTCCGGGAATTATCTGACCGTTCGAATCCTTAGGCATAGGCTTAAGTTTATGTCGAGCTCGGGTGCGAAGAAATTCTGGTACAACATTCATACCGGTGAGGTTGAGTTTGGTTTTGTGTCGCCATCAGTGGATCGGGTTGGTCCATTTGACACTCATGCTGAAGCCGAACGAGCGCCGCAAAAACTTCGCGAGAATAGCGAGCGCTGGGCGGCTGAGGAAGCCGCGGAGAACAAACGCTGGAGCTAGATTGATGACGTGTCGTCGTAGCTGTGTTCCGGGCCAGGGTAGGCCCCGGAGTCGACATCTGTCTTGAAGGCAGTGGCTGCGTCGAGCAATGTCGCGGCAAGGTTCGCATACTGTTTGACGAACTTCGGAACTCGTCCCGTGCTCATGCCGGCAAAATCTGTCCAGACCAAGAGCTGTCCGTCGGCGTGGGGGCCGGCGCCAACGCTGATCGTGGGAATGCTCAGCTCCGCCGTTATGCGGGCGGCGACATCTGCGGGAATCATCTCGAGAACGACGGCGAAGGCGCCCGCCTCTTGAACCGCGTGAGCATCCGCAAGAACCCGATCCGCTTCTTCGCCACGGCCTTGAATGATGTGACCACCGAGACCGTGCTCGCTTTGCGGTGTGAATCCAACGTGACCCATGACGGGAATGCCCGCCTCAACGATGCGGCGTATTTGTTGGGCACTCCGAACCCCGCCTTCCAGCTTGACGGCGTGAGCGTGGGTCTCTTTCATGAAGCGCATGGCCGTTCGAAGAGCGTGTTCGGGCCCTTCTTCGTAAGAGCCAAAAGGCATATCAGCCACGACGAGGGCTCTTTTGACCGAGAGGGCAACAGCGCGGGTGAGGGGAATGAGCTCGTCAACGGTTACGGGCAAGGTGGAGTCGTAACCGAGAACGGTGTTGCCAGCCGAATCGCCGACGAGGAGAAAATCGATGCCCGCGTCGTCAAAGATTCGGGCGGTCAGGGTGTCATAGCTCGTGAGGCCCGTGATCTTGATGCCTTCGGCCTTAGCGCGGGCGAAATGACGTGTGCGTACACGCTTTTGCACGGGTCCGGTCGGGGAATCAGCGTTGATGCTCATGGGGTTCAGTCTAGGAGCGAACGAAGGTTACGGGCAGTCTGCGGTCCCGGCCGAACGCCATTTCGCTGATCTTCGGGCCGATGGCGCCCTGTCGACGCTTCCATTCGGCTCGGTCAACGAGAGAGATGACGCGATCAACGGTTTCTGCGTCGAAACCTAGGGAGATAACCTCATCGCGTCCCATCCGCTTCGTAATGTAGGCCTCGAGCATGTCATCGAGAACGTCATATTCGGGCAAGGTGTCTTGATCGAGCTGACCGGGACGCAGCTCCGCCGAAGGTGGTTTGGTGATTGATGCCTCGGGAATCGGCTCAACAAGGTTCTGGCGTCGCGCGGCCTCATTCCTCCACTTCGCAAGCTCCCACACGAGTGTCTTGGGAACGTCACGAATCGGCGCGAATCCGCCAACAGAGTCTCCATAGATCGTCGAATAGCCCACGGCAATTTCCGTCTTATTTCCCGTTGTCAGCACCAGGTGTCCCTCGGCGTTTGACAGGCTCATCAAGATAATTCCGCGGATGCGGGCTTGCAGGTTTTCAGCGGCGACATCGGACAGGTTGAGCTGGCCCTCAATGGGCTCAACGAGTGTCGAGATGGCTTCGGTGCGCATGGCGATTCCCAGACGGTCAGCCAGGTCATCGGCGTCACTTCGTGAGTGATCGGAGGAGTACTCGCTGGGCATTGACACCCCAAAAACTCGGTCAGCACCGATGGCGTCAACGGCAAGAGCGGCACAGACCGCCGAGTCAATCCCGCCGGACAAGCCCAAAATCAGCGAGGGGAAGGCGTTCTTCGTGACGTAGTCGCGTAAGCCTAAAACAAGGGCATTCCAAATTTGTTCTCGGCCGTCCTCATTACGTTCAACCGGTGCTGGTGTGCGCAGGGCAACGTGGGAGCGCGTCGATCCGCTCGCCTGAACAACGGTAAACCCGTCGCCAATCTGCGCACCATTCGTTCGTGAGGCCGGGAGGTCGAGGTCAACAACGAGCAGATCTTCGATGAACTGCGGGCTTCGTGCCAGAAGTTTTCCTGAAGCGTTGACGACAAATGTGTCACCGTCAAAGACGAGGTCGTCTTGGCCTCCGACGAGGTTGAGATAGGCAACGTGAGCGTTGGCCTGAGCGGCGCGCTTGCGAACGAGGGGGAGACGCACCTCATCTTTCTCGCGTTCAAATGGTGAACCGTTGATGACGAGCAGAAGCCCCGGATGAGCATCCGCGATGGAGGTCATGAGGTCGCCATCACGCCAAATGTCTTCGCAGATGGCCAGGGCAACATCGCAGCCAGCAACGTGAACGATCATCGCGGAGTTACCCGGACGAAAGTTTCGGTGCTCATCAAAGACGGAGTAATTGGGCAGGTGGTGCTTGTTGTAAATGCCGAGAACACGACCATCTTGAATCACGGCAGCGGCATTGTGGGCGATGGCCGTGGGGGAGTGGGCAGCGTTCAGAGAAGGAAGAGCGATGGGGCCGTTTGGAAATCCGATAACGACCGTGGTCGCACCGAGGCCGGCGCTCAGAAGCCGTGTCGCGAGGTCGTCTAGTTCGCGCCGAGCTCGATGAAGAAACTCGGGACGCGTGGCGAGGTCCTCGATGGGATATCCCGTGAGCGCCATCTCGCCAAAAGCGACGAGATCGGACCCCTGAGCAGCGGCATTCTGAACGAAGCCCATGATGGCATCAACATTCCCAGAAAAATCGCCCAATCGGGGATTTGTCTGGGCGAGCGCCAAGCGAAGAATCGGCATACCAAGTAGCCTAGTAGCGGATGAAAGGGTACGGATGGACAAGCAACAAGACTTCGTTCTTCGCACGATTGAGGAGCGGGGCGTTAAGTTCGTTCGTCTCTGGTTTACCGACGTCGTAGGGACTCTTAAGTCCGTTGCCGTCGCTCCGGCCGAGGTCGAAGGCGCGTTCGCTGAAGGTGTTGGAATCGATGGTTCTGCCATTGAGGGGATGACCCGTTCCTACGAAGCAGATGTTCTGGCGCAGCCTGATCCGTCGACATTTCAGATCCTTCCGTGGCGTGGCGAGGTCGATCCGACGGCGCGCATGTTCTGCGACATCACGACGCCGGACGGCGAACCCGCAATTGCGGATCCCCGTAACGTGCTCAAGCGCACTTTGGCGAGAGCTGCCGCACGGGGTTTTACGTTTTACACCCATCCTGAGATTGAGTTCTATCTCCTGAAGAGTTCCGATTACACCGATGGTGGTCCGCATCCCATCGACAATGCGGGCTATTTTGACAACGTTTCCGGCGGCATCGCCCAAGACTTCCGTCGTCGCTCGGTGCGCATGCTCGAGGACATTGGCATTTCCGTTGAGTTCAGTCACCACGAAGCTGGTCCCGGCCAGAATGAAATTGACCTGCGTTACGCCGATGCTTTGACGACGGCCGACAACGTGATGACGTTTAGAACCGTCATCAAGGAGGTTGCCAGCGAGCAGGGTGTCTATGCGACGTTCATGCCCAAGCCCTTTGCACAACACCCCGGGTCGGGAATGCACACGCATATGTCGCTTTTTGAAGGTGACACGAACGCCTTTTACGAAGCAGGCGGACAGTATCAACTGTCCAAGATTGGTCGGCAGTTCATTGCCGGGCTTCTTCATTACGCGCCAGAAATCACGGCGATTACGAACCAGTACGTCAACTCGTACAAGCGTCTCTGGGGCGGCGACGAGGCTCCTAGCTTTGTCACCTGGGGTCACAACAACCGTTCTGCCCTCGTGCGCGTGCCGGTTTACAAGCCCAATAAGGGCCAGAGTTGCCGCATTGAGTACCGCGCAATCGACTCGGCCGCGAACCCTTACCTCGCGTACTCGCTTCTGCTCGCCGCAGGCCTTAAGGGAATTGAAGACGGCCTTGAGCTTCCCGACGAGGCTGAAGACAACGTGTGGGAACTGACCGACACCGAGCGCAAAGCGCTGGGCTACCGGGCACTTCCGGCGAGCTTGGATGAGGCAATAGCACTCATGGAGAATTCAGAACTCGTCGCCGAGACACTCGGCGAGAAGGTCTTCAACTACGTGTTGCTGAACAAGCGTCGCGAGTGGAGGGCCTACCGCGCTCAAGTCACCGACTTCGAGCTTCGGACAAACCTCGAGTCTCTCTAAAGCCACACGTTCGTGACGCCGGCCATAAGTCTGAGCAGTATCGCCCGGGCGGGTTTCTCGGAGTTGAGTTCTGCGCGCCCGAAGCTGACAGCAATAGCGGTGGCGCTCGGAAGCGACGTTCAATATTTACTCGATGTATTCCATGTTGCCCCTGATCCGGACCGTGCGTTAGCGGAGCTCGAACGACTCACCGAATCGCACGTTCCGCTCTTAGAAAAACTGATTCCTTCTCGACCATCGTCCGAGCGTCTGGTTCGCGTTCTTGGTGGTTCTCGGGGCCTGTCTGAATTTATCTCGCGGCATCCTCACGCTCTCGCTGAGTTTGCGAAAGATCCGTCGCTCCCGCGATCCGCACAGGACGTTCGTGACACACTGTGCCAGTCCGTTGGATCTAGCGATGGTTTCAGCTCCGTCGTGGGAGATGATGCCCGCGACAAACTGCGCATTCGCTATCGCGAACTTCTCTTACAAATCACCATTTATGATCTTGCTGCGGAGTCGCCTCTTGACGAGATTGAGGCGGTTACGGCGGCCCTGTCAGATATCGCTGGAGCAGCGATCGAGGCGGCGCTCAGCGTGGCGCGCACCGAAGTGTTGGAAAGCTTTTCGCGAGAAGACATTGCTTTGGTGGATATCGCCGTCATTGGAATGGGAAAGTGCGGCGCCCGCGAGCTGAATTACCTCAGTGATGTTGATGTGATCTATGTCGCCGAGTCGCAAGATGAGGAGGCTTTGTCGCAGGAAAAGGCCCTGCTTATCGCGACCAGGCTTGCGCAGCACATGAGCCGGATTATTTACGAAGTGAGCAAGGAGCCGGGGCTGTGGGAAGTAGACGCCAACCTTCGTCCCGAGGGTAAAGATGGTGTGCTCGTTCGATCCCTTGAGTCGCATCTGGCCTACTACGATCGGTGGGCGAAGGATTGGGAATTCCAAGCTCTGCTCAAAGCTCGCCCCATTGCGGGAGCGGTTGACTTAGGGAACCGATACGTGTCGGGGGTGGCTCCGAAAGTGTGGTCGAGTGCTTCACGCGCAAATTTCGTGGAGCAGGTTCAGCGCATGCGCCAGCGGGTCACAGAACATATTCCCAAGGAAGACGTCGACTATCAGATCAAGCTCGGGCCTGGTGGACTCCGCGATATTGAATTCACCGTGCAGCTTCTCCAACTGGTTCACGGGCTCGTGGACGACAGCGTTCGGCAGCGTGGAACCCTTGAAGCCTTGAACGCCTTAGCTTCTGCTGGTTATGTGGGTCGGAGTGAAGCAGCATCGTTTGCCGAGTACTATCGCATGCTGCGCTTGCTGGAGCATCGCATGCAACTGCGCGACCTTTCGCGAACCCATCTCATGCCTCGAGATGTGGACGGGCAGCGTGTACTGGCCCGCGCAACCGGCATTTTTACCTCAGATGTTGATGCTGTCGAACGTTGGCAACAGATCAAGTTGGGGGTTCGTCAGCTCCACGAACGCCTGTTCTATCGGCCGCTGCTCGCCGCCGTGGCAAAACTTCCTGAAGAGACCCATCAGCTGACCTCTGAGCAAGCTCAGGCCCGTCTTTCCGCCATTGGTTTTCGAGACGCGCGCGGTGCATTGCACCACATTGCGGCGTTGACGTCCGGAGTGTCGAGGCGAGCGGCTATTCAGCGGGCGCTCTTGCCGATCATGTTGCAGTGGCTTGCCGACGGAGCTGACCCTGATCACGGGTTGTTATCGTTCCGGCGGCTGAGCGAGGAATTGGGGGAGACCCATTGGTTCCTGCGCATGCTTCGGGATTCCGCTGGCGCAGCTCAACGTTTGACACAAGTCCTGAGCGGATCTCGTTACGTGTCAGATCTACTGGAACGCATTCCTGAGGCGGCTGCGTGGTTCGATGACGATGAAGATCTGAAGCCGCGGCCGTTGAGCGTCTTGAGCTCTGAGATGGTTGCCATCCTTGCTCGTCACGAGGGGGACAAAGCCGCGCAATCGGCAGTGCGGTCAATGCGCCGCCGAGAAATCTTGCGATTGGCCATTGCCGGAATCGTCGGCGTCGTCACCATGACGGAGATTAGTCGTGGCCTGAGTGACGTGACGACGGCGACACTTGAAGGACTCTTAGCCCTCGCTCTTCGGGAGCGTGATGAGAAGGGGGCAATTCAGGCAAATCCTGAATTTGCCATCATTGCTATGGGCAGATTCGGTGGAGGCGAGCTTGGCTTCGGCAGCGACGCCGACGTTCTCTTTGTTTATCGGGTGACGACAGAATGCTCTGGAGACATCGCTCAAAAGCGAGCCGAGCGCATCGTTGCTCGCATCATGGAACTCGCCGAAGATCAACGGCTTCCGTTCGACATTGATACGGATCTTCGCCCAGAAGGTAAATCTGGCGCAATTGTTCGGTCGCTCGAGTCCTATGAGGCCTACTACGCGCGTTGGTCGCTCATGTGGGAGGCCCAGGCTCTCCTTCGGGCAGTTCCTGCTGCTGGGTCCCCTTTCCTCCTGAGCGACGTCATGGCGCTGATTAACCCCATCCGTTATCCGGCAGAGATTTCCCCGACAGATGTTCGGGAAATTAGACGCATTAAGGCACGCGTCGAAAGCGAAAGACTTCCCCAAGGCGCGGATCCGCTCCGGCACGTCAAGCTAGGCCGTGGATCACTCTCCGACGTGGAGTGGACCGTTCAAATTCTTCAACTCCAATTTGCTCACGACCATCCAACACTCCAAACGACCTCGACGCGCGACGCCTTGACGGCTTTAGTCGCAGAAGGTCTCCTTGACGCAGAAGATGCATCGCGTCTGGATGCAGCGTGGATCTTGGCGACACGTGTTCGGTCGGCGATAACCGTGTGGTCAAACAAGTCAACGGATGTCCTGCCCAGCGACCGCACGCAAATGGACGGCATAGCGCGACTTATGGAGTACCCACCCGGCTCCGCAAGTGCGATGGAAGAAGACTACCTAGCAACAACGCGTCGGGCGCGTCAGGTGTTTGAGCGTGTCTTCTACGGCGCCTGACCCTGAGCATCGACTGTCGGTCCTAGTACTCCGGCGCCTGCGCGTCTTGGAGAAGGGCAAGGTCGATGGCAATGAGATCCTTCATGCGCTCAACCCGCTTGTTCCTGTAGTCAGGATCGTTCGCGAGTTGTTCTTGCTCAACGAGTCGAGCTGAGAGAGCGCCCACAATTTCGGAAGCGGCGTCTGACTGCGCGCCACTGACGATTTCGTTGACGTGCGTATCGCTCTCGGCCACTTCGGCGAGAGAGAGGGACAGTTGTTCGTAAACTTTGCGCCGCTTGGCGAGAAGTTTGACGTCTTGACGCGTGTCGTCGTCGTAGCTGTAAGTGCCCTTGAACTTCGTTAACCGCTTGCGTTGTTTTTCGACGCGTTCGGCGTCGTGCTCACTGCGTTTGCTCAGTTTCAGAAGTTCTGCGCGCGCGATCGCTTCGTAATCAGCTTCGGCAAAGTTGACGTTGTCTCGCAGGGCACGAACGATGATGCTGTTCTTGACCATCATTCGAACGGCAGAAAGCGTTATGAGAAGGCCTTCTTCAGACATTCGGGCCGTCGAGGGAGACGAGGCGGCCATGGCCCTTCCTTCCCTCAGAAACAACAGTTTTACCCTCTAATTATCCCGCACGTGGGGCGCGATAATCTTCGTTGTTGTGGAACGCGGGGTAATTCCTCGTAAACATTCCGGTAGCAAAAAACTGGCCGCCCTCACAACGAGGACGGCCAGTCAGTATTACGGCGTGATTAGACCCCGTAGTAGAGCTCGAACTCAAAGGGGTGAGGACGCTGAGCCAGAGGCTTGATCTCGTTCTCACGCTTGTAGTTGATCCAGGTCTCGATGAGGTCCTTGGTGAAGACACCACCGGCGAGAAGGAAGTCGTGGTCCTGCTCAAGAGCAATCAGGGCGGCATCCAGCGAGGAGGGTACCTGAGGAATGTTCTTTGCTTCCTCGGGAGGCAGCTCGTAAAGGTCCTTGTCGACGGGCTCGTGAGGCTCGATGCGGTTCTTGATACCGTCGAGGCCAGCCATCATCTGCGCCGCGAAGGCGAGGTAAGGGTTGGAGGCGGCGTCAGGAGCGCGGAACTCGATGCGCTTGGCCTTAGGGTTGGTACCGGTGATCGGGATGCGAATGGCAGCCGAGCGGTTTCCAGCCGAGTAGACCAGGTTGACGGGAGCTTCGAAGCCAGGAACCAGGCGGTGGAACGAGTTCACCGAAGGGTTCGTGAAGGCGATAACGGCCGCGGCGTGCTTGAGAAGCCCACCAATGTACCAGCGAGCGATGTCAGAGAGACCGCCGTAGCCGTTCTCGTCGTAGAACAAGGGCTTGCCGTCGCTCCAGAGTGACTGGTGAGTGTGCATGCCCGAACCGTTGTCGCCAAAGAGTGGCTTGGGCATGAACGTTGCGCTCTTGCCCCACTCGTGAGCGGTGTTCTTGACGATGTACTTGAACTTCAAGATGTCGTCGGCTGCGTGAACCATGGTGTCGAAACGGTAGTTAATCTCGCCCTGGCCGCCGGTACCAACTTCGTGGTGGCTGCGCTCGAGGATCAGGCCAGCGTCGATGAGCTTGAGACAGATGTCGTCACGAAGGTCAGCATGCTGGTCAACGGGGCTGACGGGGAAGTAGCCACCCTTGTAAGGCGTCTTGTTGCCAAGGTTGCCGCCTTCTTCTTTCTTGCCCGAGTTCCAGGCGCCTTCGCTGGAGTCAACGGAGTAGAAGGAGGTGTGCTGGTTTACTTCGTAGCGAACGTCATCAAAGATGAAGAATTCTGCTTCGGGAGCAAAGAATGCGGTGTCGGCGATGCCGGTTGAGGCGAGGTACTTCTCTGCCTTCTTGGCTACCTGACGTGGGTCGCGGTGGTAGATCTCACCGGTGCGAGGGTTGTAGATGTCGAAAATCATGATGAGCGTGCGCTCGGCACGGAACGCATCGATGTAAGCGGTCGTGACGTCAGGGATGAGCTGCATGTCCGACTCGTGAATCGAAGCGAAGCCGCGAATCGATGAACCATCAAACATCTGGCCGACCGTGAAGAATTCTTCATCAACGGTGGACGCGGGGATGTTGAAGTGCTGTTGAACACCGGGAAGGTCCGTGAAACGGATGTCAAGGAACTTGACGTTGGTGTCCTTGATGAACTTCAGAACCTCAGAGGAATCTTTAAACATGCTTGGAATTCTCCAAATTGTTGGTAGGAGGGGGATGCTAAGTGCAACCTTGCTAAATGTACGGTCCGAGAATGTCAGAGCGGTATCGCAAATGTTTCGAACATGTTACGAGACTGCAAAACCGTACACTTAAGCCTATGGCCAATAACTCCAAAGGGACAAAGAACTTCGGCGATATGGCGATGAGTAAGTTCCCGGGTGAACGCCTGGGCCTTCCCGAGAAGGGAAGGCGTTCGATTGGCAGAATTGGTCGACGTGTCGCCGCCATCGCAATCGATTGGGCTGTCGCGATTCTCGTCACGATGCTTATCTCGGGCAGAAGTTACACGGCATTGACCTCGCAACCCCTTGGCCAATTTGGCATTTTGGGCACCTTCGTGGTGTTGCAAGTCCTCGCCATTACCGTCATCGGGGGGAGTCTCGGTCAGAGACTTTGCGGTCTTCACATCGTGACGGTCCGCGGAACGCACCCCGGCCTCTGGCGACCTCTCGTGCGCTCACTCCTGCTGGCGCTTGTTCTGCCCGCAGTTGTGTGGGATTCCGATCAGCGCGGGTTTCACGACAAAATTGCCGGAACGATGCTGCTTCGCGCCTAACGTTCGAGCGTTTTAACGGATCGATTAGCGTCCGCGAGAAGGACGAGCTTTGAAAGGGTCGATACCCTTCGGGATGGGAATGTTTGCGCCCAGCGACTGGAGGCGATTGTTGACCACAGAGACTTCAGACTTCGTCAAGACAGCCTTGATGCGAGCCATGCGCCACCCGAGTCGGTGCAGCTTCACGGAGTCAGCATCTGGACCTACGCTGATCACGGTAATAGGCACGTTGGGAACAACCTTGGAGATCTTGCGACGTTCGTCGTCAGCCAGACGCTGGGTTCGAGTGACGGGGCCTTCGGCAATCAGCACGACACCGCCACGACCAACGGCACGATAAATGGCGTCTTGCGTCTTCGGGTTGATGGAAACCGGTTGCTCCGTCGACATCCAACCCCGACGTAGCGCAGATTTAATGACGGCTCCGACGGCTCCGGGCTGGCCCTCAATTTGTGAGTACGCAGCGCGCTCGGCTCGGCGGCCCAGAACGATGAGTCCCAAGAGGATGCCAATGAGAAGTCCAATGAGGATTGCCATGACGAGAGTGAAAACGTTGCCCTGAAAAAGCAGGATGCCAACAATGACACCTACCGCAGTCGGGCCAACGACAGAAAGAAGCATGAACCAGACGATGTTTGCATCGTGGCGACGCGTCATCTGAAAAACTTGCCACATTTGAGAGAGGCGGCCCTGAGCTTTTTTCTTTTTTATGCGTGCCATGAGTAACAGAATACCTAATCGGGAGGAGGAATAATTGCCAATACAGGGGTCAGAGTCAACCGCCGAATAAGAGACTAGACCGCTTGGGCGAACCCGAGACTGGCATCAGCCAAGTGGGAAAGATTCTCGGGAATTGGGCGACCCTTTGCGACCATCGACTGAGCGTAGAGGCGACCAGCACGGTAAGAGCTTCGAACGAGGGGGCCGGATAAGACGCCCAGGAAGCCGATTGCTTCTGCTTCGTGCTTCAGCTCGACGAACTCTTCGGGGCGTACCCAGCGAGCGACGGGAAGATGACGAGGACTGGGACGCAGGTACTGGGTGATCGTAATGATGTCGGTGCCGGCATCGTGAAGGTCTTGCAACGCGGAACTAACCTCGGAACGCTCTTCGCCCATTCCTAGGATGAGGTTGGACTTCGTGATCATGCCGGCGTTGCGGCCCTGCGTCAAGACGTCAAGCGAACGCTCGAATGTGAAGGCGGGGCGAACGCGCTTGAAGATGCGCGGAACGGTCTCAACGTTGTGAGCAAACACCTCGGGGCGGGCGTCGAACACGCGCTGAAGATGTTCAGGATTTCCAGAAAAGTCGGGGACGAGGATTTCGACGCCGGTACCAACGCTCTGCTGGTGAATCTGGCGAATCGTCTCGGCGTAGAGCCAGGATCCTTCGTCCTCGAGATCATCGCGGGCGACGCCCGTCACTGTGGCGTACCGCAGGTTCATTTTGACGACGGACTCGCCCACGCGGCGTGGTTCGTCGGCATCGAAAGCTGCGGGCTTTCCCGTGTCAATCTGACAAAAGTCACAGCGACGCGTGCACTGTGCGCCGCCGATGAGGAAGGTGGCCTCACGGTCTTCCCAGCACTCGTAGATGTTCGGGCATCCGGCCTCTTGACACACCGTATGCAGGTCTTCGCTCTTGACGAGGTTTTGGAGCTTCTGGTACTCAGGACCCATTTTTGCTTTGGTCTTGATCCAGTCCGGCTTGCGTTCAATCGGCGTTTCGCTGTTGCGAACTTCGAGACGAAGGAGCTTGCGGCCATCAGATGACATGTGATTCCTCAAAATGGTGTTGGAAGATACGTGTAACAACGGGAAGAACATCAGAGGGTGTGATGTCAGTACTCGTCAGGTGGCTGAGGCTGGTGGCGCCAGCATCGCGAATACCGCACGCAATGATGTTGTCGTAAGCGCTCAGAGAGTTATTGCAGTTCAGTGCAAAACCATGCATGGTGACGCCTTCACTGACACGGATGCCAATGGCGGCGAGCTTGTTATAGCCGATACCGTCTCTCACCCAGACACCAGATCTGCCCTCAACCTGTTCACCAGTGACCCCAAATTCGGCCACAATCTCGATGAGGAGATTTTCAATGGTTCGCACGTAGCCCACGACATCGATGGGCTGGGCCAATCGCGTAATGGGGTAGCCCACAAGTTGTCCGGGCCCATGCCAGGTGATTTTGCCCCCGCGATCCACGTCAATGACGGGAGTTCCGTCGACGGGACGCTCAGAGGCGTCGGTGCGCTTGCCTGCAGTGTAAACGGCTTCGTGTTGGAGGAGGAGGAGAGTGTTCGGGCGAGCAGCCGACACGACGTCAGAATGCACGTTCCGTTGAAGATCCCAGCCCTGTGAATAAGGAACTGGGTCATCACTCATTCCGAGAACGACCACATCAAGCATTGGTCAAGTCTAACCCCGCCTCATTTCCTCACCGCATCCCATCGGCGCTGTGTTATCAACGACTTTCGCATAACAACGTCATTCGGGATGGGTACATCGAAGGATAAGGACATGGCTGACGGTGTTGTGGTGTGCGGATATTTTCTGGGGCGCTTTGTCCCCTCTCTTCAGGCCTTCGTTGGACGTCGCCAAATTGGCTCTGACGAGAGCGGATCGAGCCATGGCGTTGGAGACGAGATCGGTGTGTACATCTCGATGATTCCTCCCCAGAGAGTGGCAGGTAGCCGCCAGAACAGCATCCCGACAGCTGAACACGAAGATGCCAACAGTGCATGCGGGCACGGCGTCGGAAGTCGTGATGCCATTGATGTTGGGCGGGCACTCAACGGGTCTCTCGTGCGCGTTGAAAGACTGACGGAACCGCACGCCAGGGAGATCCTCACTCAAGCATCTCGTCCGACGGAACTTTATCCCCCTGACATGATCCCGTCAGCGTTTCTGGTACCGCAGTCGCGCGGGAGCCTTTCCCTCATTGAACCAGCGACAGAGGTGCCCCGCGTAACCCCCCAAGAATCAGCAACGCATTTGGCGCAAGACACCTTGGGATGGCGGGCACTCGGTCTGGAGAACTGGCAACGACTGCTTCGAGTGACCAGGGTTCACGCGTCCCGCTTCGGAACGTCGCGCGGCTCACCGCATATGGCTCGGGCAAGAAAAACTCGCTTGCTTCTTGTCTTTGGGGGCGTCGGAGTTGTTGTGCTTACCGGAATGCTTCTTAGTCTTGGCAACGGCACAGAAGAGATGGACGCGGATGCTGTCGGTGTTCCGACTCCGGCACGTTCACCAACCTCATTGTCGATGACGGACCCACCGGCGATGACAGCCGCACCAGTGGAGGCAGACGCACCGGTGGAGGCCGACGCCGTAGCCTATGCCATCGAGGCGGTCACAACAGGCAGGGCCGGAGTCGCAGGAATGGTCGACAGCGGCACCGGCGCGATTGACGGCGCGATTGACGGCTTGGTGAGCGGCGTGGTGAGCGGTCGAGTCGTCAGCCGCAATGGCGACATCGTCTTGGTTGAAGTAAGCGTGACAACGTCTGATAAAAAAACATTCGCCACCCTCTTGCTCCAAAAGATGGAGGGAGGATGGCGAACGCGTGATGTTTTTGACGAGGGACGTTAGATTCCCAAGTCTGCGCCAAAGGCTGCCTCTTCGAGGCGGTTCTTCACCGCGGTCAAGAAACGAGCTGCGTCGGCGCCATCGATAATGCGGTGATCGTAGGACAGTGCCAAGTAGACCATGGAACGAATCGCAATAACGTCTTGGCCAGCGGCCTTCATCACGATGGGGCGCTTGGTGACAATCCCTGTTCCCAAAATTGCCAATTGAGGCAAGAACACAACGGGGGTGTCAAACAGGGCTCCACGTGATCCGGTGTTCGTAATCGTGAACGTACCACCAGCTAACTCGTCAGGCTTGAGCTGGTTGTTACGGGTGCGCTCGGCAACGTCGGCGATCGCGAGGGCGTACTGGGCGATGTTGAGCTCACCAGCATTCTTGACCACGGGCGTGAGCAATCCACGTTCCGTATCTACTGCAATGCTCACGTTTTCTGTCGGCGGGTACACGATCGTGTCACCGTCGACGGTCGCATTGATGACGGGGAACGACTTCAACGCTTCCGTTGCGGCAAGCGTAAAGAACGGAAGGAAGCTGAGCTTGACTCCCGTCGACGCAAAGAATGCATCTTTGATGGAATCGCGGAGGTGCGCGATTTCCGTAACGTCAACTTCAACGACGGTCGTGAGCTGCGCAGTGCTTTGCATCGAGATAACGGCGCGCTCGGCGACAACCTTGCGAAGACGCGTCATGGGCACAACTGTTCCTCGCAGAGGCGAGACGGTCAGGGGCACACGAGGTGCAGCGTGTGCAGACGGAGCAACGCTGGCCTGAAGGATGTCTTCCTTGCGGATGCGCCCGCCAATACCCGTACCCGTGATCGTTGCGAGGTTGACGCCCGTGTCGTTCGCAAGCTTGCGAACAATGGGGGTGACATAACCGGAGTTGCTGGCATGTGCAGGAGTTGCGGCTGCAGGAGCTGCAGCGACGGCAACAGGAGCGGCAACGGGCGCCACCACGGGGGCGGGAGCTACTGCTACGGGTGCGGCAACAGGAGCAGGTGCGACGACAGGTGCGGGCGGTGTCGCAACGGGTGCGACGGCGACTGGTGCCACTGCGACTGGAGCGGCGGCTACAGGCTCAACAACGGGTGCGGCTGCAACTGGTGCGGCTGCAACGGGAGCGGCCACTGGGGCTGCAACTGGTTCGGCAACTGGTTCAGCAACTGGTTCAGCGACCGGCTCTGCAGCTGCCGGGGCAGCAGGGGTTGCGCCAGCGCCAGAACCATCACCAATGGTGACGAGGGGGGTACCCACGGCGACGGTCTCATCTTCTTGAACAAGAATTGCCTCAATGATGCCGGCGATGGGAGAGGGAATCTCCGTATCGACCTTGTCAGTCGAGACCTCTACGAGGGGCTCGTCGACCTCTACGCGGTCACCGACGTTCTTGAGCCAACGGGTGACGGTACCCTCGGTAACACTTTCGCCAAGGGCTGGAAGGCTGACGGACTCGCTCATGAACTAAATCTCCTTGTTAGCGTAAATGCCGTTGTTGAGCTTACTGATGATGGGTAGTGACTAGATGGTGTGAAGCGGCTTGCCCGACATGTAAAGGAATGCCTCACCGAGTGATTCATTCTGCGTGGGGTGAGCGTGAACGAGGGGTGCAATGTCTTCAGGATGCGCTTCCCAGTTGACAATCAACTGTGACTCGCCAACGAGTTCGCCAACACGAGACCCAATCATGTGCATGCCAACCACAGGGCCGTCCTTGACGCGCACGACCTTTACGAAACCTGCGGTTCCGAGAATTTCACTCTTACCATTGCCGGCAAGGTTGTAATCGTAGGAGCTGACAGCCTCGGCACCGTACATCTCGACTGCTTTGAGCTCGCTGAGCCCGACAGAGGCGATCTCGGGCTCGCAGTACGTGACCTTCGGGATGTTGATGTCATCAATGACCACAGGGTTCAAGCCGGCGATCTCTTCTGCAACGAAAATGCCCTGTTGGAATCCTCGGTGGGCAAGCTGAAGGCCAGGAACGATGTCACCTACGGCGAAAACACCCGGGATGTTGGTGGCAAGGCGCTCGTTTGTGATGACGAAGCCACGGTCAATCGTGACGCCAACCTCTTCGAAGCCCATCCCCGCTGTTGAGGGGCCACGGCCGACGGCGACGAGAAGGAGATCGGCTTCCACTGTCTCGCCGCTCTCGAGGGAGATGACGACACCGGCGTCAGACTGCGTGACGCCAGAAAAGCGAACCCCAAGTTTGAAGTCAATGCCGCGCTTGCGGTAGGCGCGCTCGAGGGCCTTCGAGATCACTTCTTCCTCGTTGGGAACAAGGTGGGGGAGACCCTCAATGATGACGACCTCGGCCCCAAAGCTCTTCCATACGCTGGCGAATTCGACGCCAATGACGCCGCCGCCCAGGATGGCAACTTTCTTGGGCACGTAGTCCATCAAGAGGGCTTGCTCGCTCGTGATGACGCGGCCCTCAATAGCGAGGCCCGGGAGCGACTTCGAGTATGAACCCGTCGCCAGAATGACGTTTTTGCCGGTGACAGTGTCTTCGCCAACCTGCACGGTCGTGGGGGAGATCAAACGACCCTCACCCTGGATCGTGGTGATGCCACGGGCCTTCACGAGTCCAACAAGGCCCTTGTATTTTTTGCTGACAATGTTGTCGCGGTAGGCGTTGACGGCGTTCATGTCGATGCCACCGAACGTCGTGGTGACGCCGAACTGAGCGGCCTCGCGCGAGAAGTCAGCAACTTCAGCAGAGTGAAGAAGCGCCTTCGTGGGGATACAGCCACGGTGCAAGCAGGTACCGCCTACTTTGTCTTTCTCGATGAGGCCGACAGTCATGCCCAATTCGCTTGCGCGAATTGCCGCTGCGTAGCCACCACTTCCTCCTCCAAGAACAACAAGGTCAAAAGTGTGCTCAGCCAAGATATAACTCCTCAGAGACGACATCGTGTGTCGAAATAGTCTGGATTCTTCTGGTCATCGCTATTGCCAATGGCCAACGTTAAGACTACTACCCTGCGGCGAGGCGCTCGGCGAATGTAATGAGGCTCCGAACGGAAATTCCCGTGGGGCCGGATCCGGTAAATCCGAAGGGCGATCCCGCGTTGTTGGCTGTTCCGGCGATGTCGAGGTGAATCCAAGGAATCGAGGGCGCATCCTCAGCGCTCGACGTTTTTCCGATGAAGTCACGCAGGAAGCACGCCGCTATGAGCATGCCACCGGCAGTATTGCCGGGCTTGATGTTGGCGATGTCCGCGATGTCCGAATTCAGGAGAGGGCGCATTTCAGCAGGAAGAGGCATGTGCCAGAAGTTCTCGCCGTTTTTCGATCCGTCTTCCACAAGCTGGGAAATCAGGTCTGCACTGCCCATGGCCCCGGCATACCGAGTGCCTAGTGCCACCGTGGCTGCGCCCGTCAGCGTTGCGACGTCGATGATGAGGTCGGGGTGCTCCTCACTAGCGGCAACGAGGCCATCGGCCAGGACAAGGCGACCCTCGGCATCCGTATTGAGAACCTCGACGGTTTTGCCACCGCGGATAACCAGCACATCGTTGGGACGTGTTGCCGTGCTGGAAGGCATGTTCTCTGCCAGACAGAGCCACGCCGTGACCTTGAGGTTGACTCCAGACGCTGCCACGGCGCGGATGACCGCCAACGTTGTCGCGGCGCCCGTCATGTCGTACTTCATTCCAATCATTGAGGTCGGTGGCTTCAGCGAAAGCCCGCCAGTATCAAAGGTGATGCCTTTGCCCACCAAAGCGATGTGTTTCGTGGCGCCCTGAGGGGCGTACACGATCTTCATCAGTCGTGGGGGGCGGGATGAGCCTTTTCCGACTCCGAGGATCCCGCCAAAGCCGTCCTTTTTGAGCTTCTTTTCGTCCCAAATCTCGTGCGTGACGTCGAGGCCATCCAGGGAAGCCACGGCCTGTTCCGTGAAAGTTTCCGGATAGAGATCGTTGGGTGGGGTGTTGACCAAGTCCTTGACCAACGCAACAGCGTCTGCGGTGATGAGAGCGTGTGCAATCAAATCATCAGCCTGTGCGGTTTCTGCACAGACCGTCACCTGAGCGACCGGTGTCTTAGGAGGGACGGAACTCTTGTATGACGTAAAGGCGTACGTGCCAAGAGCAGCGCCCTCGAGGACGGCGCGAATTTCATCATCTTGGGTTACAGGAAAAGCGAACGTAACGTGGCTTGTTCCCGCTAAGCGGCGAACGACAGCACCGGCGCTGGACCGAAGCGCGTTTATGTCGACGGGGGAGGAGCCGAGGCCAACGACGACGATCGACTGGCTGGAGTTGGTGGGGTGGGGAATGCGCGACACGGCATCCGCGGCTCCGCTGACATCGAAAGCCGCAAGAATGTCGGCAAGAGCGGCGTATTCATTGCGCGCATAGAGAACAGCGCCGCCGTTCGAGGTTGAGGTCGCGCCGACGACGATAAGCGAATCGCTCGTTGCGGGGGCTGAGGATACGGTCATTATTGGCATATTCACATCTCCACAATACGAGTCAGGCAGGGTGTCTTGCCACGAGACAATCGACAGTCGTCATCGAGAGAGCAAGCCTAGAATGATGAAATGCCTGATGTTGAGGGACTCTTAACCTTTCAGATTGCGCCTGCCGATGTGCCGCGTGGTCTGAAACTTGTTGCCGGGCTGACCGGTTTTGCCGACTCGGGGTCTGCGGTGACGCAGTTCACCGAGTACATCCTTGACACGATGGATTCAGATGTCGTTGCAGTTTTCGACAACGACGCACTTCTCGACTATCGAGCTCGTCGCCCAACCATTTACTTTGACCAAGATCACCTCTCGGGTTTTGAGCCGCCCAAGCTTGCTCTTCACCTGGTTCGAGACGAGCTTTCTCGCCCCTTTCTCTTTCTCTCGGGTTACGAGCCAGATTTTCGTTGGGAAAGTTTTAGTCGGACGGTCATTGAACTCGTCGACAGGTTTGAGGTTGTCTCTACGACATGGGTTCATGCCATTCCGATGCCCGTTCCCCACACGCGACCCCTCGGCGTGACAGTAAGTGGAAACCGTGCCGAACTCATTGAATCGATGTCAGTCTGGCGACCTCACACTCAAGTACCGGCTAACGCCATGCACCTCGTGGAGTTTCGCCTTCAAGAAACGCATCACGATGTCGCCGGATTTGTTCTTCTCATTCCGCATTACCTCGCGGACACAGAATTCCCGGTCGCGGCTCTCTCTGCATTAGAAAGCATCGCCTCGTCAACAGGAATCCTTTTTCCCACGGATCGACTCCGCGGAGAAGGCCGGGATTTCTTGGCAAAAATTGACGAGCAAGTAGATAACAATGGCGAGCTAAGCAAGCTCGTGCGAACGCTTGAAGAACGCTATGACTCCTACATGAAAGACAACGGAGTGCGTTCTCCTCTCATCGATAGCGATGGCGAATTACCGTCGGCCGACGAAATTGCCGCGGAACTTGAAGAATTCTTGGCGCACCGCCGGCGCTCTGAAGAGTAAGTCCAGCATTTTTGCTGTGACTGCGCCTCATAGCAGACGCAGTGGCATGTTGGCTAGATAAACCGTGCGATAATTTACACAGGACCCGGTTACTCCCTCTTGTAGGGCTTGACAAGGGTCCTTGTAATGCCCCGAGGGTATTTATCGGATGAGAAACTAAGATTCTGGAGACACGGCATATGGCAATTTCCACAGCTAAAGCACCAGCAAAGACCGAGGCAAAGGCGCCTGTCAAGACTGCAGCAAAGACAACAACCACACCAGCGGAAGAAAAGATTCCCGCTGTAAAGGCGCCCACAAAGGCCGCCCTCGCAAAGGCTGAAAAAGCTGCTGCCGCCGAAGCTGCTGCCGCTGCTGCCCCTGCGATTGTCACGCCCACCATTTCGCGCCCATTGACGAAGGCAGCCCTCATGAAGGCAGCCGCGGCAGAAACCCGTGCGGCTGCGGCTGCTGCCATTGCGGCAGCAAACTCCGCCGAGGGCGACGACGGCAGTGCTCCTCCCGTCAAGCGTGGCCGTGGTCGCGCGAAAGCAATTGAACCCGACGCTGACAACGATGCTCACGAGGGCGAAGACGACGGCGATGATGAAGACAAGCCCCTTCGCACCACGGCGTCGGAGCAGGCCCTGCGCGCTGGTGCACTCGTTCTGTCCGCTGCCGATGACGATGATGACATTCCTGTCTATTCCTCGCTCATTACGGGAGCAACCGCCGACCCTGTCAAGGACTACCTGAAGCAGATCGGTAAAGTTCCTCTCCTCAACGCCGCTGAAGAAGTTGAATTGGCTATGCGGATTGAGGCGGGTCTCTTTGCCGAGGATCGACTGGGCACCTCGCCGAAGTTGGACAAGCAGGTCAAGCGAGAACTGCAGTGGGTCGCTAAAGATGGACAGCGCGCGAAGAGCCACCTCCTCGGTGCAAACCTGCGTCTCGTCGTCAGCCTGGCCAAGCGCTACACCGGCCGTGGAATGCAATTTCTCGACCTGATTCAAGAGGGTAACCTCGGCTTGATTCGTGCCGTCGAGAAGTTCGACTACACCAAGGGCTTCAAGTTCTCGACCTACGCAACCTGGTGGATTCGCCAAGCGATTACGCGCGCCATGGCTGACCAGGCACGCACCATCCGTATTCCTGTTCACATGGTTGAGGTCATCAACAAGCTTGCTCGTGTTCAGCGACAGATGCTCCAAGACCTCGGGCGCGAACCAACACCCGAAGAGCTGTCGCGCGAACTGGACATGACGCCCGAAAAGGTCATTGAAGTTCAAAAGTATGGCCGCGAGCCCATCTCGTTGCACACTCCCTTGGGTGAAGACGGAGACAGCGAATTCGGAGACCTCATTGAGGACACCGAGGCCGTTGTACCCGCCGATGCTGTCGGGTTCACCATGTTGCAAAAGCAACTCGAGTCGTTGCTAGATTCGCTCTCCGAGCGTGAAGCGGGAGTGATCCGGATGCGCTTTGGTCTGGGTGACGGTATTCCCAAAACACTCGACCAGATCGGTGACACCTTCGGCGTTACACGTGAACGGATTCGTCAGATTGAGTCCAAGACGATGGCGAAATTGCGTCACCCCTCGCGTTCGCAGTCACTGCGCGACTACCTCGAGTAAATCGCAAAGACGCGTTTCAACGCGCACCGCGCTCTCATAACAATGGCCCCACCGAATAAATCGGTGGGGCCATTGTTATGTCGAAAACCTAGTTTGTGGCGTACAGCCGAGCTGTCTCGTCGTGCCAGACCGCACCCATACCCGTCAACTTCTCGCGGTGCTTAGCAGAGTGGTGGGCGCAGAACAGCAACGAGCTCCCTGAGGGCATGGTCGCACGAACATACGCCTGGGCGCCGCAGCTATCGCAGCGATCATTCGAGGTCAGCTCGTAGTGATTGTCAGTTTGTGGGACTTCACTTGTGGCGGTCGTTGACATACCGTTTACCTCTCCTCGTAGCTTTTGCTTCTGTATGTATGTAACCACGAACAGCTGTGAGAACATCCGACATTGCCGGGCATTTCGCTCACCGCGTATTGAACTGTCTCAGCGAGGCACTCACGTGGAGTGGCCCTCTCAAACTAACCTGACAACGTTGCTGAAACACCGGTCAAGGAGTCATGTGAGTTCTTCAGAATATTCCGCCCGCCATCTCTCGGTTCTTGAGGGTTTGGAGGCGGTTCGTAAGCGTCCCGGGATGTATATCGGTTCGACCGATTCGCGCGGCCTTATGCACTGTCTGTGGGAGATCATTGACAACTCGGTCGACGAAGCGCTGTCGGGTCACGGCAACTCCATCGACGTCATCTTGCATCCTGATTCCAGTGTTGAGGTTCACGATAGAGCGCGTGGAGTGCCCGTTGATATCGAGCCGAAGACAGGTTTGAGCGGTGTCGAAGTTGTCTTCACGAAACTTCACGCTGGTGGAAAATTCGGATCGGGAAGCTACGCAGCGTCGGGCGGTCTGCACGGTGTCGGGGCATCCGTCGTCAACGCGCTCTCTGAGCGCCTAGACGTTGAGGTTGATCGTGACAGCAAAACGTGGGCAATGTCATTTCGTCGAGGTGAGCCCGGCACGTTTGACGACAGTAAGGGCATGTCGCCGACGTCGCCGTTCACCCCCTTCTCCAGCGAAAGCGTTCTGCGAGTCGTAGGCAAGGTTGCCAAGGGCGTTACCGGAACTCGCGTTCGTTACTGGGCTGATTCTCAAATCTTCACGCCTGGCGCAACATTTCAGACGGATGACCTGGCCAACCGGGCACGACAAACGGCTTTTCTTGTTTCTGGTCTCACCATGCACATCTCCGATCAGCGCCAGAGCGAGCACATCGATGCGTCGTATAGCTACACCGGCGGCATTAGCGAGTTTGTTGAGTATTTGGCACCCGACTCTGCCGTCACAGAAACGTGGCGCCTGACCGGCGATGGGGAGTTCACGGAGACCGTTCCTGTTCTCGGCCCCGATGGCAGCATGTCCTTGCAATCAGTGGAGCGGTCGTGCCATGTCGACATTGCTCTTCGCTGGGGTACTGGTTACGACACGACCATGCAAAGCTTCGTTAACATCATCGCTACGCCCAAGGGCGGCACGCACCAGGCGGGTTTCGAGCAGGCCCTGCTGAAGGTCATTCGTTCGCAGGTCGAGGCCAACTCGCGCAAGCTGAAATCCGGTACTGACAAGGTCGAGAAAGATGACGTCATCGCGGGGATGAGCGCTGTCATTACCGTCCGATTGCCAGAGCCACAGTTTGAGGGGCAGACCAAGGAGGTCTTGGGCACTCCTGCCGTCAAAGCGATCGTGGCGAATGTCGTCACGAAGGCGCTGACGCAGCGGCTCACGTCGGTCAAGCGCGACGACAAAGCCCAGTCGGCTCTGCTGCTTGAGAAAATTGTGTCGGAGATGAAGAGTCGCATTTCGGCGCGCACGCACAAAGAAACTCAGCGCCGCAAGAATGCTCTTGAGACCTCTAGCCTCCCCGCGAAATTGGTGGATTGTCGCAGCAGTGATGTTGCGAATTCCGAGCTCTTTATCGTGGAGGGCGACTCCGCTTTGGGAACCGCCAAACTTGCCCGTAACAGTGAGTTCCAGGCGTTGCTCCCCATCCGTGGCAAGATTCTCAACGTGCAAAAGGCATCCGTTTCGGACATGCTCAACAACACGGAGTGTGCTTCCATCATCCAGGTCCTGGGTGCCGGTTCTGGGCGGAGTTTCGATCTCGATATCGCTCGATACGGCAAGGTGATTTTGATGAGCGACGCGGACGTCGATGGAGCGCATATCCGCACGCTGCTCCTCACCCTTTTCTTTCGTTACATGCGCCCGTTGATCGAAGCCGGCCGAGTTTTCGCAGCAGTTCCCCCGCTGCATCGCGTCGTCGCCATGAACCCGGGCACCAAGCCAAACGAGACGATCTATACCTATTCCGAGAAAGAGCTCGACAGCATTCTGGCCGGATTGGCGAAATCAGGGCGACGATATCAAGAGCCCATTCAGCGTTACAAGGGCCTGGGCGAGATGGATGCCGATCAGCTCGCGTTGACCACTATGGATCGCCAACACCGCACCCTCAGGCGTGTGCGCGTGGAGGACGCTGCCGTCGCGGATAGCGTGTTCGAGCTACTAATGGGCAACGACGTAGGACCCCGCAGAGATTTCATCATCGCGGGTTCTAGCACGCTGTCCCGCGATCGCATCGACACCTAAAGTCTCACGGGGCGTAAGGCGTTTAGCCTGCTGTGATCGCTGCTCTGATGGCCGCTGTGATCGCTGCTGGGCTCGCCGCTGTTCCCATAGCCAAAGCCTTAGCCAAGGCTCGCTCCAATGAACGTGAGGTCGTCAGAGAGCTTCTCGCCGGAGGCGTCTCGCTTCATGCGCTCGGCAGGAAGCTCTCGCGGTGATCCATCGAGACCATTCGCATACGGCTCGCCGCTTCCGGCCCAGGCCACGGCTAAGGCATCCTCACCCTTGAGTAGAGATTGAGCTCGAACGCCACCGGTGCCTCGCCCCTTGGCCGGGAACTCGGAGAACAGTGAGATCTTCACCCGGCCGGTGTCGGTGCCCAGCAATGTCTGGGAGCTTGCGGAGACGGTCACTACGGGAGAGTCTTCCGCGTCGACAACGCCGAAGAAAATCACATTGTGCTGCGGGGCGACACGCACGCCGGCCATT
>CANEXL010000015.1 GCA_947443745.1 Microbacteriaceae bacterium | reverse complement strand
TCAGGAGCAGAGCATTGTTGGCGTCCCAAGACTTGCTCAAAACAGACCGTCGCGCCGAGACGCCCATGCGGGAACGCAACGCAGCATCCGCCGTCAAACGCGTGACGTAGTCGACGAAGCTGGCCGGATCTTTCGGGTCGGCAAGATAACCGGATGTTCCGTGCTCGATCAAGAACCGCGGACCGCCACTGGCGGGGGCGACGACGGGCAATCCGGTTGCTTGAGCTTCCTGAATCGTTTGGCCGAAGGTCTCTTCGGTGCCAAAATGCACGAACACGTCGAGGCTTGCGTAAGCCTCGGCTAGTTCCTCGCCACGCAAAGCGCCTGTGAAAGTGACGGGATACCCGGCGAAGTCCGCTTCGAGGCGGCGGCGCTCGGGTCCGTCACCGACAACAACAAAGCGGGTGTTCGGGATGCCGAAGAGCGTCTTCATCTTGTGAACTTGCTTCTCCGGCGCTAGGCGACCCACGAAGCCGATGGTGAGGGGTCCTGCGGATGCCGCTGCGTGCTGACCGACAGAATCCGCTGTGATGGCTATGGGTGCCGTCCGACGCTGCGGGTGGAACAGGTCAAGGTCGACGCCACGACCCCAGATGGCAACGCGGGGCACTCCAAGCTTGAGCAGGTACGCCGCCGTTTCTGGAGTGGGAGCCAAGTTGAGCGTGGCAGGAGTGTGAATGGCGGCGACCATCTTGTCGACGAGGGGTCGAGCAAACTGCATGCCGTAGCGCTGCAGGTAGCCGGCAATATCCGTCTGATAAATCGCCACGGTTGGTATGCCCAGACGGTTTGCGGCGGCAATCGCCTGGCCGCCTAGAAGGAACGGTGAGGCCACATGCACGACGTCGGGCTTGTACTCCGCCAATGTCGCCTGAAGTGTCAGGTTGGGGATGCCGACGGGAAATTGCAGAAACGGAATGGCGGGGGTGCGAATGACGCGAAACCCGTTGTGGCGGCCAGAGGGTGCCGTGGGGGCAATCACGATGGCGTCATGACCTTCGGCGGCAAGAGTGTCGAGCACCCGCAGCACGGAGTTGGTCACCCCATTAAGAGATGGAAGAAAGGACTCTGTCACGATTGCTACGCGCATTCCCATGAGCCAAGGCTAAAAAGCCCGTCTTCACAGATGGGTGCACGTGGGTGACGGGCGGGTGAATGGCCGCTTAACTTCGTGCGAGTCGTCGTCGTGCAATCACAAGAAAAACACCCGACAGCACAATTAAGACTGCGCCGGCACTGAGAATGCCAAGAACATCGCGACTCATGCCGGTCGTGGCCAACGTCGGATCAACGGTGGCTTCGGGGGCGGGTGTCGAACTGGATTCGCCCGGGCCTGCAAGGTTCACGAGGGAGTCTGTCGCATGCTGAGTGGTTGAGGCAACGGTTACATTGTCGAATTCAAAGCCACCGCCGGTTTCCGAAAAGACCACCTTGTCGAAGGTTTCTCCGGCCGGCGCAAACACGTGGAGGTACGCGTACGGCTCGCCCGTGTTCGTGCGGTCAACGGGGTTGCCAAAATAGTCACTCGTTGCGTACGTGGCCCCGCTCACGCCGTTCAGTGTGGGGTGGCTGAGGGCATCGACAAGGGAATAAAAGGTGAAGGTGCTGACCAATGTGTCACCACTGTAAAACTGCAGAGTGTTCGGGCCGTCGCCCGCCGACCACCAGATGCCAAAATACGTCGACGGTGTCGTCAGAGACAAGGTCATCGATGTGTCGGCCCACACGCTGGCAAAAGGGGTTCCCGTTCCGCCCGTGGTGGGCGCTGAAGATTCCGTTGATGCGCCTCCGAACGTACTCGCCCCAAGGCCATCGCAGGCAACGTCGGTCGTTCCGATTCCGGGCCAGGTTGTTGAGCATCCGGCGTTGAAATTCTCGGTGGTTCCTGCCACATAGGAGCCCTGAACCGGGGGGGCGTCGACGTAGTAAGAGTAGTTACCGACTGGATCAGTGGCGAGGGCGGCCGTTGGCACGACGAAGAGCGAACCGGCAGCGAGAAAGGTCACCAAAATGAGGCCGTTTGTGCGAGAGCGCGCCATGGGGGAATCCTTTACCTGAAACAAGAGGCTGTATCGCTAAAAGCCTACAGCCGACTCCATTCAAACTAAAGACGATAACGCCCTGACGAACGGGTGATCACGAAGTTCGTAGGAGGTTCTGCTTCACATAACGTGGTGCCCTCGGCAGGACTCGAACCTGCGACCAAGAGATTAGAAGGCTCCTGCTCTATCCTCTGAGCTACGAGGGCATGACTCCCATTCTACGGCAGGGTGTTGTCGGGAGGTCAGCTAGCTACTCCGCGAAGAAAAGACCTGCGAAATTTTTCGAGTGAGGGCAGGTAGGTTTTCGCGATCCATCATGGTTGCGTGGATTCCCGCGACCTCCAACGTGGCGAATAGCGGGTTTCTCCTCCACCAGGAACGAAACCGTGAAGGGTAGGAGGGGCAATACAGGAGTGTGACAGGAAACGCGAGGGGTGCAGGGAGCCGATAGCGGGGAAGGAGTGATTCAATGTGCCAGTAAAACGCCCTGTAGCTATTGGCTTGCGCCTGGGACGCAATATCTGGCATCTCTGGCTCGCCGTTGCTGAAACGTTTGCTCATTCCCTTGGTGAGCGTGTTCCACTGGCGCCTGAGTTCTTTGGTTACAAGGAACGCATTGAGGAGCCAGGGAGGCAAATTGATTTCATCGGCAAGCCGGTGCGTATCGAGGGCGACCACGCGAACGATTCTCTCTTGGGCATCCAAGATTATTCCCGTAGCAGTGGCGAGGAAGCCCCCAATGGAGTAACCCAACAAGTGAATTTCTCCGTCCATTTGTCGTTCACGAATCTGAGCTGCAGCGCGTTGAGCCATTTTTTCGATGCTGTCATCGAAGGCTTCTGTGCCGTGCAATCCGTGTGGCTCAATGACGATGATGGGCTGATCGACCCCCAGCTCCAGGCTTAATTCTCGAAAAGAAAGGGCGGTGCCACCTCCGCCGGGGAAAGCATAAATGGGAATTTTTGATCCGTTGCCGTTGATCGTCACCACAGATGTCTTTTGTTGTCCCTGGGATGTCAGCAGACGGTTCGCCAGAGACTTTGCCGTTCGATGATCAAGAAAAGTTGCCGGCGTAATTCCGTCAAATCCAAATTCACGGGCAATTTCGCCGAACTCTAGTGCGGCGAGGGAGTCCATCCCTGCACCAAAAACATCCTCGTGCATATGAAGTTCGGGGTCTCCTAAGACGACCTGAAGTTTCTCCAACGCAAAACGCTCGTGGTCGGTTGCCACCTCTGAGAAGGGTGGGTCTCGCCAACGAGGCCATTCGCGCGTTTGCAAATATTGTCGGTCGATCTTGCCCGTTGCAATCAGGGGAATGTCGTCGTGTTTCACAAGCCTGGATGGAACCAAATGGCTCGAGAGCATCTCGAGTAAGTGTTGATAGATCAACTGGGGTGTCACAGTGGAGTCGTGATCGAGAACGAGATGGGCAACGAGGATGTTGTCGCCGTTGTCATTCGTGTGCGGCAGCACCACGACATTCTTGATGCCGGGAATTGCTCGCAAAGCCGATTCTGACTCAGCAGGTTCCACGACGCGCCCATTGATCTTTACGAGGTCGTCTCCGCGACCGACGAAGGTGACTGTGCCGTCGCGGTTCACTCGCACGAGGTCCTGGCTTCGGTAGGAAACACTACCGTCGCTGTCGGTGAAGAACTTCTGAGCCGTCAGTTCGTCATCCTTAAAATACCCTCGCGCGAAGGTTTTCTTCATGATGACTTCATGAATCTCAGGTTCATCTTTGAGCGGGAGAAAGACCAAGTTATTCACGGAGTGTGACAGGCCAATCGGGACCCTTCCTGTCTTTACGGGATCCAAGATCCCAATATGGAAGTAGCAAGAACTTCCCAGCCCCTCTGACGCTCCATAGTCGGCAGAAATTCGTGCCCGATTTTGAGTAAGTTCTCGTATTTTGCCGATCTGGTCCCAATTGACGCCTTCGCCATAGGTCATGAATTCGTTGACAGAGGTGAAGGTGAGAGGTTGGGTTCTCGTGTCATACACTCGCTCGGCAAACGATGAGCTGAGGGCGAGGTTCGTGATTCCTTGCTCGTTGACAAAGGAAATAATGTCGTCGGCGGATCGATGGGGGTCGATGAGGTGAAGTTGATGATTCAAGGCGGCGGACATCATCATTGCGGCGCCAGCGCTAAAGGCGACAGACGCTGTTCTGCCGACACGAAGATTCTTGTTCGCATCGTCTTTGTGAAGTCGATGTTCTTCAGCCCACATATAGTCAAAGGCTGACCAATCGTAAACGATGCCTTTTGACTGTCCTGTTGAGCCTGACGAGAAAAGCACGCACGCGAGCTCCGTGTGATTGACGGAAGGGACGTTGAAGTTCTTTTCTTTGGCGTCGTCAACGAAAAAAGGAGAAACGTTGTTCCTTGCTTTGGACGAATCCCCCGCATGAGTGATGACGATCGCGCCGGGAGCCCCGAGTCGCTCCAGCATGGAGTCAAGATATGTCGGATTAACCTGTGAATCTATCAGAGCCACGGGGGTACGCGAGCGGATTGCCGCGTGATAGGCGATGACGGAGTTGACGTTGGTACCCACGAGCATGGGCAGAAATGTGGGCTGCCGGGGAATCTGTGAAAGGACATGGGCGAACGCATTGACCCGCTGATCGAAGTCCACAGCGCTGAGGTTTTCAGACTCTGACGCAACAGCTATCTCGTCGGGCGTTCTGAGCGCTCGTTCTGCAATTGCAATCGAGCACAAAGCCTCGTTGGTGTCGCGTTCTCTCACGCTGAAATTCTATGGGCAAAGAAACCATTTTTGAACGTCAGGAATGCAGAGTGTTAGCCCCAGCCGAGTTCGTGAAGGTGCTCGTCGTCGATGCCGAAGTAGTGCGCGATTTCGTGCACCAACGTGATGTGTACCTGCTGGCGCAGTTCCTCTAGCGAGCCGGTAGAAGCGACGTGCTCTTCCCAAAACAGCACGATGCGGTCGGGTAATTCCCCCATGCCGTAGTCGAAGCGCTCCGTGATGGAGGTTCCCTCGTACAGCCCGAGCAGGGGAGCATCGGCGTTCTCCGAGTGTTCCTCAATAACGAAAATGAGGTTGTCGAGTTGCACCATGATGTGGTCGGGCAAAGAATCGAGCTCCTCGGAAACGAGGAGCTCGAAATCTTCTAACGACAGGGCGAAGGCGTCTGAGCCGTCTGGTGTCACTACTTCAGGATGCGAACGAGCTTACGGTTCACGAACTCTTCGATTCCAAAACGACCCAGCTCGCGACCGAAGCCAGAACGCTTGATACCGCCAAAGGGTAGTTCGGGGCTGTCGAGGCCAACACCGTTGACGAACACCATTCCGGCTTCAATCTGGTCGGCAACACGGAGAACCTGCGCGTGGTCGGTGGAGAAGAGGTACGAACCCAGGCCGAAGGGAGTGTCGTTGGCCAAGGCCACGGCTTCTGCCTCGTCCTTGGCGCTGTAGACAATGGCGACCGGGCCAAAGAACTCTTCGGTGTGGGCATCGTTCTTGGGTGTGACACCGGTGAGCACCGCAGCGGGGAAGTACGTTCCGTTGCGGGTTCCGCGCGTGGCCACGGTGGCGCCCTGAGCGACGGCGCGATCTAGCTGCTCCTCGAGGGTGTCTGACGCACCGAGTGACGACAGCGGGCCGAGCACGGTGCCATCGGCCATGGGGTCGCTAGGCGTCAATGCTGCAACCTTGGCGCTGAACTTCTCGACAAACGCGTCGTAGTGATCAGCCAGCACGATGAAGCGCTTGGCAGCGTTGCAGGCTTGACCGTTGTTGTCGATTCGGCCAGAAACGGCGGCATCTACGGTGGCATCCATGTCGTCGGTGCTCAGCAAGATGAAGGGGTCAGATCCACCCAGTTCGAGAACAACCTTCTTCAGGTTGCGTCCGGCAACCTCAGCGACGGCGGCGCCGGCCCGCTCCGAACCGGTGAGGGAGACGCCCACAACGCGGGGATCCGCAATCAAGGTGGCGATTTGAGTGCTGTCGGCGTAGATGTTTTGGTAGGCGCCCGCAGGGAATCCGGCATCCAAGAAAATCTGGTGGATGGCGGCGGCCGACTCGGGGCACTGCGAGGCATGCTTGAGAAGGATGGTGTTACCCAGCACGAGGTTGGGACCGGCAAAACGGGCCACCTGGTAGTAGGGGAAGTTCCACGGCATGATGCCCAGCAGAACGCCCAAGGAGGAGCGACGAACGAAGGCGGTGCCTTCGGCATCCATCAATTCGAGGTCTTCATCGGCCAAGAACTTCTCGCCATTGGTGGCGTAGTAGGAGTAGATGTCGGCGCTGAAGTCGACCTCGCCCAAAGCCTGATCGAGGGGCTTGCCCATTTCACGCACGATGATTTCGGCCAGGACCTCGCGGCGTTCGCGGTGAAGCTCTGCCACGCGCTCCATCAGGACTGAACGCTGGGCAACGGTCGCCGAACGCGACCATCCCGAGTGAGCACTATCTGCTGTCGCCAGCGCCGTATCGAGCTCGGCATTCGTTGCCGGGGTAAACGGTTTTCCGGTTTCGCCGGTGGCTGGGTTGGTGACAACATACGTGCTCATGTGCGCTCCTTTACGGGAATGATGGGGTACATAACGAGCATAGCTAGAACCCCCTGTGAAGGGCATCCTTACGCCAAGATATTGACGGATCGGGCGATGACGAGCGCCAACAGAACGAAGCCAGAGATGCTTTGGAGCAGCATGAAGAGTTTGGCCCGGGTGCTCAGCGGCATGACGTCCGTGGGGCTGAAGGCCATCATGTTCGTTGCCGACATGTAGAGGTAGTCGACGAAGCCCGGGCGCCAATCACTGATTTCTGATGACTCTCGCTTTACTTCATTGACGGATGCCCCATCTTCATCCTGAGGAAATTTAAAGTCGGCAAGCTGCAATTTCGCGCGGGTGAGGGTTCCTCGGGCGACGGGACCTCCACGATCAAGTTCCCAATAGATCAGCGCAAAGGTAACGACGCTGGCGACCCAGACCTGCAGAGCGCCCCACAACACAGTGATGCCGCCGGTAGATCCCGAGATGAGCCCGTGAATAATCCAGACGACATCCACCTGGTTGGCCAACGCCAAGAGAAGGGCGAAACCGATCGAGAACCATCGGGACCAGCTGGTCTCACGGGTGAGCCGATGGGGATTCAAAACGATGAGGGGAATGAACAGGATGACGACAGTAACGATCAGCGCCAGTTTCGGAATGAACGTCGGCGGAGAGTAGATATCGAGGAGCAGCATGACGGCGATGGCAGCAAACGCCGGCCACCGCTGTTCGGCCTTCCGCTCATTCGACGATGTTCGTGACATTTTCATAGTGTACGTGCGTCGACGGTAATGCTTTTGGCAAAAAAGACCGTGCCCCAATCGATTTCTCGATCAGGGCACGTTCACAAGCGATGGTTGTTAGAAGACGCGTGGCAAGTTCTGGTCGTCGTCGTCGACAGCGGGGGATCCTTGGCGGCGTGGCCCAGGTTCGTCGCTCTTTGCGGGTGTGACGACAGGAGCAACCGCGGGGGTAGCGACCGGCGCAACTGCGGGGGCAACGACAGGTGCAACGACAGGAGCAATGACGGGCGCAACATATGGTGCGGCGGGTTCTGCCAACAGGCTAGATAGTCCATCCGTCTGGTGTTCCTGCGTGTACTGCTGGGCAACCCACGCATCTTGACTTGCTACCGCGGCAGCCTCGGGCTGAACAGACTGGTACGACCAACGCTCAAGATCCCGGCTGAAGATCTTGTTCGCGCGACCGGGGTTGTTGACCCAGAGGAGCAGACGATCTCTGAATTCTGCTACCGCGGGGTCGAGCTGATAGCCGAACGTGGCCGAGGTGCGCTTCATCTCAGAGAGTTGGTGGGCAGCCCAATCTGCGGCGGCAGCCGCACCCTTGACCGGCATGAGGCGAACCCGCACGTCGATCTGGCCGACGGCGCGATCGCTCAGGATCTGCTCCTGGGGGCTCAGACCGTTCCAGACGGAAGCTTCGGTTGCCGCGTCAATCAGTGCCGCGATAACGGCGGCTTTGATCTGATTCTCGCTGGAGCGAATGTGGCGTTTGCTCACACTGCTCGCGATCAGGGCACCGATCAGGAGGCCGAGAATCATCGCAACAAAGAGCACGATTCCCGTGATGATGATCTGTTGGTTCTCGCTTGCGACAAACCATTTAAGAAAGTTATTCAACCACTGCATGACGCGACTGTATCTGTGGTTAGCGCGAGGTTGTGGTTGCCACGCCTAGTTTTAGCGGGATGCGAGGTCCAGATCGACAATCTTTCCGGGGCGTGCCGTCTGAGCGAGCACGATTCCGGCGACCACCACGAGTGCTCCCACTATCTGCGTCGGGGAGAGAGCTTCTCCCAACCAGACCCACGCGACGATGAAGGCGAAGATCACTTCTGATGACGCCACGATGCCAGCGGATGTTGCCTTGAGATGCTTGAGCGCATAGAACGACATGTAGAACGCGAGAAAAGAACCAATGGTCACGGCCCACAAGAGCGGCACCCAGAGCGGGACGATGAGTGCAGCCAGCGACCCCGTCATCGACGTCTCTTGGGAAAAGAGGGCGATGTCCATCGTCCACCATCCGCTAAAAATGCCCCAAAAGGCTGTCGCAAAGAGCATGGCCCAAAAGGTCATCGCCATCACTGACATACCAGTCAGGGCGCGCTCGCCCATCAAAAAGTAGATCGTGTAGGCGGCCGCAGCGGCGAGGGCGAACACCATGCCGAGAGCCTCGACGTTACTGGTCCAGATTTGAGCGACGACGGCCAAGCCCACCAGAACAAGACCGATCGCGATCCAAAGGCGCCCGCGAACTGCCTCCTTGAAGACGAAGCGGGCGATAACGGCCACCGCGAGTACGGCCAAGTACTCGAAGAGCAGGGCGATACCGACCGGGATGCGGGCGATGGCCAACGCATAGAACCACTGCAACATGGCCACGCCGCCAATGCCGAGCACGGCCATGCCGAACATCCGTTTCGCGCTAATGCGAAAAGCAGTGCGTTCGGTCAGTAGCAAAATCACGAATGAAATGAGGAGGGCGACGAGCACGCGAAAGAACGTGAGTTGGGCCGCGGATACGCCGGAACTCACGACGACCTTGACGACACTTCCGTTGGAACCGAAAAGGATGGCCGCGAGAAACCCAATGATGTACCCCATGTTCTGTCTAATCTAGAGGTATGCACACTTTTGTTTTGGCCGGCGGTTGCTTCTGGTGTCTCGACGCCGTGTACCGCACCTTAAATGGCGTCACCGCCGTTGTTTCCGGATACGCGGGAGGCGAGGGCGCAAACCCAAGCTACGAGGCGGTGTGTACCGGATTGACCGGGCATGCTGAGGTCGTCGCTGTCACCTTTGACCCCGAGGTGATTCCCGACCAGGTCATCTTGGATGTCTTCTTTTCCCTGCACGATCCCACTCAGCTGAATCGTCAGGGCAACGACGTCGGAACCCAGTATCGCTCGGCGATGTTCCCGGCAGATGATGCTCAGCGCGAGCTGTTCGAAAGTGCCATTGCGCTTGCCGCCACGTGGTGGGATGCCCCCGTCGTCACGACCATCGAACCCCTTACGGCCTTTTATGAGGGGGAGGAATACCACCAGGACTTCTTCGCTCGCAACCCCGGTCAGGGCTACTGCCTCGCCGTCGCGCTGCCGAAGGTGAACAAGATTCGCAAGAGCTTCGCCCCGTACATCAAGGGCTAGTTCCTCTCCACCCCTTCCGTGGTGACGAGGGGTCTGTCCCCAACGCCGCCGTGACCCCTTCACCGGCGACTCGACTGGCCGCACAGTGTGTAGACGTGTTCTACAACTGAAAGGGGTCATCATGACCGACACGATTTTTCTTACCGGTGTTGTGGCAACGTCTCCACGCCATGTCACGACCAATGAAGGATTGGCGATAACCAGTTTTCGTCTCGCCTCGAGCCAGCGCCGTTATGACCGGGCACTGTCGAAATGGGTCGATGGAGAGACCAATTGGTTCACCGTTTCATCTTTTCGTCACTTGGCGACGAACGCTGCCGGTTCCGTCCTCAAGGGTGACCGGGTGGTCGTAACTGGCCGTCTGCGTGTTCGTGACTGGGAAAACAGCGACCGTTCTGGCACCAACGTAGAGATCGAAGCGGATGCTCTCGGGCATGACCTGACCTGGGGCACCAGTGTTTACACTCGGCACATCGCGGTCGCTGCGACGGATAGCCGGGAGGACACGGCTCCGGCGTCGTTGTCCGACGAGGTGTCCGACGAGGTGCCCGAAGGTCAGTCCACTGCGGCGTAGTTCAGCCGGCTTCTCTAGGCGGGCTCCCTCGCATTCAGCAATTTTTGAGGGATTGCCCGCCTAGACTTATTTGGCACGCCTAATCCACTTTGAGTCAAGGAAATACTTTGCGACTACTTTCGACCAGCGCGATCGTCTTGGGCGCAGCCCTTCTTCTTAGTGGATGCGCGGCGGGCACGGTCCCAACCGCCGGCCCCACAGCTAACGTGCCTTACACGGGAGCTCCTCGCCCAGCGGCAACGTCGAAGCCAGCGCCAGCGGCTGTGTTCGTCCCCGATGGAACTGCTGCCCAAAATATGCCGTTCTTTGTCTCCGTTGCCGAGCAGGCTATCGCTGCAAACGCCGCGGTTTCCTCGGCGGATGTGGCCGTTCTCGAGTCGCAAAACGGCTTCGACCGCGCAGCGATTCAATTCACGTACTCACGCACCGCAGCTGGTCTGGCCTCCGACAGTTCGTCGGTTGCCGTTCTCGTCGGCGACGAGTGCATCATCGCGCAATTCGGTCCGGTTATCACCGGCGTTCATGGCATTGTTCTTCCCGCACTGGCCCAGGGCGGTTGCCTCATTGGCTCGCAGGTTCAGCGTCCCTAACACCCGCCGGTAGAATTGCCCCATGGCTGAGTTCATTTATTCCATGGTCCGTGCCCGCAAGGCGGTAGGTGACAAAGTCATTCTTGACGATGTCACGATGTCGTTTTTCCCTGGTGCGAAGATCGGCGTGGTCGGCCCGAACGGTGCCGGTAAGTCCACCATCCTCAAAATTATGGCGGGTCTTGACACCCCCAGCAACGGTGAAGCCAAGCTGAGCGCTGGTTACTCCGTGGGCATCCTCATGCAGGAACCCGTGCTCGATGAGACTAAAACGGTGCTCGAGAACGTTCAAGAAGGCGTTGGCCCCATCAAGGCCAAGATCGACCGCTTCAACGAAATCTCCGCCGAACTAGCGGAGCCCGATGCCGACTACGACACCCTCCTGGGGGAAATGGGCATCCTCCAAGAGCAGATTGATGCCGCGGATGCCTGGGACCTCGATTCCCAGCTAGAACAGGCAATGGATGCACTCCGTTGCCCACCCTCGGACTCCGAAATTTCGGTTCTCTCCGGTGGCGAGAAGCGTCGCGTGGCGCTCTGCAAGCTCCTGTTGCAGAAGCCCGATCTTTTGCTGCTCGATGAGCCCACAAACCACCTCGACGCCGAGAGTGTGCTGTGGCTCGAGCAGCACCTCGCCAAGTATCCTGGCGCCGTTCTTGCCGTTACCCACGATCGGTACTTCCTCGATCACGTGGCTGAGTGGATTGCCGAAGTCGACCGCGGCAAGCTCTACCCCTACGAGGGTAACTACTCGACGTACCTCGAGAAGAAGGCCGCGCGTCTTGAAGTTCAGGGCAAGAAAGACGCGAAGCTCTCCAAGCGTCTTCAGGAAGAACTCGAGTGGGTTCGCAGCAACTCCAAGGGGCGCCAGGCCAAGTCCAAGGCACGTCTGGGGCGCTACGAAGAGATGGCTGCCGAGGCAGACCGCACCAGAAAACTGGACTTCGAAGAAATCCAGATTCCACCAGGACCCCGCTTGGGATCGACCGTTCTCGAGGTCAAGAACCTCAAGAAGGGCTTCGGCGATCGCGTCCTCATCGACGGTCTGTCCTTTTCGTTGCCGCGAAATGGCATCGTCGGCATCATTGGTCCCAACGGTGTGGGTAAGACCACACTCTTCAAGACCATCGTGGGCCTCGAGCCTGCCGATGGCGGCGAAGTCAAGATCGGTGAGACCGTCAAGATTTCCTACGTCGACCAGACTCGTGGCGGAATTGACCCGAACAAGAACCTGTGGGAGGTCGTCTCCGATGGTTTTGACTTCATCCAGGTTGGTAATGTGGAAGTGCCTAGCCGGGCATACGTCTCCACCTTTGGGTTCAAGGGTCCAGACCAGCAAAAGCGTGCCGGAATCCTTTCCGGTGGTGAGCGCAACCGCCTGAACCTGGCGTTGACGCTTAAGCAAGGTGGAAACCTGTTGCTGCTCGATGAGCCCACAAACGACCTCGATGTCGAAACACTGTCGAGTCTTGAAAACGCGCTTCTTGAGTTCCCCGGTTGCGCTGTGGTCATCACCCACGATCGCTGGTTCCTCGACCGAATCGCAACGCACATTTTGTCGTATGAAGGCACCGACGAGAACCCCGGTAACTGGTATTGGTTCGAGGGTAACTTCGACGCGTACGAAGAGAACAAAGTAGAGCGCCTCGGTGCCGATGCGGCCAACCCGCACCGCAGCACCTACCGCAAGCTCACCCGCGACTAAGTTCTTCGCACTCTGCCTCGCCATTCTGTGGCGACAAAGAAAGGGTCCTGCCTCATGGCCGGGCCTTTTCTTGTGCTCAAAATGTCATTTCCGCGCTCCGGGGATGTCACGTGAGTGTTTTCCAGCCAACTCTCAGTCTCACCATAGGTTGCCCATAGCTGTCGTCCATATCTTCAAGACGTACACATCCGCCCCCTAGAGGAGAAAAATGTTCTTTACGTACTTGCGCCGCGAACTGAGCGGCCGTCGCAAACAAACGGCGATCATTGCCACCGGCATGGCCATCGCCATTGCTCTCGTCATTATCGTCAACTCCGTCGCAGCGGGTGTCAAAGTTGCTCAGGCCAGCGTGCTGGAGTCTGTCTATGGGGTGGGCACCGATATTTCCGTTACCGAAACTCCTGTTCCTCCCGCCGCTGGCGCAAAGTTACCGGGCCGCTTTGACTTTGGTGCCGGGGACGGCACGACAGCCGCCGGCAGCACAACGGTCAGTCAGTCCCGCTTGACCGCCGGCCCTGGCAGCCAAACAATGGATGCCACCAACGTGAAAACAATTGCCGGCGTCTCCGATGTTAAAGCTGTTGCCGGCACCCTCGTTCTCAATAACGTAACGTTTAGCGGGCAGGTGCCAGACAAGGCCCAGCGGCAAGCGGCAGCTCCCAACGATTCGAACGGACCGCCCACGGGCGGCGCGGATGGTGCCGGCGGCAGTTCGTTCAACATCCAGTCGTTTTCCGTCATGGGAATTGACCCGTCGGCCACAGCTGTCGGTCCTCTTTCCGCTGTCGCGCTGAACACGGGCCGTGGCCTTAGCGCCTCCGACATCGGTCAACCAAATGCCGTTCTCGACTCGACCTACGCCACGACAGCGACTCTCGCGGTCGGTGGCACCATCGATATCGGAGGAACAGCGTTCACGATCGTAGGAACGGTGGATTCGACTTCGGGCGACTCTGGTACGGCGTCTAACGTTTACATCCCCTTGGATCTTGCCCAGTCCATCTCGAGTAACGCCGGGCAGATCAGCAACGTTTATGTTCAGGCCGATAGTGCTTCAAACATCACCGCTATCCAAACCGCGATTCAAGCAGCCTTGCCCGCAACAACAGTGAGCACCCAAGCCGATCTGGCGGCAAGCGTGTCAGGTTCTCTGGCAACCGCCTCATCCATGCTCGAAAGCCTCGGACTATGGCTGTCCATTGCGGTCCTCATCGCCGCATTCCTCACCGCAATCTTGTTCACGGTGTCAGGCGTCACGCGCCGCACCCGTGAATTTGGAACGTTGAAGGCAATCGGATGGTCGAACAAGCGAATTGTCGGCCAGGTCGCTGGCGAGTCAGTTGTTCAAGGGCTGATTGGTGGTGCCTTCGGAATCGTTCTGGGAATCGTCGGCGTTGTCATCATCAATGTCATTGCTCCGACTCTTTCTGGCAGCGCGTCTAGTCGGGGTCTCGCGGCAGCAGGTGGGGCGATGCGCTCCGCTGGCGGTAATGGTGGCGGCTTTGGCAACGGCGTTGGTTTCGGAGGTGGTGGCGGTTTTGGTGGCGCTGGCCGCGGCCTCTCCCAGGCCGCATCCGTTGTGACGTTGAGTGCTCCTCTTACCATGAGCATTATCTTCATCGCCGTCGGTCTTGCCGTCGTCGGCGGCTTGCTTGCGGGTGCCATCGGCGGATGGCGCGCAGCGCGCCTCAGCCCTGCTGAAGCCCTTCGTAGCGTCAACTAACCCTCGAGACTGATAAGGACCAATCATGTACAAGTTAAACAACGTGTCAAAGAAATATTCCCAGTCTCGTCGTGAGGTTCAGGCCCTCGACGGCGTCTCACTCGAGATCCCCGCCGGACAGATGGTTGCCATCCAGGGTCCGACGGGAGGGGGCAAGTCAACGCTCCTCCAGATGTTGGGGGCGCTGGATCGCCCCACATCCGGAACCGTCACGATGGGAGAGCAGGAAATTTCGAAGGTGAAGGACGTCAAACTGGCCGAGATTCGTGCCAAGGATGTCGGATTCGTTTTTCAGAGCTTCAATCTCATTCCCACCCTCACGGCGCAAGAAAACGTCGAGACGGCGTTGGAGCCGTTGCATCTCCCCGCTGCGGAGAGGCGCGAACGCGCACGTGCAGCTCTTGAGTCGGTCAGTCTTTCTGACCGGGCAGATCACCGCCCCTCGGAACTGTCCGGCGGCCAGCAACAGCGCGTGGCAATTGCGCGTGCTCTTGTGACGAATCCCAAGGTGCTGCTCGCCGATGAACCAACGGGCAACCTCGACGAGGACACCCGAGACGAAATCATGGACCTGTTGGAAGGCTTGTGGCGCGATCAGGGGCTGACGCTCATCATCGTGACGCACGACTCTGCGGTTGCGGCTCGCGCTCAGCGACGACTGGTCATTCGTGCCGGCCAAGTAAAGGACGCCGCTTAGCTCCCCGACTGATAACACAAAGAAAAGTGCCCCAGAGTCTGTATTCAGTCTCCGGGGCACTTGGTCGTTAACACCCTAAGGTCGCGCCTGTCGTTCGTGGAATAACGCAGGGGAGGTTCTCAGCGCTTTGTGAGAAAAGATGGTCTAAAGAGCCCGCAGGACCGCGACAACTTTCCCCAGTATTTGCGCATGCTCCGCTTCAATGGGGGGAAAATTGCTATTGCGCGGCAGGAGCCAGGTGCGGCCATCGCGTTGACTGAACACCTTGACTGTGGCTTCATCGTCGATCATAGCCGCGACGATTTCTCCGTTTTCAGCCGTCTTCTGGGCGCGGATGACAACCCGGTCACCATCGCAGATGGCGGCGTCAATCATTGATTCACCGACGACCGTCAACATGAACAGTTCGCCGTGCCCAACGAGCTCACGGGGGAGCGGCAAGATCTCTTCGACGTTCTGCTCGGCGGTAATGGGGAACCCGGCAGCGATTCGACCGACGAGGGGAACGAGGGCGGCATCACCGATGGGAGTGACATTGTTGTAATCCGCCTGCTCCATGTCGCTGGGATCTCCGCTGTCGTCGGACCCGGGGATATCAATGAGGAGTTCAATGGTGCGTGAACGCTTGGGGTCACGGCGCATGTAACCAGAGAGTTCGAGTTGACCGAGCTGGTGAGTGACACTCGACAGTGACTTGAGGCCCACGGCATCGCCGATTTCTTGCATGGTCGGCGCATACCCATTGACATCAATGAAGCGCGCAATCATTTCGAGAATCATGCGTTGTTTGGGGCTCAGGTCTTTGCGCCGCCGAGTGCCAGCACGATCGGCTTCTACGGAGTCCTCAAACATGGCGTCTCTCTTCGTTGTCAGTGGTCACTGATGTGATTCATGGTGACTACCGAAACATTATTCGAAAAAACTCGTAAATACAAACATTTCTTCGAGCGTTTTACGAAGAATTATCGGGAATCTTCGAATATATCTCTTGACAGAGACTGTATTCGAATATATATTCGGAACATATCTTCGCACTGGGTGCTCCCGGCCGAGCATCCGGTGCGAGATTTCACCCAAAGGAGAATGTCATGAGTGCAGCAGTTGCCTTTACGGCCTTGGCGCACCGCCCCACCTCACGAGCTTTCGGTGGAGATGAATACATCGATGAGCCCTGCAGCCAGGTGACGCTGCGTGGGCGTGCGAACCAGAGTGTCAATGTCAGTGGTGCTCGCCAGAGTGACAACGTGATTTACGCCAACTTTGTTTCCCCTTCTGCTGTGGTCAAGACGCCAGTTACGAAGACACGCCTTCGTTTGACACGCCGCGGTCGTCGGGTCATTGCCGTCCTCGTCGCCTTGCCGATTGCCATCGCCGCCTTTGCGTTCGCCCTCAACGGCGGGGGAGCGGTTGCGACGGCCGAGTCGTCGTCAAACACGTACAGCTACATCACCGTGCAGTCAGGCGAATCGCTGTGGCAATTGGCGCAAACAATCGCGCCCACCGCTGATCCTCGCGATGTCATTGCCGAGATTGTTTCTCTCAACCAAATCCAAGGCGATATTCACCCCGGCCAGCGCCTGGCAATCCCTGCCAACTTCTAGGGACAATCTTTGTGCGTCGGCCGTCATAAACTTGATGTGTGACTAGCCTCAATGATCTCCCCATTCGTGACGACCTTCGAGGGCTAACTCCGTACGGTGCTCCACAGGCTCACGTCCGTGTCGAGTTGAACGTCAACGAGAACACGCACCCCGTGCCTGAGCCCGTCATCGCCGAAATTATGGCGCGCATGGCGAAAGCCCTCACGACGATCAACCGCTACCCCGATCGAGAGTTCACCGAACTTCGCGAAAGTCTTGCGGCGTATCTAGGGCACGGTCTGAAAGCGGCCAATATCTGGGCGGCAAACGGTTCAAACGAGGTCATTCAGCATGTCTTGCAAGCCTTCGGGGGGCCCGGGCGTTCGGTGCTCGCATTCCCGCCAACGTATTCAATGCACCCCATCATTGCCTCGGCCACGGGCACAACGTGGTTGACAGCTCAACGCGATGAAGGCTTTCACATTTCTGCCGAGACGGCTCTTGCCGCCATCGCTGAGCAAAAACCCGATGTCATCTTCTTCTGTGCACCCAACAACCCCACGGGCACGCCCGTGTCGCTCGAGACAATCGCCGCGGCCTATGACGCCACCGAGGGCATTGTTTTTGTCGACGAGGCGTACGTAGAATTTGCTCCCGTGTCCCACGGCACGGCGTTGAGTTTGCTCGACGGGCGCCCGCGCCTTGTGGTCTCGCGCACGATGAGTAAGGCATTCGCCTTCGCCGGGGCGCGCGTGGGCTACCTGGCTGCCGACCCTGCCGTCGTCGACGCGCTTCGCCTCGTTCGTTTGCCTTACCACTTGTCCGCGCTCACACAGGCTGCCGCTGTGGGGGCTCTCGCGCACACGCCGGCCATGTTGGCCATGGTCGACGAAATCAAGTCCCAACGAGATCGACTCGTTCATGAGTTAGCCATGCTCGGCTTCACTCCCTATGAGAGTTCTGCGAACTTCGTGCTCTTCGGCAACGTCGCGGACCCCCACGACGTCTTCGAGAAGTTGTTGGCGCAGGGCATCATTATTCGCGATATCGGTATGACGCATCACCTCCGGGTGACGGCGGGCACCGAGGCCGAGACCTCCGAGTTTCTCGCCGCGCTGGCACTGCTCAACGCCACACTGGTCTAGTCCGCGCGGCCCGGGTTGTCACTGCCGCTAAAGTTGGAGTCATGAGTACAAGCCAGCGAACCGCCACTATGCGACGGGCCACGAGCGAGTCGAGCATCGAACTGACGCTCAACCTTGATGGCACGGGCGTTTCTGACATCTCGACGTCGGTGCCGTTTTTCGACCACATGCTGACCGCTTTTGCAAAGCACTCCCTCACGGACCTCACGGTGAAGGCAACCGGCGACACCCACATTGACGTTCACCACACCGTTGAAGACATTGGCATTTCGCTTGGCCTCGCCATTCGCGAAGCCCTCGGCGACAAGGCAGGCATTTCGCGCTTTGGCGACGCTGTGGTTCCCCTCGACGAAGCTCTCGTTCAAGCTGTTGTGGACATTTCCGGTCGCCCCTTCCTCGTGCACACTGGCGAGCCTGCGGGTTTTGAGTTTCACCTCATCGGGGGCCACTTCACTGGTTCGATGGTGCGCCACGTTTTCGAAGCAATTACCTTCAACGCCGGTCTGACGACCCACGTTCGCGTTTTATCGGGCCGCGACCCGCACCACATTGCCGAGGCGGAGTTCAAGGCATTCGCGCGCGCGTTCCGTCAAGCAAAGGCTTTTGATCCTCTGGTCAAGGGAATCCCGAGTACCAAGGGTGCTTTGTGAGCCGTAAGTCCGTCGTAGTTTTTGACTACGGAACCGGCAACATTCACTCCGCCATCAAGGCGGTGGAACTCGCGGGTGCAACCGTTGAACTCACCCGTGACAAGAAGAAGTGTGCGGAAGCCGACGGACTCCTCGTGCCGGGTGTGGGCGCTTTTTCTGCCGTCATGCAGGCACTGAACGCAGTGGACGGCGGCGAGATTATTGGTCGGCGGTTGTCGGGGTCTCGACCGGTTCTCGGCATTTGTGTCGGAATGCAGGTTCTGTTCGACAACGGCGTGGAGGGCGGCGTTGACACGCAAGGACTCTCTGAGTGGCCCGGTACGGTGCGCAAACTGAATGCGCCCATCCTTCCCCACATGGGGTGGAACACCATTGAGGCCCCAACTGATTCGGTGCTCTTTGACGGACTGCATAATGAGCGTTTTTACTTCGTGCACTCCTACGCAGCGACGGAATGGTCGCTCGATGTGATTCCCCCTTTTCCCAAACCCCGTGTTACCTGGGCTGAGCATGGTGAACGCTTCGTGGCTGCCGTCGAGAATGGCCCCTTGAGCGCCACTCAGTTTCACCCGGAGAAATCCGGCGAGGCCGGCATCCATTTTCTCAAAAACTGGATCGCCACTCTCTAGTTCGCGCCACATCACCACCGCCCCAGCACTTCGACGACATCATTTTCGACCCAAGGATTTTTATCATGACAACCCCCACTCCTGAACTCCTTCCGGCTCTTGAGCTTCTTCCTGCGGTGGACGTGGCCGAAGGTAAAGCCGTGCGCCTTACGCAGGGCGAGTTGGGCACCGAGACGAACTACGGTGACCCCGTAGACGCCGCCGCCGATTGGGCCAGCCAGGGTGCCGAATGGATTCACTTAGTCGACCTCGATGCCGCGTTTGGCCGCGGTGAAAACCGTGCCCTTTTGCGTCGCGTCATCACCGAGATTCCCGGCGTCAAGATCGAACTCTCCGGCGGCATTCGCGACGATGAAAGCCTCATCAACGCGCTCGAAAGTGGGGCAACCCGGGTGAACTTGGGAACCGCCGCGCTGGAAGATCCCGAGTGGGCCGCGGGTGCGATCGCCCGCTTTGGTGATCAGATTGCCGTCGGCTTAGACGTTCGCGGCGAGACTCTCGCTGCCCGTGGCTGGACCAAAGAGGGCGGCAACATCTGGGATGTCTTGGCGCGCCTCGAAGATGCTGGATGCGCTCGCTACGTCGTCACCGACGTGACCCGCGACGGCATGCTGAACGGTCCCAACCTCGAACTCCTCGCGGCCATCACCCAGCGCACGGGCAAGCCCGTGGTGGCCTCCGGCGGTATTTCCAGCCTCGATGACCTGATCGCATTGCGTTCGTTGGTGTCCGTTGGTGTTGAGGGCGCCATTGTCGGCAAGGCTCTGTATGCCGGCAAGTTCACGCTCGAGCAGGCCTTGGCCGTCGCCTCGAGCTAGAGGATTCTCCCCGTGAACGACAATCAGCACACAGACGGCCATAGGTTTGGGTCGACCAACGCTGCGGATTCTGCCGGACAATCGTGGGCCGGGCGTTCCTTTGAGCCCAACACCAACGCGAGTGATGATGGATCTGCACCGCCTGCGCTGATGGCCGCTCTCGAACACTTTCGGGCGACCGACTCTGAAACGCCTGAGCATGTCACCGCCCACGTCGCTGTGATCGAGGCTATCCGTGTGGCGCGTTTTCTGATCCCCTTGGTGGCGGAAGCTGGCGATGTGGGCGTCAATGCCCAAGGTCTCACCGTTGACAAGACGCAGGAGCTCGGTATCGTCACGGTTGCTGGCCCGGGAGAGCGAACGGTTTTGCCCGTCTTCACGAGCGTTGGGGCTATGGCAACCTGGCGGCCCGAGGCTCGGCCCGTGCCCGCCGATGGAACACGTGTGGCTTTGGCCGCAGCAGGGGATGGCGCCCAGTGGGTTGTCGTAGATCCCGGCAGTGAGACAGAATTCGTGATTCGTCGCCCCACCGTCGAGGCAATCGCCCAGTTGTTGCCGTGGCTTCCGAGCTACGCCGATCCGGTCGTCATGGAGACGTTCCAACGCTCGGTCGTCGGAAACGCCGATGTTCGCAGCATGACATTACGGTCGGGTGATCCGGATGCCCGGGGCCGGGGCGACGAGCTCACGGTGGAGCTCGTTCTCACCCCTCACCTTGAGCAAGATGACCTGCTCATTCTGGTCAATGGCCTCGCGGATGTGTGGGCGAACGAGTCGGTCATCTCCGAGCGTGTGGACTCGTTGCGCGTGCAACTTATCCCTGCCTCCGAAGCGAACTGACACCGAAGCGAACTGACGCCGAACCCTCGAGCTAGGCCGGCTTGGCCGCTCTCAGGAGTTGACGCACGTTCACCCGGCGTTTGCGTGCCACGACGAGCGTCGTTGCGATCAACGAAAGTACCGCCCAAATCACGAGTCCAGTAATCGCTCCACCGAGTCCCGTCAAAGCGCCACCGGTCAACACCGCTTGAAGACTCGTCACAGCGACGGTCGCGGGAGTGAAACCGAGGGCAGCTACCAAGGCGGGTGGCACGGTTGCAATGATGCCGGTGACGAGCACGAGTAGGCCGATGCTCATGGAGATCAGGCGTCCCGCGCCTCCGAGCACGGCAATCAGAGCTTGGTTTGTGGCGGCAAAGGCCACCCCAATGAGAGCGGAGACCGCGGCAATGGAGAGCCATTCTCCGAATCCGTATCCCTGCGCAATCGCAATGATGCCAGCGACCAGAATTCCCTGCACAGCACCAATGGCGGCAGGAAAGCCAAACATCCGCACCGTCAGCATTGCCGATGATCGCGTCGACTCTAGCAAACGCTTGGGGAGGGCTCCCAGCGCGATAAACGTGGCGAGGGCGCCAATCCATAAGGCCAACACCAGATACAGGGGAGTGCTGGATTGGCCGAACGTGAGCGAGGTGCCGCCCGCTACCCCAACAGGGTTGGCGACAACGTCAGCGAGTTGCGTTCGTTGCGCCTCGGTGTAGGTGGGAAGTTGCGCCACGGCGGTATCCAATCCCGCTGCGAGTGACTGCGTTCCATCGCCAAGTTTGCGAGCTCCGGAGGCGAGACCCAAGACGCCCATGGACACTTGGGTTCCAGCCCCGGCCACATCAGATATTCCCGTCGTGAGCGCCGGAATTCCCGATGCGAGTGCGGAGGCCCCTGAGGCGACGCCCGCGGTCCCGGTAGCGACACCGGTCGCGCCGTTCGCGAGGGTTGACGCCGCACCGGCGAGTGAGTTGAGCGTCGCGCAGAATGTGGCGTCGCTGCTGGCTGCGGCACACTGCGCGTTCAGGGAAGCGAGGCCACCGTTGAGCTGGGTGACTCCCGTTGAGAGTTGCTGAGCTCCGGCGTTGGTCTGCGCGGCACCATCAGAGAGCTGTGACGTCTGGCCGGGCAAGTTGGAAGTTTGCCCCGCGAGCGTGCCGAGGCCGGAGGCGAGTTGGCTCGCGCCATCCGCCAATTGAGTCGCACCATCGGCTAAGGCAAAGGTCCCGGTCGCTAGGTCATGGGCACCGCTCGCAGCGGTCGCCAACTGGGTGCTCAGAGTGTTGAAACCCAGATACACGTTCTGCAAGTAATTTGTGGTCAGCTGCCGGCCCAAGAGTGTTGCGGCGGTTGAGGTGATGGCCGAGCTGATGGCATCGTCGACCAGCAGGCTCTTGTCGCTGGTGGTCACGTCAATCGTGGCCTGCAAAGCGTCGGACGCGTTTCCCGCAGGAGACGTTGCCGCTGCAGAAAAGCCCTTCGGAATCGTCACGACGGCAACATAGTCACCGTTCGTCAGCCCCTTGGCCGCCCCCACGGTATCCGTGAGCACCCAGGTAAAGTTCGTCGCACCCTCACCGGCACCCCCCACTAGACCAGCCGAGAGCTGGCGCCCGAGCGGAACATATTGTCCATCCACGGTCACCGGAACGTCGTTATTAACAATGGCCGCGGTCACGGTGTGCAGCCGATCTTGCGGGTTCCACAAACCCCACACGAGCAGCCCCGCAACGATCAGGGGAACCATTACCAGTCCCACGAGAGTGAGCACAGAAACGCGGCCGGTAGGGCGACGCGTCATACGGTTGAGGAGGTTTGTCATAACTAGACCGAGGCTTTCTTGGGAGCCGATGCAGGGCGGGAAGTCTTCGCGCGCACAGCCTTTTTATGGGCGGCAGCGGAGGGCGCAACGAGAGGGGTGTCCAGTGGCAATATCTGGGCGGATGCGGCGTGGGGCAGCAGATCGTTCAAGGCAGTGGCGGGATCTTCGGTGGCCGTTCCAATAACGACGGTCAGTTCGCGACCTCGGCGACGCTTATCGTTTGCGGCGCTGGCGAGGGCTTGACGCACCGCTTCCCGTGCTTCGGGGGCGACGACCGTGTCGATGCCGTCGATCACGATGACATCCGGATGCTCACGCAATGCCCGACGGATCACCGAATGCACCTCACCACTGGCAACAGCCCCGGCATCAATCAGGCCGACCTTTTTGCGAACGGCACCCGAGCGCACCGGTAACACGAGTCCCATGACCTTGAGCTTGCCCTCGTCGGGTTCGAGGCGGCCGCTCAGCGTCAAAAGCAGGGACGTGACGTTGAGGGCATGTTCTCCCTTGACGATCAGCGTTTCGCCGCGAGGAACGATAACCGCAACGTTTCTGAAGAGGTCGGCGGTGGGGGAATTGTCGCTGTCGCGCGTGAGAGTGAGACCTTCTGCAGCGATTGCTGCCGTGGAATCAGGGCTGGGCCAGTCGGCGAGGTCGATAACGTGCTGAACACCTTCACCCTCGACATCGAACGACGGGAGGATACGATCGAGCCACTTTGGCATCCACCAGGCATGATCACCAAGGAGTTGCAGAACGGCCGGGACGAAGGCCATGCGCACGATGAAGGCGTCCACGAAAATGCCGACGGCAAGGCCGAGGGCGATCGGTTTGATGTTCGAATCACCCTCGGGAACGAAGGCGGCGAAGACGGCAAACATGATGATGGCGGCGGCGGTGACGACCTTGGCCGACCCAACGAATCCGGTCACAATGCTGCGTCGGGCATTGCCCGAGTGCACATAGTCTTCCCGCATTCTGGCGACGAGAAATACCTCGTAATCCATGGCCAGCCCAAAGAGCACACCCATCAAGATAATGGGCATGAAACTGAGCACCGGCCCTGTCTTATCGACGTTGAGAAGGTCGGCAAAAACACCGTCATTGAAGACCAGAGCGACCACTCCGAAGGAGGCGCCCACACTGAGCAGATAACCGACCGCGGCTTTGATGGGAACCCAGATCGAGCGAAAGACCATCGTCAGCAGAATGAGCGAGAGCCCGACGACAATGAGGCCAAAGGGGAGAAGGGCGTTGCCGAGGCGGTCGGAGACGTCAATTCCCACGGCCGTGAAACCGGTCACCGCGATGTCGATCTTGTACGTGTTCAAGAAGTAGTCGTGCATGGAGCGAATTTCTTGCACCAGCGCTTTTGTCTCAACCGAATCGGGCGCTCCCGTGGGAACGACCTGCACGATTCCGGTGTCGGCTTTTTGGTTGGGGGTTGCCAGCGGAACGGCAGCCACACCCGGCAGCTTCTGAAACTCTGCTTTCAAGTCGGCCATCAGACCCACGGGGTCGGTGCTGGTGACGATGGTTCCGGTCACGATGAGCGGTCCGTTGTAGCCGGCACCAAAGTTTTTGGCGATGAGGTCGTAGGTCACGCGGGCCTGGCTCGTGGCGGGCAAGGCGCCGGCATCGGGCAGAGCGAGGCGAAGGCCCAGCGCAGGGGCTGAGAGCAGCCCAATGGCGGCAATGACGGCGATGATGGTGACGATGGGGAAGCGCGTGACGGCCTTCACCCATCCGGTAAAGAATCGGCTCTGCTTCGGTGCTTCTGGGAGAGTGGTCGCGACAACTGGGGTCACGTCGTGTTGAGCGCCGGCAATCGCCTTGCGCTGGCGCTTTGCGGCACGTCCACCCACAGCATCTTTGGGGCGCAGGCGTTCGCCGGCAAATCCGAGGAGAGCAGGAATGAGCGTGAGCGAAATCACGACGGCAACACCGACTCCCGCAGCCGCGGCGACGCCCATTGTGGCGAGGAACGGAATGCCCGCAACACTCAATCCCAACAGGGCAATCATGACCGTGAGGCCTGCAAATATGACAGCGGATCCGGCGGTTGCTGTCGCGCGCGCGGCCGACTCCTCAGGAGACTGCCCGTGGCGCAACTGATCTTGGTGCCGGGAGATGATGAAGAGGGCGTAGTCGATGCCGACGGCTAGGCCGAGCATCAGCGCGAGCATGGGTGTTGTCGATGTCACTGGTCCGAACAGTGTGGCCACATAGATCAGGGCAATCGAGATGGCCACGCCCAACAGTGCCGTCAACAATGGCATGCCGGCTGCGACGAAGGAACCAAGCGTGAGCAGAAGAACAATGAGGGCGACGCCAATACCGATCAGCTCCACGATGCTTAGCGTGGGAAGGCTCTGGCTGAAAATCTCTCCGCCGAGAGAAACTGTTGAACCCGCGGGAAGTGTTTCGGCAAGCTTGTCGGAGGCATTTTGAACGGCCGCAATGGATGCCTTGTCAATGGTGGCGGCAGTTCCGGTGAACTGGATGCTGACCAGACCGGCCTTGCCGTTGTCGCTCAGTGCGCCCGTGACGGTGGAACCGAAGGGGGACACCGCGCCGGAGATCTGGGGGAGGGCTGCAATGTCGGCGACCGTCGCGTTGACGGCACTCACGATAGCGGGGTCCTTGATCGTGTCACCCTCGGGAGCAACAACGATGAGCTGAGCGGATGTTCCACTCACTTGAGGGAAGTTGGCTGCCAGCGTCTGCAAGGCGGCCTGAGATTCGGTGCCAGGAATGGAGATGGCGTTATCGAGGCCCTTGTTGAAGACCCCGGCGAAGCCGCCGATGACAACGAGTGCCAAAATCCAGCCCACGAGAACGAGGCGCCTGGAACGGTAGGCCCAGCGACCGAGCGAGTACAGCAGTGTTGACATGGTTCCCTCATTGAGTTGGCGCCCAGAGTGAGGGGGCCATGAGGCACTCAGAATCGGGCAAATACACAGATTCGATACACCAATGTATCCAGACATAAACGTATTCGATACAGTGGCGTATCGAGACCAAATTCAGGGAACTGACAGGATAGAAGCATGACCGCCGACACGGCACTACCGGTACAGACAGACTCGGCTCGTAGACAGAAAACGCGCGAGCGCCTGATTGACGCCGCCTACGATGTTTTTTCGGAACACGGATTGCACGCCGCGTCGATTGAAATGGTCACCGAAGCGGCAGGGTTTACCCGCGGTGCTTTCTACTCAAATTTCGCGTCAAAGGAAGAGTTGTTCTTCGCGCTCGCCGAACGCGAAAACGGACTGCGACTCTCGCGCCTCAAGATCGCTGTTGAAGCCCAGCACCATGGCGCCCCGGTGAATATCCCGCAGCTTGACGAGGACGCCATCACGGAGCTCGTGCGCTCCATGCTGGCGCTGCAGGCCGACGACACCCGGTGGTTCTTGGTCTTGGGGGAGTTCCGGCTCTTCGCCATGCGTGACCAAGCGGTCGCGAAACGATTCCTGGCTCGCCAACACGAAATCTCGGTTGAACTCGCTGAGCTCATTACCGTGGCTGTGGCGTCGATCGGGGCTCGCTTCTCACTT
>CANEXL010000014.1 GCA_947443745.1 Microbacteriaceae bacterium | reverse complement strand
ATCGGCGCTTGATCCGAGGTAGATCGGTTAAATGAGACACGGTCGTTGCAACTCCCAGAATTACTGAGTGTTGCAACGACCGTTAGAACCCAAGGAGTGACGGGGATTTTTAGGTTGTGAAGCAATGACCCCTAGAACGTCTCGCGACGCTTCATGGTGAAGTACCGGAGCTCCTGGTACTCCTCGAGCCCCTCAGCACCGCCCTCGCGGCCGGTACCCGACTGCTTGACGCCACCGAACGGTGCCGCGATGTTGGAGAGGAGGCCGTTGTTGATGCCAACCATGCCGGTCTCCAACGCCTCAGCAACGTTGATGGCGCGATCCAAGTTCTCGGTGAAGACGAACGCAGCCAAACCGAACTGCGTGTCGTTGGCGCCGTGAACGGCCTCTTCCTGAGTCTTGAAGCGGGTGATGGCGGCAACGGGTCCGAATATCTCGGTCGTGGCGATATCGGCGTTCGCGGGAACGTTGTCCAGCACGGTGGCCTCGAAGAAGAAGCCGGGGCGATCGGGCGACGAGCCACCGGTGCGCAGCGTGGCACCCTTGGCAACGGCGTCATTGACCAGACCTGAGAGGCGATCGACGGCACGCTTGTCGATAACCGGTCCGAGGTCCACCTCGGGGTTCAAGGCGTTACCCAGCTTGAAGGCCGCCATGCGCTCTGTGAAGCCTTCGATGAAGGCATCCGCGATGCCATCTTGAATGAACATGCGGTTGGCCGCGACACAGGTCTGACCACCGTTACGCATCTTTGCCAGAATTGCGCCCTCAATGGCGCGCTCCAGATCGGCATCGTTGAAGACGAGAAGCGGGGCGTTTCCACCGAGTTCCATCGAGCTCTTCACAATGTTGCGTGCCGCGAGGCCCATCAGGGTGCTGCCGACCGGAGTCGATCCCGTGAACGAAATCTTGCGCACACGCTCGTCGTTAAGAACGGCTTCGCTGAAGGCCGAGGCGTTCGTCGTCGTGATGACCTGAACCAAGTCCTCGGGAACGCCCGCCTGAATCATGAGATCCAGCACGATGACGGTCGTGAGAGGAGTGAGGGTGGCAGGCTTGACGACAGCGCCACAGCCAGCAGCCAGCGCAGGGGCAATCTTGCGGGTCGCCATCGCCATGGGGAAGTTCCACGGGGCAATCAGGATAGCAAGCCCGACAGGCGAGCTCCGCACCAAGATCGTCGCGTCACCCGAGGGAGAATCGCGGTAGCTTCCCTTTGCACGCAGTGCCTCTTCGGCAAACCACCGAACGTAGTCCGCCGAGTACTGAACTTCTCCGTATGCCTCGGCCAGTGGCTTTCCCATTTCGCGAGAAATGACGAGCGCAAGGGTGTCTTTGTTCTCAATCAGCTTGGCGTAGACAGCGTGCAAGACATCAGAGCGGTGTCGGGGGCTGGTCTTGGCCCAGGCCTTCCCCGCGGCATCCGCCTTGGCGACAGCCTCGATGGCATTGACCGTGTTGTGATCCGGCAGCGACGCAATGATCTCTTCGGTCGCGGGGTCATAGACGTTCAGCGTGGCCGAGCTGGTCAGCAGGCGGGCCCTATTAATACTCGCCAGGGCAGTGTTGGACTGAGCCAGAAGATCGGCTTTGGGGGTGAAATACGACACGTTGTTATCCCTTGAGGTTTAGAGTCCGCCGCGAGCGACGAGCTGCTGGGCGATGACGTTCTTTTGAATTTCGTTGGTACCTTCGCCGACAATCATGAGCGGGGCATCGCGAAAATAACGTTCCACGTTGTACTCGGTGGAGTAACCATAACCACCGTGGATGCGAACGGCATCCAAGGCAATCTCCATCGCGACCTCGGAAGCGAACAGTTTGGCCATGCCGGCTTCCATGTCGCAGCGCTCGCCACTTTCATACTTCTCGGCGGCAAAGCGCGTGAGCTGGCGGGCAGCCGTGAGCTTTGTGGCCATCTCGGCGAGGTAGTTGCCAATGGACTGGTGCTTCCAGATGGGCTTGCCGAATGTTTCACGCTGCTGGGCGTATTCGAGCGAATCTTCCAGAGCCGCTGCGGCCACACCGAGGGAGCGCGCGGCAACCTGAATACGGCCGGTCTCCAGACCCTTCATGAACTGCACGAAACCCTTGCCGGCCTCGCCGCCGAGAATCGCGGTCTTGGCGATGCGGTAATCCTCGAAGGCAATTTCACAGGACTCGACGCCCTTGTAGCCCAATTTGGGAAGGTCACGCGAGACGGTGAGGCCCGGTCCGTGCTCGACGAGAATAATGGACATGCCCGAGTGGCGGGGCTTCGCGTTGGGATCGGTTTTGGCGAGCAACGCAATGAGCTGCGAACGACGGGCGTTGGAGATCCACGTCTTCGAACCGTTGATGACGAGGTCGTCACCGTCTTCACGGGCGACCGTTGTGATGGCCTGCAGGTCAGATCCACCACCGGGCTCCGTGAGCGCCATGGTCGCGCGGAGTTCACCGGTTGCCATGCGCGGAAGATAGTGCTGCTTCTGCTCTTCGGTTCCGAACTCTGTGAGGAGCTTGGCCACGACAGTGTGGCCGCCGACGGCGCCGGCAAGGCTCATCCAGCCACGAGCGAGTTCCTCGGTGACCTGCACGTAGCAGGGCATGGTGACAGGCATTCCGTCGTACTCTTCGGGAACGGCAAGACCGAAAATGCCGATCTCTTTCATCTGTTCAATCCACGCCTCGGGATACTCATTGGCGTGCTCAACCTCACGAACTGTGGGCTTGACGTCGCGATCGATGAATGCGCGAACGGTGTCAACGAGCATCTGCTCTTCTTCGCTGAGGTTGTAAGTCATAAGATTCACTTTCATTGCCGGGCCATGAGTGGTCTGGGTGAGTACCGGGACGCTTTTACCCCCACAGCTGTGCTCACTTCGATACAAAATATATCATATCTGAAGCCCTGGACGGGGGTAGAGGCAATATTATGTAGGTCACGCAACACTGTGCCGAACGCAGGCATTTCTGGGATGTAAAGCAAAAGGAGTGCACCAGAACATGAGCATCACGAATCGTCCCATTCGCCCGCAACTGGGTGACGAAGCAGCCTCCTTTCTGCGTGACCAAATCACCTCCGGAACGCTTGCCGCTGGAGCTCCCGTGCGTCCAGAAACCGTTGCCGATGAGCTAGGAATCTCCACGACCCCCGCTCGCGAAGCACTCCAAGCCCTGCGCGCCGAAGGATTCCTCGATCTCGCTCCGCGCAAAGGCTTCACGGTTGCCAAAGTGACCGGCGACGACGTGCGCGACATGTTCCTCGTGCAGTCCATGGTTGCCGGGGAGCTAGCCGCTCGAGCCGCGACCAATGCGTCCGCGGAGCTCATCGCCGTTTTGGACAAGATTCATGCCGACCTCATGGCGGCCGAGACGCGGGGCGACCTCGCCGCTCTCGAAGAGCTGAACCATGCTTTTCACCGGGAAATCAACTTGGCTGCAAATGCCCCTCGCCTAGCGTGGGTCATCAAGCTTGTCTCGCGCTACGCCCCGCGCCGCTTCTATGCGTCGATCCCCGGCTGGCCCGAAACCACCGTGCACGACCACACCGATCTTCTCCAGGCAATTCGCTCCGGCGATACCGAAAGCGCCCGGAGAGAGATGAGTGATCACGTTCGTCACGCGGGCGATCAACTCGCTGCCCACATTGACGAGCGCATCGCTTCCCAGTCATAGGCCCCTCCCCGGCTTTAAGCGCCATCCCAGCCCCAGGCACTTTTCCAGTCCTCAGCGCCCTCCGAGCCCCAGGCACCGATTCCTTTGACACGTTTTTCTGAGCGTTTCCCCCTGCGCACCGTTTTTTGTATATAATATTTTCTAGTGCTCTAGGAGAGGAAAGCGGCCATGAAAATTGTCGTACTAATGAAGCAGGTTCCCGACACCTGGGGTGACCGTAGCTTAGATCTCACAACCGGCTGGGTCGATCGAACGTCCGACGCCCAAGTCATCGATGAGATCAACGAACGCGCTCTCGAAGTCGCGCTTTCCTACAAGGACAGTGACAAGTCGACCGAAGTGGTTGTGCTCACGATGGGCCCCGCGGATGTCACCGACTCGCTCCGCAAAGCTCTTGCCATGGGATGCGATTCCGCCGTGCACGTACTCGACGACACTCTTGCTGGTTCCGATGCTGCGGCAACGGCGACAATGCTCGCCGCGGCCCTCCGCGAGCTGAACGCGGACCTTATTATTGCGGGCAACGAATCCACCGATGGACGCGGCGGCCTTGTTCCCGCCATGATCGCCGAACACCTTGGACTGCCTCACCTGGGCACACTGGGTTCCATCGAGGTCTCCTCATCCGCTGTCTCCGGCATGCGCCTGGTCGAAGAAGGCACGCAGAGCGTTCGGGCCACTCTGCCCGCCGTCATCTCGGTGAACGAAAGCACGCCCGACGCTCGCTTCCCCAGTTTTAAGGGAATCATGGGGGCAAAGAAGAAGCCCGTCGCCCAACGCTCCGTCGCCGACCTCGCGGTCGGCCTTCCTGCCGCCTCCACCGTCGTTGTCTCGACGACGGTGCGCCCCGCGCGATCCGCGGGAATCAAAATCATTGATGACGGCACCGCCGGCGATCAACTAGCGGCGTTCCTCGCCGAAAACCGACTGATCTAAAAGGACGGATTCTCCCGTGACGAACATTCTTGCTCTCATCGAGCTCTCCAGCACCGGGTCGATCAGCACAACGACTCCTTCGCTCTTGGCCGCTGCCGCAAAACTGGGAACTCCCGTTGCGGTTGTCTGCGTTCCTGCCGGTTCCGGTGCCGACGTGGTGACCGCCCTTGTTTCCGAGCTCGGTTCCAATGGCGCTGCGCACGTCGTGATCGCCGAATCGGCTGACGCCCTTTCGGCTCTCGTCACTCCCGCCGTTGCCGCTCTCCAAGCATCCGTCGATGCTCACGCCCCGCTCGCTGTTCTCATTCCCAATACGGTCAATGGCCGGGAGGTCGCGGGACGATTGGCTGTTCGGCTGGGAACGTCGGTGCTTGTCGATGCGGTCGACCTCGAGAACGGCGCATCCGGCATCGTTGCCACGCACTCCGTCTTCGGAGGCGGATACACCGTCGAGTCGCAGGTCACCGGGGGCCTGCCCATCGTGACGGTTCGTCAGGGCTCCCCCGACGGCCGCACCCCTGTCGCCCAGCCCACCGTGACGACCATCAATGTTTCCGTTGACGTCGCTGCGGCGGGAAGCATCCTGGCCACCACTCCCCGGGAGTCGAACTCGTCTCGCCCCGAGCTTCGTGGCGCGGAGAAGATTGTGTCCGGCGGTCGCGGTTTGGGCTCGGCCGAGAAGTTTGTTTTGGTCGAAAACCTCGCCGATGCCCTCGGTGCTGCTGTCGGCGCATCTCGCGCGGCGGTCGACGCGGGTTACATTGCGCAGGCTCACCAGGTGGGCCAGACCGGCGTAACCGTTGCCCCTCAGTTGTATGTGGCTCTGGGGATCTCGGGTGCCATTCAGCATCGTGCGGGAATGCAAACATCCGACACCATCATTGCCATCAACAAAGATGCCGATGCGCCCATTTTTGCGGTCGCCGACTTCGGTGTCGTCGGGGATATCTTCACGGTCGTTCCCCAGTTGTTGGCCGCCATTGAGGCTCGTCGATGAGCTTTCTCACCGTCTCCCCGGCGACGCGCAAGAAACTTCTCTGGGCGCTGCCAGCGGCAGTCGTGGTCCTCGCTCTGATCGTGCTGGCCGCACGAATCTTTCGGGATTCGGCAACAGGTCAGGCGTTCCTTACCCAGTACCCGGGGCAGTCGGAACTTCCCGCCGGAGCTCCCACTGGATTCCCAGCCTGGCTCAACTTTCAGCACTTTTTGAACGCGTTCTTCATCGTGCTCATCATTCGCACCGGCTGGCTCGTGCGCACGACGCAGCGCCCCGCCGCCTATTGGACGCGCAAGAACAACGGCCTCATCCGCACGAAGAAGTCCCCCACCAAGATCAGCATCGACCTCTGGCTGCACCTCAGCTTGGACGCACTGTGGACCCTCAACGGCGTGATCTTCATTGTGCTGCTGTTTGTCACCGGTCAATGGATGCGGTTGGTCCCCACCACCTGGGCCGTCTTCCCCAACGCTGCCTCGAGTGCCCTCCAGTACGCCTCGCTCAACTGGCCGCTCGAAAATGGCTGGGTCAACTACAACAGCCTGCAGCAACTCGCGTACTTCACCATTGTTTTCATCGCCGCCCCGTTGGCCATTCTGACCGGGCTACGGATGTCCGCAATCTGGCCCCAGCCCTCCGCCAAAGCCAGCAAGCTCTTTCCGCTCGAGCTGGCGCGTGCCATCCATTTTCCTGTGATGTTGTTCTTCGTGCTCTTCGTCATCATGCACGTCACCCTCGTGCTCACCACGGGTGCGCTGCGCAACCTGAACCACATGTATGCCACCAACTCGGGTGACAGCTGGCTGGGCTTTGGCATCTTCGCGGCAAGCCTCGTTCTGACGGTCGCGGCGTGGATCTTTGCCAAGCCCGTCTTCCTCCAGCCCCTGGCATCACTCAATGGCAAGGTCACTCGCCAGTAGGAAATCTCTTAGAGCAGGCCGAACTCTTTCAACACGCTCGCGGTGTGCTCACCGAGGCGAGGGACGGCATCCATTCGCGGCGTGAACGAACGCGCTGTCACGGGGGGAATCAAGCTCCGAACATCTCCGCCGGGGGTAGCCACCTCGCGCCAACGGTTTCGGGCCGCCAACTGGGGGTGAGCCGAGAAGTGCTTCATGTCTCGCAACTGGGCGTTCGCGATTCCCGCAGCGTCTAACCGTGCCAAGGCATCCTCGGTCGTCAACGTGGAAAAGACCGCATCAATGCGCGCGTGAAGCTCGACGCGGTTGTGCAGGCGGAGGGATCCGGTAACGAAGCGTTCGTCGGTCGCGACGCCCTCGTCATTCAGAACCCCGGCGCAGAACTTGACCCATTCGCGCTCGTTTTGAATAGAGAAGAAGACTGTTCCGTCTGAGGTGTCGAAAGGGCCATAGGGGGCGATTGTCGCGTGTTCGGCTCCGGTGCGGGGCTGCTGCACCCCACCGTATTCGGCATAGAGGTAAGGCTGACTCATCCATTCGCCCAGAGCTTCGAGCATGGAAACCTCAAGGACATCACCACGGCCGGTTATTCCGCGCTGGATTAGTGCCGCCAAGATTCCCGAGTAGGCATACATTCCGGCTGCAATATCAGCCACGGAAATTCCGACCTTCGAGGGCGTTTCCGGCGTTCCCGTCAGGCTCAGAAGTCCCGTTTCGCACTGAATAAGGAGATCGTAGGCCTTCTTGCTCTCATACGATCCCCCCCGACCGTAACCCGAAATCGAAACATGGATTAGCCGTGGGTTCAGCGCCATAGCTTGGTCGGCACTCAGCCCGAGGCGGTCGATGGCGCCGGGGGCGAGGTTCTGAATGAAGACGTCCGCCTGGCCAACCAGAGTCTTCAGGGCATGCATCCCCTGCTCGGTCTTAAGATCCAGCTGGATGCTTTCCTTGCCGCGGTTCAGCCAGACGAAGTAGCTCGCCTCGCCCTTGACCTTCGTGTCGTAGGCACGAGCAAAGTCGCCGGCATCGCGCTCAATCTTGATGACGCGGGCGCCGAGGTCGGCGAGCTGGCGGGAAGCGAAAGGCGCCGCTACTGCCTGTTCGAGCGAAACGACCGTGATGCCCTCAAGGGGAAGCCTGCTCATTCTGTTTTCTCCTGAGCAACAGCCGACGATCGTGCTTCAGCCGATACTCGAGCTGCGTTCGCGGCCTTGGCGCCCTCTGCAACGGCCAAAATCTTCTTGGCCCGCTCGACAACGGGGCGATCAATCATGGTGCCCTCCAATGCTGCGGCGCCACCTTCGAGCTCGACAACCTTGTGCGCCCACGCAATCTGCACCGCTGTGGGAAGAAAACTCTGGCGAACGGCATCAACCTGTTTCGGATGGATACAGAGCTTGCCACCGCACCCAAACTCACGTGCCCGCAGTGCTTCCTCCGACACAACCTGCAGGTCAGTAAAGTTCACGCACGGCGAATCCAACGGTGCGGCAATCCCGGCAGCGGCTGAGGCAATCACCAGTTGGGCTCGGGCATAATCGAAGACGCCGGCGTGGGTGGCGTCAACATCCAGCCCAAAGTCGACGGCGCCGAAGGCCAGACGGGTAACGCCGTCAACGCGCGCTATGTCTAGGGCGCTGGTGAGCCCTGCCGCAGATTCGATAAGGGGAATGCACGGCATCCCAACGGGAAGCATCGCCACAACGGCGGCAATCTGTGCGGCCGACTCTGCTTTGGGCACCATGACGCCCAGTAAACCGTGACCAGAAGTGCTGGCGACCGTCACCAGCGTCATAATCTCGAAGTGAGAGTCGGATCCGCTGATCCGCACCACGGCGCTGAACTCAGAGCCGCCCCCCTGTGAGGTCAGCGCCTTCAGTACCTCGGTCAGGGCTCCGGCCTTATTTTCGGCACTCACCGCATCCTCAAGGTCGAGAATGATGATGTCTGCACCGGAGGCCTGAGCCTTCAGAAAGCGCTCGGGCCGATCCCCGGGAACGAACAGCGCCGAGACGGCCTGAGCCACCTTGGTCGACGCAGACGTCGTAGCGGATGCTGTCGACCCTGTCATCAGCTGGCGGATACCGCGGGCAACGACGACTCGTCGGGACGTGAACCTGCAACGCTAGGCAAGAAGCCAATCTTGTAAATCATGAACGAGCGACGAAAGCTGACGACAATCTTTCCGTCTTGGTTGAAGCCCTCGGTAGCCACGGTGACAACGCCCATCGTGGGGCGTGAAGCGGATTCGCGCAGGCTTAACACCTTGGAGCGAGAGTAGATGGTGTCGCCTTCGAAGACGGGGGCGGGCATGCGCACGTCGTCCCAGCCGAGGTTCGCGAAAACGTTCATCGACAAGTCCATCGTGGACTGGCCCGTCACCAGAGCCAAGGTGAATGTCGAGTTCACGAGGGGAAGTCCGTATTCAGTTCCCTTGGCGTAGTTGCGGTCGACATGGGTCTTCGAGACATTTTGCGTCATCAACGTGAAGGTCTGGTTATCGGCCTCCGTGACGGTCTTGCCGAAGGGGTGGTAATAAATGTCGCCGATGGCGAAGTCTTCAAAAAGACGGCCGGTCCAACCTTCAACAACACGGGAATCGTTCTGGCTCATGTGACTCATCCTTCACTTCTTCTGCACACACTTCGTCGTGACTATATTATGCATTCTAGCCACAATCCCGTTTCTACGGGAGAAGTCGCGTCGGTCCAAGGTTCAGCGGTTTGCTGGAGTGCAGGTTGAAGAAGTCGTTCCCCTTGTCATCAACAATGACAAAGGCGGGGAAATTCTCGACCTCAATCATGAAGACCGCCTCCATACCCAACTCTGCGTAATCGATGACCTCAATGGACCGGATGTTGTCCTGGGCCAGGCGCGCCGCCGGACCGCCCACCGACCCGAGATAGAAGCCTCCGTGAGCCTTACAAGACTGCGCGACGGCAGGGGCGCGATTGCCTTTGGCCAGCATGACTAATGAACCACCCGCTGCCTGAAGTGCCTCGACATAGCCGTCCATGCGTCCCGCGGTCGTCGGCCCGAACGATCCCGTTGCCATGCCTTCGGGTGTCTTCGCTGGTCCCGCGTAATACACCGGATGATCCACAAGGTACTGAGGCAGCCCTTCGCCGGCTTCGAGGCGTTGCCTAAACTTGGCGTGCGCCACATCGCGCGCGACAACCATTTTTCCGGTCAGAGAGACGCGCGTGCCCACCGCGCACTGGCTCAACTGGGAGCGAATTTCTGTCATGGGCTGGCCAAGATCAATCGAGACGGCAGCGGATTCGTCGGTGATGGCGTCGAGGCCGGTCTCCGGAATGAACCGTGCGGGGTCATGCTCGAGTTCTTCGATGAAGACGCCATCGGCATTGATGGTGGCGAGAACCTGGCGGTCTGCGGAGCAGGAGACCGCAATCGCGATGGGAAGCGAGCCAGCGTGACGGGGCAACCGAATCACGCGCACGTCGTGGCAGAAGTACTTGCCTCCGAACTGCGCGCCGAACCCAATCTTTGTCGTGAGGTCGAGAACCTTCGCCTCGAAGTCGACGTCTCGGTAACCATGGCCGTCAGCACTGCCGACCGTGGGCATGGTGTCGAGGTAATGAGTCGAGGCGAGCTTCGCGGTCTTCATCGCGAACTCCGCGGAGGTACCGCCAATGACGACGGCCAGGTGATACGGAGGGCAGGCGGCCGTTCCGATGCTTTCGATCTTCTCGCGCAGGAAGGCCAACATTCGGTCCTCGTCGAGAATCGACTTTGTCTCTTGGTAGAGGAACGACTTATTGGCGCTACCGCCACCCTTGGCCATAAAGAGCAGTTCGTAGGACGGCCCGTGGCCCAAGCTGATATCAATCTCGGCGGGCAAATTGGACCCGGTATTGACCTCATCCCATAACGTCTGGGGCGAGAGCTGCGAGTAACGCAGGTTGAGGTCTTGGTAAGCGCCGTAGATGCCGCGCGACAGCTGCTCAGCATCCGTGCCATCGGTCAAAACACGATGACCACGCTTGGCATAGACAATCGCCGTTCCCGTGTCTTGACACATGGGCAGCACTCCGCCCGAGGCGACATTCGCGTTCTTCAGCAGGTCGAGGGCAACGTACTTATCATTTGCGGATGCCTCCGGATCGTCAAGAATTTTGCGGAGCTGAGCCAAGTGGTCGGGGCGCAGAAAGAAGTTGATTTCTTTGTACGCCTCATAGGCCAAGGCCTCAAGGACTCCGGGGTCGATCTCGAGTACGGCCGTGGGGCCTTCGCCCGAAACATGGACTCCCTCGCTGGATAGCTTTCGCATTTTCGCCTGGTGCGGAGCACGGGGAAGAAGCTCCGTGAAGCGAAAATTATCCATGGGACGATACATCCATTCAGGGTGGCCCTCGGCGGAGCGGAAACTCGCCTATATTCTATCGAATCAGGCTAGGGAGGCCCCAAGCTCCTCAATCACCGCGAACAGCACATCCACGTCACTGGGGCGCGTGCGGAAGTTCGTGAAACATGGTCGCAACCACATCTCGCCATCAATGACGGCCGGCGAAAGGTAGACGCGACCATCTTCGACAATCGCTGCGCAGAGCTTTTTATTGTGCGCGCTAATAAGAGCGGGATCGGTCATGCCCAACGGAACGTGCTGCAGAGGCACGATGGACAACTGCGGCGCATTAGTCAGCGTGCGATACAACGGCGACGCGGCCGCCCTCTCGAAGGTCAGGCGCGCCAACCAAATATTCGCCTCGATGGCATCCCTAAACTCACTGGCGCCGTGTGCCTTGAACCCCAGCCACATCTTCAACGCTCGAAGGGGTCGCGAATACTCCAACGTGACATCGACGGGGTTGGGTTCCTCCCCCGCATGCGGCATGTACGCCTCGTTGTGCCCGAAGGTTGCGGCAAGGGCCGCGTAGTCCTTGACCAGAACGATGCTGCAGGCCTTGGGGACAAACAGCCATTTGTGGGCATCGATGGTGACGGAGTCCGCCAGGTCGAGCCCGTCAAACAGGTCGCGCACGAGGGCCGTGCCGGCCGCCGGAACGCCATAGGCGCCGTCGACGTGGAGCCACACCCCGTGGCGGGCCGCAATCTCGGCAATGGCGCGCAAGGGATCAACGGCACCGGTGAGGGTGGTGCCCGCGTTGGCAATAATGGCCATCGGTTGAACGCCGTTGGCAATATCCTCGAGGATTTGGACCTCGAGCGCCTCGGGAATCAGACGGTGGTGTTCATCGATGGGAATCGCCCGAATCGCGCGCGAGCCCAACCCGAGAAGTTCGATCGCACGCTTGTTGGAATAGTGGGCCTCCGCCGAGCAGTACACCGCCATAGGCGTCGTGACGCCGAGCTCTCGAACCGTGGGCTGGGCGCGGTGCCGGGCTGCGGCGAGAGCCGTGATGTTGCTAATCGTTCCGCCGCTGGTGAAGAGCCCCCGGGCATTGGAATACCCGATGAACTCCCCCAGCCACCGGCTCGTCTGAATTTCGAGCATGGAAGAAGCGCGAGCATCCAACGCCACGTTGATGTCATAGGAGGCGGCCAGAAAATCGGCAACCGCCCCAATTTCAAGGCCGGATGAACCGATGTAGGCAAGGAAACGCGGGCGGGACTGGGCCATCGACTGATCGAGCACCTCGGTGGCTTGGTGCAGCGCTGTCTCCGGCGCGACCCCCTGCTCGGGCAGGTTCTCACTTAACAAGGCCAGCGTGGCCTCGGTCACCGGAGTCTCGACATCGCGGGCGGTGTCGAACCCCTCCCACACCGTGCTCACGATCTCGAGGGTTTCCGTCAAAATTGCTTTGCGCGCGTCACCGAGCGTCAGGTTGCTCTTCATGAGCTCAGCCTAGTTCGTCATCTTTTCTGTACTTTGTGTACACAATAGGTATAATTGACACATGGACACCGTAACTTCTTCCGTCAGCGCCCGCGAATTGCGCACCGAACTCTCCACAATTGTCGGCAGAGTAGCCTTTGGCCACGAACGCATTGGGTTGACCAGAAACGGGAAACTCGCCGCCGTTGTTATTGGTGTCGAAGACCTCGAACTCCTCGAGCGCCTCGAGGCCGCGGAAGATGTCGCCGCCTACCGTGAAGCAAAAGCGGCTGACACGGGCGAGCGCATCTCCCTCACCCAGCTTCGCGACGAACTGACGGCGTGAGCTCCTACACCGTCGAATTCACGGCAGCTTCGGCTAAACAGATTCGAAAGCTCGACGCCCTCACGCGTCGGCGACTGCTCGACGCTATCGCAACGCTCGAAAGCAACCCGCGGCCGGCCGGAGCCAAAAAACTTGTCGGCGAAGATACTGCGTGGCGCATTCGCATTGGCGACTACAGGGTTATCTACGAAATCGAAGACGAACGCCTCGTCGTGACGGTCGTTCGCGCTGCTCACCGTCGTGAGGTCTACCGCTAGGCCAACTTCTTCATGAGCCGGCCTAGCGGTAAACGAATAACTATGCCGCAGGAATGGTCGCCGTGTCGATGACGAATCGGAACTGCACGTCGTTGGCGACGACGCGCTTGTACGCGTCATTTACCTGGTCGGCGTTGATGAGCTCGATGTCGGCGGTGATGCCGTGCTCGCCAGCGAAGTCGAGCATTTCCTGCGTCTCCTTCATTCCACCGATGTTCGAGCCGGCGATGCTCTTGCGACGGCCGAGCAACAGCGGGAGTGCGAGGGGGTGCGTCATGTCGTTGATGGCACCGACGACAACATAGGTGCCCTCGAAAGCCAACAGCTTGATGTACGGATTCATGTCGTGATCGCCGGGAAGCGTCGAGAGAATCACGTCGAACCGGTCGCGGCTTGCCTTCATGGCCTCCGCATCCTTGGTGATGAGAACCTCGTCAGCACCCAACTTCAGTGCCACGGCGGCCTTCGACTCGCTCGTGGTGAGGGCGACAACGTGGGCGCCCATGGCGTGAGCGAACTTGACGGCCAGGTGGCCCAAGCCACCGATGCCGGCAACACCGACGGTCATTCCGGGGCCAACCTTCCAGTGCCGCAGGGGCGAGAAGGTCGTGATGCCGGCGCAGAGCAGAGGGGCGACGGCGGCAGGGTCGAGGTTTGCAGGAACGCGCAGCACGAACTTCTCGGTGATCACGATGGACTGCGAGTAGCCGCCCTGCGTGATGTGGCCGGGGAGGTCGGGGTCGGCGTCACCGAACGTGAGCAGCGCCCCCTTGTCGCAGTAGTTCTCAAGGTTGTTCAGGCACTTCTCGCACTCGCCACAGCTCTTGATGATGACGCCAACACCGACGAGGTCACCGACCTTGTGCGTTGTGACGCCCGCACCAATTTCGGCAACGTGGCCGACAATTTCGTGCCCGGGAACCAGCGGGAAGTGCATCGGTCCCCAGTCACCCTTCACCGAGTGAATGTCCGAGTGGCAAATACCGGCGAACTCTATGTCGATGCGAACATCGTGCTCAAGAAGGTCGCGGCGTTCGATGGTGATGGCCGCAAGGTCATCGGAGGTGTTCTGGGCGGCAATGGCGCGGGTCGTAAAAGTCATACTTCATAGCCTAAGGACTTTGCGGTGGCCAAAGCGTCCGCAGCCCGAACGAGGGTCAGATGGGAGAACGCTTGTGGCGTATTTCCTGTTTGTTGATGCGTAGTGACGTCGTATTCTTCCGACAAAAGTCCTACATCGTTGGCGAAACTTGTCACGAGGTCCATCAGGTTTTCCGCATCTTCTAGACGGCCAGAGCGGGCGTACTGCTCCACCAGCCAGAACGAACACGCCAAGAATGCGTTCTCCGGCTCGGTGAAACCGTCCACTCCCGACTCGGTGCGGTAGCGCTGCAGAACCCCACCGACCATCAAATCTTCCTCGATGCGCGCGACAGTGCCCAGCATCCGTGGGTCGTCATAGGCAATGTACCCAACCTGGGGCAACTGCAGCAGGGCTGAGTCAACCTCGGAGCTACCGTACGACTGGGTATAACTTCCCAGCGCCTTGTTATACCCCTGCTCTTCAATCTCTTCAGCGATGCGAGCACGGATGCGCTTCCACCGATCCACCGGACCGGTGAGTCCAAATTCTTCGATACCGCGGATGCCGCGATCAAACGCCGCCCACGCCATCACGCGGGAGTGCGTGAACACCCTCTGCGGGCCGCGGATCTCCCAGATGCCGTTATCGGGCTTGGCCCAGTTACCCTCAAGATGGGAGAGCAGCGCCAGCTGAAGCGACCAGGAGAACTCATCTTCGGCCACGCCAATTTCTCGAGCGCGATGAAGTGCCACGAGCACCTCGCCGTAGATGTCTGCCTGATACTGATCGAAGGCACCGTTGCCCACCCGCACGGGAGAGGAACCCCAGTGCCCAGGGAGAGAGGCAAGTTCATATTCGTCGAGGCGACGTTCGCCCGAAATACCGTACATGATCTGCACGTCGGCGGGGTCTCCAGCGATTGCCCGCAGCAACCAGTCGCGCCATTTGCGCGCCTCGCTCTGGTAACCGTGAATCATCAACGCCTCAAGCGTCAGCGCCGCATCCCGAAGCCAGACATAGCGGTAGTCCCAGTTGCGCGAGCCGCCCAGTTGCTCGGGCAGGCTGGTTGTCAGCGCCGCAATAATGCCCCCGGTTTCCGCATGGGTAAGCGCATTGAGCACCTGCAACGAACGTCGCACCAGCTGGTGATACTTGCCAGCGGGAGCATTGATACCCCCCGACCACTTCTGCCAATAATTGAGCGTGTCGGCGAGCGCTGCCCCCACATCTAGCTCGGCCGGCGGCTTGCGGTGCGAGGGGTACCACGTCAGCACGGTGTCAACAATTTCGCCGGCGTGCACGGTGAACTCCGCGCGATGGTGATGATGGCTCGCCTCAAACTTGGGGCCGTGCACCACGATCGAATCGGGGCCCGCAACGGCCAGGAGCGCGTTTGTTTCGTCGCCGACCTGACGCATCCAAGGCATGGAGCGCGCGTAATCAAAGCGGATGCGCAACAACTGTTCCATCTGAACGTCACCGGAGATACCACGGATGCGCCGAATAACGGCGGCGCGGCTCATGTCGGTCGGCATGAAATCGAGCACTTCCACCTCACCGGTTTCGGTCACCCATCGCGTCGCTAGGACAAAGGTATCCTCACGGTATTCGCGCGAGGTCGAGTGAAACATGCCCACGGGATTGATGCGCCAGTGCCCGTGATCATCATCGCCAAGGAGCCCGCCGAAAACAGAAGGGGAGTCAAAGCGGGGCATGCACATCCAGTCGATGCTGCCGTTGGTGCCCACCAAAGCACCCGTCTGACGATCGCCGATGAGGGCATAGTTTTCGATTGCTTGTGACATCACTCCAGCATGGCACGCCTGCCTGCACGCTCAAGATTCTCTCAGGCCACTCCCACCGAGGCTGTTATGGTGGAAAGACAGGGCGTGCAGCAGTTAGCTGCCCAGGGGAGGCTCTCGCAATGAAAAACACTGATTCATCAGGGCTTTCTAAATACGGTCCGTCGACCATGATGGTCGTTTCCAACCGCCTCCCCATCGACGCAACAGAAAATGATGACGGCAGTATCACGTGGGGACTTGCTCCCGGTGGCCTCGTCACCGCCCTGGAACCCTTCATGCGCGAGAACGCCAGCACGTGGATTGGCTGGGCCGGAATCTCCGATCTCGTCCTCGATCCGTTTGAGCGCGATGGCGTGAAACTCGTCTCTGTAACGCTGAGCGAAGATGACGTCGAACTCTTCTACGAGGGATTCTCCAACGACACCCTCTGGCCGCTGTATCACGACGTGATTGAAGCGCCTACCTATCACCGCACGTGGTGGGAGGTCTACCGCACGGTCAATGAGCGGTTTGCCGCAGTCGTTGCTGCCGAGGCTGCCCACGGGGCGACCGTCTGGGTGCACGACTATCAGTTGCAGCTCGTGCCGCAAATGTTGCGGGAGCTTCGCCCCGACCTCACTATCGGCTTCTTTCTCCACATCCCCTTTCCTGCCTATGGTCTCTTCTCGCAACTTCCGTGGCGCCGCCAAATCATCGAGGGACTCCTCGGCGCAGACCTCATCGGGTTCCAAAGAGCGCAAGATGCCGACAACTTCATTCGTATTGTGCGGCGAATCGTGGGCTTCAAAGTAACGGATGGCCGCGTCACCGTCCCCACCCCCGGCGAAGAGAATCGCTGCGTCACGGTGCGCACCTTTCCCATCTCCATCAGTTACTCCGACATCCAGAAACTCATCAAGGACCCGGCAATCATTGCGCGCGCCAAAGAAATTCGGGAGTCCATCGGAAACCCGAAATTGATTTTTCTGGGAGCCGATCGCCTGGATTACACCAAGGGCTTCTTGCACCGCCTGAAGGCCTATGACGAGTTGCTCGCCGATGGCGACCTTGACCCCACCGAAGTGGTCATGGTGATGGTGGCCAGCCCCTCGCGCGAACGCGTCGACAGTTACATCAAGTTGCGCGATGACGTTGAGCTTGCCGTCGGTCGCATCAACGGTCAATACGGCGAGTTGGGCCACTATCCGGTTGTCTACTTGCACCACAACTATCCGCGTGAAGAAATGATGGCGCTTTTTCTGGCGGCGGACGTGATGCTCGTGACCCCCCTTCGCGATGGCATGAACCTTGTGGCCAAGGAGTTCGTGGCGGCACGCGCCGATGGGGATGGCGTCTTGGTGCTCAGCGAATTTGCCGGAGCGTTCGACGAGCTGAAGGCCGCTGTCGCGGTGAACCCGCACGACATTGATGATCTAAAGAAACAAATTCTGCGAGCCAAAGACATGGCTCCAGCCGAACGACGTCAGCGCATGCTCTCCATGCGTCGCCGGGTTCGCGAACACGACGTAGAGAAATGGTCCCGTGATTTTTTGAAAGCCCTCGCCCACACCAACCGCGCCCTGTGAGTCTCTCCGCCGAACTGAAGGACGCCCTGCGCGCCTTCACCGCGAATGAGCGCGTTCTCCTCCTCACCGATTTCGATGGCGTTCTCTCAGATCTCATCGATGACCCCCGCCTGAGCCGCATCCGTGATGGCAGTCGCGCTGCCCTGACGACCCTGAGCACCCTGCCCTTTACCGATGTGGGAATCGTCACCGGCCGGCCACTGGCCGACATCTTGGAGGTCGCATCACCACCGGCCGGAGTTCTCGTTGTGGCCTCCCACGGCCTCGAGTTTCTGCAGACCAGCCCCGGCGACGACATCTACAAGCCCACCGCGGCGGACACCGAAATTCTGGATGCGCTGAGCGCCTTTATTACCCCTCTGGCGGCGGTCGTTCCCGGGGCCTGGATCGAAACGAAACCCGCGGGCATGGCCGTTCAGACCCGTCTGTGCGAACCGGATGCCGGACGCCAGCTGCTCGCCATCGTGGGCGAACTCCCCGATCATCTCACCAGCCTCACCATTCGCGGTGGCAAAGACGTGCTCGAATTCTCGGTCAGTAGCGCGACCAAGGGCACGGCGGTCACATTCCTGTCCGAGCTGAAGGAAACCGGAAACATTCTCTTTATTGGTGATGATGTCACCGACGAAGATGCCTTCGCGGCTCTCCCCGTAACAGGCATCGGCGTCAAGGTTGGGCCCGGCGAGACGCGCGCGGCGTATCGCATCTCCGACACCACCGACGTGACCGAACTCTTGGAGCTCTTGGTGGAACTGCGCACGCCTGCTCTCTAGAAGACGGACTCCGGCGGCACCCGAACCGTCAAGCCGTGGTGCACCACTCTGACCCGAAGGGTTGAGACCTCACCGAAACTGTCGCCATCCAGCTCAATGCGCTGGGGGGAATGGAGTCGAATCTCGAGGGTTTTGGCCTGGGTATAGCGAAGCGCATGAAATCGCGGTGCGGCACGAAGAATTTGTGGACCACCTTTGACGCGGTGGAGCACCCCGCCAACGGCGAGGCGCGACCAGATCCGAGCCCACCCGCCGGGGCCTTTGGGGCGCAGCACGACCGCATCCAAGAATCCGTCATCAATGACCGCTTCGGGGAGCAGGAGGAGATTGCCCGGCAAAGACCCACAGTTTCCGACAATCATGGTGTGCGCACTGAGTGCGTGCTGTTCGTCGCCGTCAATGATGACCTCGGCGTCATGCTGGCGATTGCGCCCCACCGACTGGGCAATGGGTGCCACATAGGCGAGCCAGCCGATGCGCTTCTTGAGCCGACCATCCGTCTCGGCGGCCATGTCGGCATCCAGGCCAATGCCGGCCATCACTAAGAAGACGTGCGAACGCGTTTCACCGTCAAGCTCCAGGTCAGCGACGACGGTATCAATCGGGCGGTCGATACCGTTCAGAGCAACATGCACCGCGCGCTTGAGATCCATGAGGGGTAACTGCAGAGTTCGGGCGAGAAGATTGCCGGTCCCGGTCGGAATGACGCCGAGGGGAATGTCGCGGCCGTCCAAGGCTTCAGCGACCGCGCGAATCGTTCCATCCCCGCCGACAGCCACGATGACGGATGGATTACCCTGCATCGCCTCGCGCGTTGCGACCAACGCGGCATCGTCGTCGGCCGTTGTGGCGATGAAAAGGGTGGGTTCCAACCCCGCGGCCTTCTCCTCCCGCGCGAATGCCTCCCGCAGGGTGGCGACGTTCACGGCGGTGGGGTTGAAGATGACGACTGCGCGTGGCGCGAAGGTAGTGCGTTGCTCCCCCGGAGCAATTCGACTATCGGTCATAAGCCCAGCATAGGAAAGATTGGCGAACCGTGGCTGAACAAAAAACGTGAGCGCCCACGGATAGTGTTGTCCTCGACTGCGAGAGGTGCTGCCGTGATTGGCTTGGGAACGATTATTAACGTCGCCACGATTGTGATGGGGGCGACCCTCGGCATGCTGATTGGTCACCGTTTACCCGAACGTACGACCCGTGTCGTGACGGATGCCTTGGGACTCGTCACTCTGGTTATCGGGGCACTGAATGTGATGGCCCTCACGGATGGCAATTTCACGTCAGCGGTGGGCTCCGGCGTTACGTTGCTCATTGTGTTGGGGGCGCTTCTCATCGGCGGGATCGTCGGCTCACTGCTGAACATCGAACAGAAATTAGAAGATTTCGGGGGCTGGCTTCAGTCACGCTTCTCCTCCAATACAGGCGCCTCCAATGCAGGCGCCTCCAATGCAGGCACCCCCGCCGCAAACGCTGCTCCCAACTCCGCCGCCACATCCGCCGCCACATCTGCCTCCAGTGCCGCGCGCACCCGCTTCATCACCGGATTCGTCAATTCCTCGCTCGTCTTTTGCATCGGGCCATTGGCTATTCTGGGCGCCCTCAGCGACGGCACGGGGCACGGCATCGAACAACTTGCCCTGAAGTCGACCTTGGACGGATTCGCCGCTCTCGCCTTCGCGGCTTCACTCGGCTGGGGCGTTGCCGCCTCGGCTATTCCGGTGGGCCTATGGCAAGGACTCCTTACCCTGCTGGCGTTCTGGGTGGGATCGGTCATGTCGACCGCGGTCATCGCCTCCATCACCGCCACCGGTGGCGTGCTTCTTCTCGCCGTGGGAATGCGCCTGCTCAAGATCCGTCAGATTGCGGTGGGAGATCTTCTACCGGCGCTCATTGTGGCGCCCTTGCTCACCCTGCTGGTGATTTCCTTACAGCCGTTTTTCTAGCTCCTCGCAGCCCTGACCGTAGCGAGAGCCGTCAGCACCTGAGATACGTCGACGGGCGAATGACGTTTGTCTTGGGTGACGACGACATAGGAATGCCCGCACGACCTGGCGAGGGTGCGAAAAAACTTGCCCACGTTCAAGAACCTCAATTTCGAGGGCAGAATCTCAATGACAACACCCCCCGGCGCCATGAACACCATGTGAGCCAGCCCCGCCCCATGTTGGCCGATGAGAATCGTAGTCTGGCTCATAATTGTGACTTGACTGACGGGATCGAGGTGTTCCCCTTCGAAGGTGTGAACCGGAACCACCCGACCGATGGCCTCCGAGAGGGCCTGAAAATTGGGGATGGAACGACGTTGCGCTCCGGATGTTTTCACTACAGCATCCGTCTCGTAAAACGGTAACGATGGCGCCCGATTAATGAGAGTGACACCTTCTTTCGTCGGTGTCAACGGGAGGTCGAGCCGTTCCAAGATGCGTTTGCGGGCGGCGCGAATGGTGCGACGTCGTGGCCGGTATTGACTTTCGAGTGTGGCAACAATCACGGTCTCGTCGTCAGCCCCCGAAATTCTCGCCGCCTGCACTTTTCCCGCTCCTGCTCCTGCTCCCGCTCCTTCGTCGGCACTCGGCCGTGGCCTCACCGAAATTCTCGTTCCGGGAGCAAACAGGCCAAACCAGACGTTCATGGGCCCGCAGTCTCGAAGATCGAGTGCGTCGGGGTGGTGTCGCGCGATGTAGGCGTCGATGGGCAAGAAATAGCTGAGCATGAAGTGGTAAAAATGCTCCAGCGAACCACCCATGGAACGACCGGGAATCACACGACGGGGAGCAGGAGGCATAACCATGCACTTATTTTCGCGCAAAAAACGGTAGCGGTAAAAGTAAACGGTAGTGTTCGCACCATGGGGAATCAGGCAGTTCGTATTCGTTGGTCGGCGCTCGCACTCATCGGCGGGCTGGTTCTGTCAACGACCGCCTGTTCGCCGACCAGCACACCGGTGACAAGTCCCACCGCATCCGTCGCCCCCGATGCGACGCCGTGCTCCGGCCCCAACGGTGTCGGCGGTCCCGTTCCCGCAGGGCTCGCGGCCGGCGATATTGTGTCCTCGAGCGACCTCACTGCCGCCAACAGTGCGAGCCCCGGCTTTCCATTGGGCGCCAGCATCTGGCGAATTTTGTACGTCACTAGCGGCGTCGATGAGACAGATTTGCAGCTCGTGTGCGGCACCGTTTCGGCCCCCACCGCGGGGCCCACAGACTTCGGTGGTGGCACCGGCCATCTCTTGAACTGGACCCATGGAACGGTCGGAATTGCCGAAGATTGCCTCCCGTCAAGCGACCCGGCCACCCTTCTGTGGGGCAAGATGTCGAACGGTATCAACACCGTGGCGTGGGCCAGCGGCACGGGCAAGCACGAAGGGGATCCCTCCGGAGGGCTCCTGCAATACGCCCTGAACCAAGGCATGATGGTGACCGCTGCTGACTACCAGCCCAACGACACCTATGTTGTGGGAATGATGGAGGCATCCGCTTCACTTGATGCCGCGCGTGCCGGTACCCAGCTCATGAATCAGCTCTTTGCGGCCGCAGCACCAAGCGCCTACGACATGTTTGTCTGGGGTCACTCGCAGGGTGGTCATGCGGCACTGTGGACGGGTCAGCTCGCCGAGACCTACCTCGCTGCCACGACGCCGTCGCAACCCACGGCCACGCTCAATTTGATTGGCGTTGCCGCCCTCGCCCCCGCCGGAAACTTCATCACCCTTCCTGGTCAGCCCGATGTGGCCCCCGGCGATGGCCTCGCCGACTGGGAGACCCACCAAAACATTGGCCTCGATGTCCCGATTGCATCGCTCCAAATGCAGATTGGGCCGGCGCTGTTCGCCTACATCTTTGGTTCTTGGAGCCAACTGGCTGCCGGTGCGGCGCCCAGCGCGTCTGCGCTATTTCCTGCGTATCCCGCCACGACTGCTCCTCTCGATCTGGCCGCGATGGTCACGGCAACGCCGGGAACGAACACGGTGAGTACCGTGGAAAACATGTGCCTGGTAGGCGCGGGCATGAAAGAAGTGCAGGCTGCTGTCTCGGCCTATGGTGACGCCAAGACGAACCAGATGCTTGTTCCAAGCTTGTGGAACCTGCCCACCGACTATAAAAAGGGCCAGTATTTCAAGGCTGCCTTTGACACCACGTGTGCGACCACATCCGACACCGGTATTCAGGCATGGTGCAGCTGGATGACGTGGAACCTCCCTGGCCCACTAGGCACGAACCCGTTCCCCAAGGCACCGAGCGTGAATGGCACTCTCGTTCCCCTCTTCTTGGCGCAGGGAACCGACGACACAATTGTGCACTGTGTTTCGCCTCAGGGATCCATGATGACCAGTGTTCCTCTGGCCTCCGACTGCACGTCGCGCGCGATTTACGACGCGTACGCCGCCACCGAGTATTGCCCCGCGAGTGGTGCCCAGGGTCACCTGGAACTCAACATGGTTCGCAAGAACGGGCTACAAAGTCCCGCATCGCACTTCAGTATTCCCGGCGAAATCTCGGCCAAGGGTCTGACGAAGTCGACGAGCGATTTGGTCTTTGAGGGCTCTCCGCTGCAGAAGTTCATGACCGCGGCATTTGCCAAGACCACGACATCCGGATGTTCAATGGGAATCGTCAACCCGCTGTAGTTTTCCGCGGGCCAGGTCGCCTTGGCCCCGGAATGCCGGAGCGCCCCTGTTGCGATCGTGAAGCCCCGCCTAGGCTGGGACAACCGTTATTAGCGATACTCAACTGAGGTGATAGTCATGGGCTCAACCGTTTTTGAACGACAGCCTGCACAGACCAGCGTGGTTGCCCACTCCCTGGCAAAAACAATTCTGGCCCCCTTCTGGACGCACGATATGCCGCGGGCCGCCGCCATGCCCGCGCTTGTGGGGAGCGAGAAAGCATCCCTGGTCATTGTGGGCGGTGGCTACACCGGCCTCTGGACAGCCCTGCTGGCGAAGGAACGCGAACCTGACCGCCGCGTCATCGTGCTCGAAGGCAAGACGTGTGGCTGGGCGGCTTCGGGCCGCAACGGTGGCTTCGTCGAATCAACGCTGACCCACGGGGAATCCAACGGCCGCACCCGGTTTGCCGCCGAATACGATCAGCTGGATCGCCTCGGAATGGAGAACCTCGACGAGATTGAGGCCACGGTTTCCGAGCGCAAGTGGAAAGTGGACTTCGAACGCAACGGCTCCTTCGCTGTCGCCACCGAGGAGTACCAAGCCGATGGCCTGGAAGGCGAAGCCGACGGCGAGCGCGCCCTCTATCTCAGCCAAGCCGAGATCCAGAAGAAGGTCGCTTCCCCCACTTACCTGGCGGCACTGTTCGAGCCTCGCGAGACCGCCCTCGTGCACCCAGCGAAACTCGCCAACGAACTCATGACTTCGTGCCTCGCGGCCGGTGTCGAGATCTTCGAGCACTCCCCGGTAAAGGCCCTGACAGCGCAGCGCGACGGCATCCTGATCACGCTTGCGAGCGGTCAGGTTCACGCCGACCGTGTGGCACTGGCGACCAATGCGTTCCCGTCGTTGCTCAAGCGCTACCAGCTGCACACCGTGCCGGTCTATGACTACGTGCTCATGACGGAGCCGCTCACCGCTGCGCAGCTGAAGAGCATCGGTTGGAAGGGCCGCGAAGGCATCGCCGACATGGCGAACCAGTTCCACTACTACCGCCTCTCGCACGACAACCGCATTCTCTTCGGAGGCTACGACGCCATCTATCACTACGGGGGTCGCATCCGCCGCGAATATGATGACCGTCCCGAAACCTTTGCCAAGCTCGCGAGTCACTTCTTCACGACCTTCCCTCAGCTGGAGGGCCTGCAATTCAGCCACCGCTGGGGTGGCGTCATCGACACGTGCAGCAGGTTTAGTGCCTTCTTCGCGACCGCTCACCAGGGGCGTGTCTCGTATGCCGCAGGCTTCACTGGCCTGGGTGTTGCTGCCACGCGCTTCGCCGCCAACGTCATGCTGGATCAGCTTGCGGGGCTCACGACCGAACGCACCCAGCTGGAGATGGTGCGCAAGCTGCCGATGCCCTTCCCGCCAGAACCGGCCACCTATCCCGCCATTCAAGCAACTCGTTCTGCACTGAACCACGCTGACCATAACGGCGGCAAGCGCGGCCTGTTCCTCAAGACCCTCGACTCCGTCGGGCTCGGGTTCGACTCCTAGCCGACAACAATATCCGTCTGCACTCGCCCCTTCCTCACCTCACTGGAGTCACAATGTTTTCTGAAACGTTCATGGCGGATGCCCTCGCCCTCGCCATTCCCACCGAGCACGTTCCCGCCGATCAGGTGACCGATGGATCGCCCGGTACGGGATCGATTCCCCTTACCGAGTGGGACGATCGTGACGTCGGAGTGTGGGTGATGACACCCGGCAGTATGACCGATGTCGAGACCGATGAGGTCTGCATCATCATCGCCGGTGCCGGGGTGGTTCACCGCACGCTCAATGGCGTGCGCGTCGAACAGCCACTGATCGCTGGTACCGTCCTTCAGTTGCACTCAGGGGAAGAGACTCTCTGGATTGTCACCGAGACCATACGCAAGGTCTATCTGGCCTAAGACGCGGGGGTGCTGGCCGAGAGAAAGTCCCGCATCAGAGCAGCTAGTTCTCCTCGCTGAGAAAGGTCATAGAAACAATTGTGGCCAGCGTTGGGCACGGGCATGAGGATGGCCCCGGGCACGATGGCAGCGAGGCGCGTGGCGAACAACGCATCCGCCTTGTCGTCGACGCCATAGGCCAACCACGTCGTCATTCCCTCAGCTGGTGCCGCGCGGAGAGCCTCCGCGACGTGCGCAAGAACGTCACCCTCGGGCAAGAATTCTGGCCAATACTCGACTGTTGGGGCAACGGGGCCCGCCAAGGCGATTCCTTTCACGCCCAGCCAGAGTCCCACAAAAAGTCCGGGGATGGTTCCGCCGCTCGTCGCCACGATGCGCACATCCGCGTAGGAATTTGTGCGGACAAGGTCGGCGAGAGCGTCCTTGGTTGTGGGAAGCGAGTCGCTGAGACCTCGCACTCCCCGCACGAAAAACTCATTCGGCGGGCATTCGAGAACGAGAACGTCGTGCCTGCGCGAAGGAAGGTTATTCAGCCAGAGCGAGACAGGCATTCCCATGCGGCGGGTGGTTCCGGTGAAACAAATGATCAGGCCGCGTGCGTCACTGGTCGTGGGGCCCTGTGCTGAAAAGAGGGCAACTCCGTTTCGACGCCACACTCGATGAAATCCCTGCTCCACCGTGGGCCTAGCCGCTGGAGACGAGCCCGCCGAGTCCTCCACACGCAGTTGCTGCTCTTGGGTCAACGCCCACCATGCACTGTGACGACGGCGCTCGAGAGGAGTAAGGCTGCTGGAAAAACGATCTTGGAGGTTGGCGAGGTTTCGCCGACGGTGCAGAAAGGCTACGTTACGAAACTTAATCCGAAGGCGACGTAACATCCCCCGCAGGATTTCTTCCAGCCCCTTTCGCGCACGGACGATGAGACCGAAACCACGACCGAATGTCACATCATCGTCGAGCCGAAGGTGATCAGACAGAAGAAAGATTTCTGAGGGCGTGAGGCGTCTCTCAAAGGCGATATTGACGCGATTGACCTGGTTTACCGTGGTGCACGAAGCAACGAGCCGGTCATAAACCTGGGCGACGACAGGAGTGGTTGGGGAAACCATGGACGAGCCTCCAGGGCATAAATGATGAGCTAAATCTATTACGTTGATGGAACTGACCTACCAGGGCACACCCTCTGCCAGCCGCATAGCTTCGCGGTCGACTTTTCCGCGAAGAGTGACCGGAATACTGTCGTGCCGAACGAAGGTTCTGGGAATCATGTGCGGGGCGAGCACAGCCTCAAGCTGGTGCCGAGCTTGCGCTGCCGTGAGCGAGGAATCCAACGCGCGTTCGACATGAGCCTCCAGCCACAACCCGCCATGGGCCTCGCCCACGAGCACCGTGGCTGCACCAACTCCCGGAACGGTGAGAAGGGCGCGTTCCACCTCCACGGTCGACACCAGGTATCCGCTAATTTTCACGAGATCGTCGATGCGACCCTCGTGCGTGAGAAGACCCGTCTCGGCGACACTCACAACGTCACCGGTGCGCCAGCGGCGGTTTCCCTCGTCGTCAATCGTGAACCTGAGGTCAGTCGTTTCGGGGTCACGAAAGTAGCCCTGGGCAATGTTCCCTGAGACAGTGAGTTCAAAATGATCTGATCTGCCATCCGTT